>WQTW01000077.1 GCA_009786085.1 Pseudomonadota bacterium | reverse complement strand
CCCGCCCGCCTTCGGCGGGCACCCCCTTTGAAAAGGGGGCAAGGCGGGGGCTTTCTTTCTTCGCGGCTTCGCGCCTTCGCGTGAGAACATGTTTTTCTGATTCCTGATCCCTAATCCCTAATCCCTGATCCCTGATCCCCGCCCCCGGCACAAAGCTTTTAAACTGTTCTCCCTCAAGCGCCACCATTGCCGCGCCGAACAGTGACGATAGGCGCTCTGTGGTCAACATTTCCGCGGCGCTGCCGGTTTGCGCTTTTCCTTTTGTGCGATCATCGCCGAGCAGGATCACGTGGTCGGCGTAGCGCGTTGCCAGATGCAGTTCGTGCAGCACCATCACGACGGCGGCGCGATGTTGTCGGGCATGGGTGAGCACGGTGTCGAGGGCTTCGATTTGTTGCGCCGGGTCGAGGTGGCTGGCCGGTTCGTCGAGCAGGTACAGCGACGGCGCTTGCGCCAGCATCGCGGCCAGCGCGACGCGCTGTCGTTCTCCGGCGGACAGGGTGCGCACGTCGCGTGTTGCCAGAGCGTCCAATTTCAAACTTTTCAATGCTTTTTCTGCGGCGGCCAGGTCGGCCGCGCCTTCCCACTGCCAGGCGGCCAGGTGCGGATGCCGCCCGGCCAGCACGGCGTCGAAGACGGTGGCGCTGAATACGTCGTTTTGTTGCGAGGCGAGGAAGGCGCGGTGGCGGGCGCGTTCAAGCGCGTTCAACGTGGGCAACGACGCACCATGCCATTCGATGCGGCCTTGCGCGGGGGGAAGCAATCCCGCCAGGGTCAGCAGCAAGGTGCTTTTTCCCGCGCCGTTCGGCCCGATGATGACCCAGCAGTCGTTCGGTTGCGCGTCAAAGGACAAGGCTTCGCACAGCACGCGCGCGCCGCGTTTGATGGTGAGTTCGTGTGCGCGCAGTGTTGGTAAATGCGTGGGTAAGTTCGTTGGCCATTGAGATGAAGGCGAACATTTCCCCCTCTCCCCCAACCCCTCTCCCGCCAGGGGAGAGGGGGGCGGGTGGGAGGCCAACGGAGCAGACACGCCAGCATTGAAATCCGCCGCACTCATGCCCGCCTCAGCAAAAAGAGGAATACCGGCACGCCGATCAGCGCGGTCAATACGCCTGTCGGCAACGCCTGCGGCGCGACCAGTGTACGCGCGACGGTATCGGCCAGCACCAGGAACGCGCCGCCGCCGAGCGCGCAGGCGGGCAGCAGCACGCGCTGGTCGTTGCCCAGCAGCAGTCGCAATGCGTGCGGGACGATCAGGCCGACGAAGGGCAGGCAGCCCGCCGTGACCACGGACGCTGCCGTCGCCAGCGCCGCCAGTCCGTAAAGCCATGCCTGTGTGCGTTTGAGCGGTACGCCCAGCGCCTCGGCGTGGACGTTGCCGAACGCCAGTTGGTTCAGGTTTCGCGCTTGCGGCCAGATCAGCAGCAAGGTCGCCGCCAGCACCGCCCAGGCCGTCCAGGGCATCGCCGCGCCGGACAAATCGCCCATCAGCCAGGTCAACGCGCTGCGCAACTGTGCGTCGGGCGCAAGGCTTAGCAACAGCACGATCAGCGCCCCCCAACCCGCCGCGACGACGACGCCGGTCAACAACAGGCGCGGCACGGTTCCCGTCTCCCAGGAAACCTCGCTTCCGGAGCATTTGCCACGGGGACGCGCCCCGAACCACACCAGCAGCGCCGAAAACAACGCGCCCAGCACTGCCAGCGGCGTTTGCAGCCAGGGCATCACGATCAGCCAGGACAGCAGCGCTCCCACCGCCGCGCCGCCGGACACGCCCAGCACATACGGGTCGGCCAGCGGGTTGCGCAACAACAGTTGCATCATTGCACCGGCCAGTGCCAGCAGCCCGCCGCAGGCAAACGCCGCCAGCGCGCGCGGCAGTCGCAGGTCGCGGACGATGGTGATCGCCGTTGCCGCATCGTCATCGTTGCCGCCATGACCCTGTAGCCCCGCCCATAACGCCGAAAGCGTGATCTTGACGCTGCCGGTTAGCAAGGCCAGCAACAACATCGCCAGCGCCAACACCGCCATCACAGACAAAATCGCCCAGGCGCGTTGTCGGCGCTGGTGGAAGGGGGCGGTGGTGGTGGAATCAGGCATCAGAGGTCAGGGATCAGTAAAGAAAAGAATCTCGTTGATTTTATCGGGAATTGTTGCGATAAGCCTTGTTTTCTGGTTTTCGTCGTTGCGCCTGGCGCGGCGGACGCAGCTCTGACGAGCATGTCCAACGGCGGTTTTGAAGAGGATGGGCGGATGCTTTTGGGATTTAACGGGGCGCAGCAAGAAAACCACAGGCCACAGGCTTATCTCTCCGTAAAAAATAAAACAACGGCATGGGAAGGTGTTTACATTCTCTTGCGAGTGTTTTAGTCTTTCATTCAACAACACCCGCCACGCCTCTTAACAATGCGCACCCCGGCGGGTTTCTTTTTACGGGGTTCCGATGGAATACAGTAAACCGCCACTTCCCATTGACGATCAGCTTGCTTTGCTAAAACAAAGAGGGATGCTGTTCAACGATGAGAGCGTAGCACGCAACACGCTTGAACACATCAACTATTATCGTTTGCGTGCGTATTGGCTGCCTTTTGAAATACCGTCAGGCGACACGTTTGATCGGAATCACCGCTTTAAAGAGGGCACTTGTTTTGAACATGTTCTGGCGTATTACACGTTCGACCAACGCTTGAAACTTCTTCTGATAGACGCGATAGAGCGTATCGAAATTTCTTTGCGCACCCGTTTCTCTCTGGAGCTTGGCCTGAAATACGGAAGCCACGCGCACGCGGAAAGCGCCTTGTTCAAAAAAGCAGAGGTTCATTCAAGATGCCTTGAATCTTTGGAAGAGGAGATGGGTAGAAGCAAAGAGGTTTTCATAAAGCATTATATTGAAACGTATGATCGTCCGCGCTTCCCTCCTGTTTGGGTGTCTTGCGAAATCATGCCTTTGGGCATTCTTTCCAAATGGATCGATAACTTGAAAAAGCGGGAAGACAAGAAATTGATTGCGCGGATATATGGTTTTAACGAAGAGATCATTTGTTCTTTTCTGCACCATTTGTCCACGGTCAGGAACCTTTGCGCTCATCATGCGCGTGTGTGGGATCGACGTTTTACCATTCGTATGAAGATTCCCAGGCATTCTTCAACAGCCGGGTTCTTTGCTCGTCAGGAAAACGACAATCGCATATACAATACCTTGCTGATGTTGAAATTGATGCTTGATAAAATTTGCCCTGACTCAAGCTGGAAGGACAGGCTTCTTCAGTTGATTGACAGGATGCCGGAAAAAACGGCTTCTTCTATGGGGTTTCCTGATGGCTGGAGAAGCTTTTCTGTCTGGCGATAGAGCTTTTGCCATTCCTGTGGGAAGCAGGTGCTGGAGCATATCGGTCGGCTTATAATCCTTCCTTCAAGGACTATCACGATGAACAAGGCTTTTACCCGGGAAGATGCGGCGCTCGAGGACGATGACGAATTTTCGTCCGCGCCGGCGTTGCCCGCCAACGCGCCCAATTACATGACGCCCGCCGGTTTTGCCCGGCTGAAGGCTGAACTCGACCATTTGACCGGCGACGAGCGTCCGGCGCTGGTGGCGACGGTCGCTTGGGCGGCGGGCAACGGTGACCGTTCCGAGAACGGCGACTATATTTACGGCAAGAAGCGGCTGCGCGAAATCGACCGCCGCATTCGTTTTCTGGTCAAGCGTCTCGACAAGGCGGTGGTGGTCGATCCGCTCGAACGGCGCGACGACAGCGAGCGCATTTATTTCGGCGCGACGGTCGATATCGTCAATGATGGCGGCGAAGAACGCACGGTGACCATCGTCGGTGTTGACGAATTCGATCCGGCGCGCAACCATATCAGTTGGGTATCGCCGATGGCGACGGCGTTGTTACGTTCCCGCGTCGGCGACACGGTGACGTTGCGCACCCCCGCCGGGCTCGAAGAAATCACCATCGCCGATGTTCGTTACATGGACGTAAGCAGTCATTGACTACCCCGATGGGGACGCCTATAGTATCTTTATTCTGCGCGACATTTTTCCGACTTTGATGCTTTTGCCCAATTCGATTCATGGATACCGAACTTCGCATTCTCGAAAAAAAATTGCACACGCTCTTTGAGCACACCCGCGCATTGCGCATGGCGAACGAAGCCTTGCGCCGCGATCTTGTTCGTGCCCGTGAAGAAAATCAGGTTTTGGCGCGGCGTACGCAGGAGGCGAGCGCACGTCTTGAAGCGGTGTTGTCGCGTCTGCCGGAGGCATCGTCATGATTGCTTCTTCGGAACGAACACTGGCGCTCGACGTTCACATTCTGGGACGTGCTTACAAAGTCGCCTGCAAAGAGCGGGAACGCTCGGCGCTGCTCGAAGCCGTTTCGATGTTGAACGAGCGAATGGAGGCCATTCAGAGCAGTAACAAATCGATCAGCATCGAGCGGATCGCCGTCATTGCCGCGCTCAACATGGGCAACGAGTTGTTGCAAATGCGCACCGAACGCGATAATGCACGGAAAGAAGCGGCGTCCGTCCCTGACGACGTCGCGCAACTGCAACAACGGTTGCGTGAATTGCATTTGTCGATCGATAAAGTGCTGGGTGAACCTGAAAAGTTATTGTGACCTGTCGGCGATTTGTGCTATGGTAAAGGCAATGGCTTCTATCCCCTGCGGTGTTCGTAACGGTCAGTCATTCTTTGAACCAATGCATTATGCTAGGCTGTCGGTTTCGGAGGCTGGTGTTCGCTTCACTCGTGGAAGTGTCTAAAGGCCTCGTTAGGCGGCCACTCTTGAACCCAGGTTCAAGAAAATGACCGGACGACACAGGCGGGGGTCCCTTCATCGTCGGCTTTCACGCAATGAAAACCGACGGGTGTTTCCCGAAGGCGCATCGTGTGATGCGCCTTTCTTTGTTGTGTTCTGTTTGCGCATTATATTCCCCTCTCCCGCTTGCGGGAGAGGGTGACCCGAAGGGTCGGGAGAGGGAAAAATGAGAATAGAGAAGACGATAAAAAAATGGAAACCGTATTGATCTTCGCCGGGTTGTTGCTGTTGGGAGCGGTCGTCGGCTTTCTCGCCGGATTGCTCGGTATCGGCGGCGGTTTGTTGACCGTGCCTTTCATCACGATGCTTCTCGCGCAACACGCAACGTCCAGCGAGCAAATCGTTCACATGGCTGTTGCCACCTCGGCGTCCACCATCGTCTTCACGTCGCTCTCATCGCTTCGCGCGCATTACGCCCATCGCGCCATTCTGTGGCCGGTGTGCCGCACCATCGTTCCGGGTCTTTTGATCGGCGGTTTTTTTGGGGCGCAAGTCGCCAGCTTGTTGCCGATGGCGCCGCTGGCGTTGCTCTTCGCGTTGTTCACGGCGTTTTCCGCGACGCAAATGTTGCTGGGCAAAACACCGAAGGCGTCGCGTGAATTGCCCAAGCGTGCGGGATTGGTCGGCGTCGGTACGGGCATCGGCGTGATTTCCAGCTTGATCGGCGCAGGCGGCGGTTTTTTGTCGGTGCCGTATCTGGTATGGAACAACGTGCCGATTCGCAATGCGGTCGCCACGTCGGCAGCGATGGGTTTTCCCATTGCCGCCGCCAGCACCATCGGTTTCATCATCGCCGGTTGGGGCATCTCCGATCGTCCGGCGTACTCGTTCGGCTACGTCTATGTGCCGGCGTTGATCGCCATCGCCACGACCAGTATTTTCTTCGCACCGCTGGGCGCCCGCGCTGCGCACCGCTGGCCGGTCGCCACGATCCGCCGCTGCTTTGCGTTTCTGCTTTACAGCCTGGGCGGATACATGGTGTGGAAAGCGTTTTCTGGTTGAGGTCAGAGATCAGAGGTCAGCGGTCAGCGGTCAGAGGTCAGAGGTCAGAGGTCAGATTTCGTAGGGGCGGGTTTCAAACCCGCCCTTCTCATTGCACGCGAAGCCGCGAAGAAAAAAATCCCCTCTCCCCGTCATTCCCGCGAAAGCGGGAATCCAGTGCCAGACAGGGGTGGGGGAGAGGGGAATGTTTTCACAAGCATCTTGATGATGCGGTCGCCGATACCACAAAGGCTTGTATAAAACCATCAGAACAAAGCGCGTCATTTTCCTGCAATGCCATGTTTGCGTAACGCTTTCCGCATAACGCGCCTTATCCTGCAAGGAAGCAAACTGATATAATGCGGAACGCCCAGGATCATTCGCGGGCGCTTCATTCACTTTTCTGCTCCACCCGTTATCCATTGATCGAGGTTTTCGTTGAACGCTTCGCTTTTCGTTGCCCCTGCTATCACTGGAACAACACCGGTGATCGGTGCGCATCACATCAGCAACGGCTTGGCGCTGGCGCCGATGGCGGGTTTGACCGATAAACCGTTTCGCGCGTTGTGCCGACGCTGGGGCGCGGGTTACGCCGTCGCGGAAATGACCAGCGCGCAACCGCACCTGCGACGTTCTCAAAAATCACAGTGGCGCACCGATTACCGTGGTGAGTCGGCGCCTATCGCTGTGCAACTGCTCGGCAACGATCCTGCGCAAATGGCTGAAGCGGCGCGCCACAGCGTTGACAGCGGTGCGCACATCATCGACATCAACATGGGCTGTCCCGCCAAAAAGGTTTGCAACGCTTCTGCTGGATCGGCATTGCTGGCGGATGAAGCGCGGGTCGCGCATATTCTGAACGCTGTCGTTCGCGCCGTCGAGGTTCCCGTCACATTGAAATTCCGCACCGGCGTATCGCCGACGATGCGCAACGCCGTGCGTATTGCTCGCTTGGCCGAAGAGGCCGGGATTGCGATGCTGGCGTTGCATGGTCGCACCCGCGCCTGTGCGTTTAGCGGTTCCGCCGAATACGAAACCATTGCTGCCGTTAAACGCGCTGTTCGCATTCCGGTGTTGGCGAACGGCGACATTGATTCGCCGCACAAAGCGCGGCGCGTCTTGTGCGACACCGGCGCCGATGGCGTGATGATCGGGCGCGCCGCGCTGGGACAACCCTGGTTGTTCCGCGACATCGCGCATTTTGCCGCGCACGGTGTTTTGCCGTTGCCGCTGACGCTGGAAGAACGTCTCGCGGTGATCGATGCGCACTTCACTGCGCTTTACGAATTTTATGGCGAAGCGTCCGGCGTTCGTATCGCGCGCAAACATCTCGGTTATTATCTGCGGCACGTGTTGCGCGATTTCCCTTTTTTGAAAAACAACGAAGTAGAAAATCTGCGGCAACGCTTCAACATTGCCGAGTCTGCTGCCGCGCAGCGGGCGACGTTACACTGTTTTTTTGATGCGGTATCGCCGGTCGTTTCAGACGATACCGTTCCTTACCCCAAGGTGGCTTGACCATGAAAAAAAATCTCGCCAAAGCGGCACACCAGATCGACGAAAGCGTTATCGCTGCGCTCGAATGTTATTTTCACGCAATGGATGGAGAAATTCCCAACAACTTGTACGAAATGATCGTTGGCCGCGCCGAGCGCGCACTGATTACCACGGTGATCGAACGCGCACAGGGCAACCAGTGCAAAGCAGCCCAAATGCTGGGCGTGAGTCGTACCACGCTGCGCAATCGGCTGTCCGATTACAAACTGATGTGAGACACCATGTCCAAAGAAACGTTAACTCCTGAAAAAAATGCGCCGGTGCGTTGCGCCTTGTTGTCCGTGTCGGACAAAACCGGCATTGTCGAATTCGCCAAAGGATTGCACGCGCGCGGCGTGACTTTGTTGTCCACCGGCGGCACGGCGGCGGCGCTGACGCAAGCGGGCTTGCCCGTGGTCGAAGTCGGGCAACACACGGGCTTTCCCGAAATGCTGGATGGTCGCGTCAAAACGTTGCATCCGAAAATTCACGGCGGTATTCTGGCGCGGCGCGATCTTCCCGAGCACGTCAAGGCGCTCGCCGATCACGGCATCGCCACCATTGATCTTGTCGCCGTCAATCTTTATCCGTTCCGCGAAACCGTTGCCCGTGACGGGTGCACGCTCGACGACGCGATTGAAAACATCGACATCGGCGGGCCAAGCATGGTGCGCGCTGCCGCAAAAAACTGGAAGCACGTCGGTATCGTTGTCGAACCCGCCGATTATCCGGCGTTGCTTGCGGCGCTCGACGAACACGGCAACGCGCTGCCGGAAGCGTTGCGTTTCGATCTGGCGCGCAAAGCGTTCGCGCACACCGCCGCCTACGATGGCGCGATTGCCAACTGGCTGACCGCGCGCAACGAAAAAGGCGTTGCGGAAGATTTCCCGCAATCGTTTCATTATCGCGGCGTCTGTGTGCAGACCTTGCGTTACGGTGAAAACCCGCATCAGAAAGCCGCGTTCTACCGCGACGAAGCGCCGCCCGTCGGTTCGCTTTCCACCTTCACGCTGCTGCAAGGCAAAGCCTTGTCGTACAACAACCTTGCCGACAGTGATGCCGCCTGGGAATGCGTCAAAGCATTGCCCGCTTTCGCTTGCGTGATCGTCAAGCATGCCAATCCGTGCGGCGTTGCCGTTGCCGACAACGCGCTCAATGCTTACCGCAAAGCCTGGGCGACCGATCCGGTGTCGGCATTCGGTGGCATCATCGCGTTCAACGGCGTGGTCGATGAAGCGGCGGCTGCGGTGATCTGCGAACAATTTCTGGAAGTTCTGATTGCGCCCGCTTATACCGACGGCGCGCGAGCCGCGCTTGCCAAAAAACCGAACGTGCGCGTGCTGGAAATTGCGTTACCGAAAACGAACGGCGATCCCTCTGCTCTTGGGTCTATCCTCGACTTCAAACGAATCGGCGGCGGACTGCTGGTGCAAAGCGCCGACAACCGCACTGCCGCGCCTGACACTTGGCGCGTCGTCACCCGCAAAGCGCCGAGCGCCGATGAAATGCGCGACCTCGTGTTCGCCTGGAACGTCGCCAAATACGTCAAGTCGAACACCATCGTCTATGCCCGTCATCTGCAAACGATGGGTGTCGGCGCCGGTCAGATGAGCCGGATCGATTCGGCGCGAATCGCCGCGTTGAAAGCGCAGCAAGCCAATCTGACCTTGCAGGGTTCGGTCGCGGCGTCCGATGCGTTCTTCCCGTTCCGCGATGGCCTCGATGTCATCATCGACTACGGTGCGACGGCTGTGGTGCAACCCGGCGGCAGCATGCGCGATGAAGAAGTGATCGCCGCGGCCAACGAGCGCGACATCGCGATGGTCTTTACCGGCATGCGGCATTTCCGCCATTGATGCCGGAACGTTCACCGAGCCTGCGCCAACAATGGAAAAAACTTTTTGCTCTTTCGTATTGACGCTGGTCGTGACGTGCGGCGCCGTCCCGGCTTTCGCTGCTTTCGAATGCACTGACGTGGGCGAGTGGTTGGAAAAACCTTGCCGTCGTCTGGCGAACACGTATCGGGACGGCAACAATGAAATGTTTTTGTCCGGTTATTCCTGGCATCTGCCGATGACGTACACCAAAGAAAAGCGCAAAGAGTTAAACGAAAACGCCTTCGGCTTCGGCATGGGGCGCATCGTCGAAGACCCCGATGGTGATACGCACTCAGTGTTTTTTGTCGCGTTTCTCGATTCGCACAAAAACGTCCAATGGAATCTGGGGTACACCTGGTCAACCTACTGGGGGCGTCGGGATCTGCCTCAATTCGGACTGGGTTACGTCGCGGCGATCGTACAGCGCCCCGATATTTTTCACGGCATTCCTTTTCCTGCCGCGTTGCCGTTGGTGTCGCTTCGCTACAAAGAGGCCACACTGGTCACCACCTTCATTCCGACCGTCGGCGGCGGCGTCAACAACGGTAGTGTGTTGTACGTGTTTGGCCGTTACACTTTCAAATAAATAACTTTTTAAAAAATTTCAACATGAACCTTCTCATCATCGGTAACGGCGGCCGTGAACATGCCTTCGCCTGGAAAGTGGCGCAATCGCCGCGCATCGCCAAAGTCTTTGTCGCACCCGGCAACGCCGGCACCGCGCGCGAAGAAGGCGTTATCAACGTCCCGATTGCGCCGACGCCGGATCGTTTTTCCGAGCTGATTGATTTCGTGCGACGGGAAAACATCGCGATGACCCTCGTCGGCCCGGAAGCGCCGCTCGCTGCCGGTATCGTCGATGCGTTCCGAAAAGCCGATCTGCGCATCTTCGGCCCGACGCAAGCCGCCGCGCAACTCGAAAGCTCAAAAGATTTCGCCAAGCGATTCATGCAGCGGCACGGGATTCCCACTGCGTCCTCGCAAACCTTCACCGATCCCGACGCTGCGTGCGCCTACGTCGAAACGCACGCGCTGCCGGTCGTGATCAAAGCCGACGGTCTGGCGGCAGGCAAAGGCGTCGTCGTGGCGTTGACACGCGAAGAAGCGTTGGCGACCGTCACCGACATGTTGAGCGGCCATGCGCTGGGCGATGCCGGTGCGCGTGTCGTGATCGAAACCTTTCTCGACGGCGAAGAAGCCAGCTTCATCGTGATGAGCGATGGCGTTCATGTATTGCCGCTGGCGTCGAGTCAGGATCACAAGCGTTTGCGCGACAACGACGAAGGCCCCAACACCGGCGGAATGGGCGCGTATTCCCCCGCGCCCGTCGTCTCGCCCGAACTGCACGCCCGCATCATGCGCGAAATCATCATGCCGACCATACAGGGCATGGCGGCGGAAGGTCACGTGTTCACCGGCTTTCTTTACGCTGGCGTGATGGTCAGTCCGCAAGGCGATCCGTATGTGATCGAATTCAACTGCCGGATGGGCGATCCTGAAACGCAGCCGATCATGATGCGCATGCGCACCGATTTCGTCGATCTCATCGAACACGGTATCGACGGCACGCTCGATGCCATCGAATGCGAATGGACGCGACACGCCGCGCTCGGCGTCGTCATCGCCGCGCCCGGTTATCCGCAAGCGCCGAAAACCGGCGCGCCGATCAAGGGACTCGATGCCGACAGCGGCAGCAACGGCGCCGTCAAAACATTTCATGCCGGTACGCGGCAGGAAGGCGACGCCGTTGTCACCGCCGGTGGTCGCGTACTGTGTGTGACCGCGCTCGGCGAGTCGATCAAACTCGCGCAACGCGCTGCTTATCACGTTGTTGACGCCGTGACCTTTGAAGGCAAACAGTGCCGCCGCGACATCGGCTATCGGGCGCTGGCGAGACAGGGATCAGATGTCAGGGATTAGAGCGTTTTCTGTTTAGTCGCGCACACTTTCGCGTTGTGTCGTTTTGTTCCCTCCCCTTCCATCCCTCTCCCCCTGCCCCTCTCCCGCGGAAAGCGGGAGAGGGGAGGCATTTCCCTCCTCTCTCCCATGTGGGAGAGAGGTCGGGA
>WQTW01000076.1 GCA_009786085.1 Pseudomonadota bacterium | reverse complement strand
GCGTCATTCTGCGCGACGCGAAGCGGCGTCGCAGAATCCAGAGAACCCCATCCCCATCCTAACCTTCCCCTTGAAGGGGAAGGAACTTCGAGCCTCACGCGGAGACGCGGAGGCCGCAAAGGGACGAAAGCCCCCTTTGAAAAGGGGGCTTTTCTTCTCCGCGGCTTCGCGTGAACAGGTATCAGAGGTCAGGGATCAGAAAAACCATTTCACCGCAAAGAACGCAAAGAACGCAAAGAAACGCATAGAGCGCAAAGAAGAAACCAGCGTCATTCTGCGCGGCGCGAAGCGGCGTCGCAGAATCCAGAGAACCCCATCCCCATCCTAACCTTCCCCTTGAAGGGGAAGGAACTTCGAGGCTCACGCGGAGTCGCGAAGCCGCGAAGAAACGATCCCCTCTCCCGCTTGCGGGAGAGGGGTGGGGGAGAGGGCGGTGGGGACGGAGTTCAGAGGTCAGAGGTCAATGATGAGAACCCCATCCCCATCCTGACCTTCCCCTTGAAGGGGAAGGAACTTCGAGCCTCACGCGGAGACGCGTGAGGTCGCGAAGGAACGAAACTCCCCTCTCCCCTTGCGGGAGAGGGGTCGGGGGAGAGGGATGAAAGTTGCATTTCATTTCCCCCTCTCCCGGCCTTCGGCCACCCTCTCCCGCAAGCGGGAGAGGGGAACATTTTTCTCCGCGTCTCCGCGTCTCCGCGTGAGAATTTTTCTTTGCGCTCTATGCGTTCTTTGCGGTTAAATCGTTTTTTTGCTGGGACTCGCTTTGCTCGTCGCCAGCCTACGCTCTATGCGTTCTCTGCGGTTAAACCTTATGTCGCTGTTTCAAACAACGCACGACGGCATCGAGATCCAATCCCTGATCTTGCAACAGCACCAACAGGTGGTACACCAGATCGGCGGCTTCGTTGGTCAGTTCTTCGCGGTCGTTCGCCATCGCCGCCAGCGCGGTTTCGACGCCTTCTTCGCCGACTTTCTGCGCGATGCGTTTCGTGCCTTTGGCGTAGAGCCGCGCGGTGTAGGACGTTTCGGGGTCGGCGTGTTTGCGTTGCGCCAATAACTGTTCGAGTTCGTACAGGAACGACAACCGGCTGGCGGTCGGCGAAAAACAACTCGATGTGTTGCGATGGCAGGTCGGCCCTTCCGGCCAGGCCAGTATGAGCAGCGAATCGTAATCGCAATCGGTGGCGATTTCGACGACATCGAGAAAATGGTTCGAGGTTTCGCCTTTGGTCCACAGCCGTCCTTTGCTGCGCGAGTAAAACGTCACCCGCCCGCTCGCTTCGGTCGCTGCCAACGCTTCTTCGTTCATGAAGCCGAGCATCAACACTTCGCCGGACACCGCATGTTGAACAATCGCCGGAAGAAGGCCATCGCCTCCGCTCCCTTTCCCCCAGGCCAGTTTTGAGCGTTGTTCCGCGTCCAGTTTGATTTTCAACACGGTCGCACCTCCACGCCATTTTCTTTGAGGTAACGCTTCAGTTCTCCGATGTCAACGATTCGCTTGTGAAACACCGACGCCGCCAACGCGCCATCGACTTTGGCTTCTTCAAACGCCGCGAGGAAGTGCGCCATTTCACCGGCGCCGCCCGACGCAATCAACGGAACGTTGCAAACTTCGCGCACTTTTTTCAGTTGTTCGATGTCGTAGCCGCGCCGCACGCCGTCCTGATTCATCATGTTGAGCACCACTTCGCCTGCGCCGCGCTTTTGCACTTCGCGCACCCAGTCGAGCGTTTGCCAGGCGGTTTGTCGCGTCCGTGCTTCGTCGCCGGTGAATTGATAGACGCGGTACGAGCCGTCTTTTTCATCGTGCCAGGTGTCGATGCCGACCACCACGCATTGTTCGCCGTAACGGTCGGCCAGTCGGTCGATCAGCGATGGATCGGCCAGCGCCGGCGAATTGATCGACACTTTGTCCGCGCCGTAGGCCAGAATTTCGCCGGCGTCTTCAACGCTGCGAATGCCGCCCGCCACGCAAAACGGAACGTCGATCACTTCCGCCACCCGCGCCACCCAGCTTTTGTCAACGACGCGGCCATCGCTCGACGCGGTGATGTCGTAGAACACCAACTCGTCGGCGCCTTCTTTCGTGTAACGTTGCGCCAGCGGAACGATGTCGCCGATGATTTCATGGTTGCGAAATTGCACGCCTTTGACGACTTGTCCGTCCCGTACATCGAGACAGGGAATGATGCGTTTGGTTAACATTTGTTTAACTCCTTACAATTTTGAGCAGGCTGCATTCGCTTGAGCAACCCCATCCCCACCCTAACCCTCCCCTTGAAGGGGAGGGAGACTTTACCAACATGCTATTGCCTCCTTGACCGTGAATTTTCCTTCGAGCAATGCCCGCCCTACAATGATGCCGACCACGCCGCTGTCACGCAGTGCTGCGATGTCGTCGAGCGCGCCGATGCCGCCGGACGCCTGAAACGCCACCTGCGGAAACGCCTGCGTCAGCGAGCGGTACAACACTACATTCGCGCCTCGCATCATGCCGTCGCGGGCGATGTCGGTGCACAGCACATGGCGCACGCCGCAAGGCGCAAAGCGTTCCAGCACTTCTTCGATGGTGAGCGCCGACGCTTCCTGCCAACCGGCCACCGCCACATGCCGTTCGCCATTGTCGCTGACCCGAACATCGAGCGCCAGCACGATTTTCTCTGCGCCGAAACGGGCGAACCAGCGCATCACTTCTTCCGGTTGTCTGACCGCCATCGAGCCGACCACCACGCGCGCCGCGCCGGCATCGAGCAACGCCTCCACATCATCGGCGCTGCGAATGCCGCCACCGACTTGCACCGGCACGGTCACGCCTTTCAACAGCCGCGACAGCAACGGCAACTGCCGCGCTTTCGGGTCTTTCGCGCCATCGAGATCGACCAGATGCAGCAAGGTCGCGCCGTCTTTTTCATAGGCTTGCAAACGCGGCAGCGGATCATCGCCGTAGGTCGTCTGTCGCGCGTAATCGCCTTGCGATAAGCGCACCACTTTTCCGTCGATGAGATCAATGGCCGGAATCATCGAATGTTCTCCATAAAATTTCGCAACAACTGTGCACCGGCGCGACCGGAGCGTTCGGGATGAAACTGCACGCCGTAAAAATGACCGCGCTGCACCGCCGCGCTGAATGCGTTGCCGTATTCGCCGCGCGCAATCGTCCAGTCGCCCAGCGGCATCGCAAATCCGTGAACGAAATAAAAATAATCGCCGCTGTCGATACCTTCAAACAACGGATGCCCCGCTTTCGGCGCACACACGTTCCATCCCATGTGCGGCAATGGAAAATCCCCTTTCATCCGTTGCACCGGCGCGTCGATCACGCCAAGCAACGGCACTTGTGATGGTACTTGCCCGCCACCGCCTTCTTCGCTCTGGCTTCCCAACAACTGCATGCCCAGACAAATGCCGAGCACCGGCTGCGTGCATGCGCGGATCAGTTCCACCAAACCGCGCGCACGCAATTCGCGCATCGCTGCTTGCGCCGTGCCGACGCCCGGAAGAAAGAGGCGATCGGCGGCGCGGATGGCCGCCGCCTCGCCACTGATTTCGACAGCGTAACCGAGCCGCTGCACCGCATAACGCAACGACGCCAGATTGGCGCAGCCGGTATCGAGAATCACCGCCCGCGTCACAGCATTCCCTTCGAGCTTGGCAATGCGTTTCCTTCAACGCGAATCGCCTGCCGCAACGTCCGCCCGAACGCTTTGAAAAGACTTTCCACCAGATGGTGCGTGTTCTCGCCTTTCGCTTTCAGGTGCAGCGTGCAACCCATCGTTTGCGACAGCGAACGGAAAAAATGTTCGACCATGTCGGTGCCCATGTCGCCGACTTTGTCGCGGTTGAACGAAGCCTTGAATTTCAGATAAGGCCGTCCCGACACGTCGAGCGCGCAACGCGCCAGACATTCGTCCATCGGCAGCGTGAAACCGAAACGGGCGATACCGCATTTGTCGCCGAGCGCTTCGCGCAACGCCTGACCCAGCGCCAGCGCCGTGTCTTCGATCGTGTGATGATCGTCGATGTGCAGATCGCCCTCCGCTTTCACATGCAGACGAAAACCGCCGTGCGTGGCGATCTGGTCGAGCATGTGGTTGAAAAAACCGAGGCCGGTGTGAATCTCGTTACCGCCTTCGCGGTCGAGCCACACGGCGACATCGATGGCTGTTTCGCCGGTCACGCGACGAACATGCGCCTGACGATCTTTTCCCGTCAGTTGACGGACGATCTCCGTCCAGTCCAACACGCCCGGCTGATAACGCAGACCGCCGATGCCGAGGTTCGCCGCCAACTGCATGTCGGTCTCGCGGTCGCCGATCACATAAGACATGTCCCGCGCCCAGTCGGAATCGTCGAGATACGCTTGCAACAGCTTCGTCTTTGGCTTGCGGCATTCGCAGTTGTCTTCAGGAAAATGCGGGCAAATCAGCACGTCGTCGAAACGCACGCCTTGTGAGTTGAACAACTGCATCATCAAGCGATGCGGCGCGTCAAACGCCTCCTGCGGAAAACGGGCGCTGCCCAGGCCGTCCTGATTGCTCACCATCACCAGATGATAACCGGCCTGCTGCAACGCCAGCAACGCCGGAATCACGCCTTCCTCGAACGCCAGTTTGTCGAGCCGATCGACCTGCTTGTCTTCCGATGGCTCAAGAATCAAGGTGCCGTCGCGGTCGATAAACAGAATTTTTTTCATCGTATTTCCTTTAACACTTGCACCACCCGTTCGCATTCTTCGCGCGTGCCGATGGTGATTCTCAAACAACCGGCCAGCCCCGGCTGTTTGCTCTGATCGCGCACCACGATGCCTTGTTCGCCCAGCGTCCGAAAGACGTGCGCAACATCTGAAAAACGCACCAGCAACCAGTTGCCTTCACTGGGAAAAACGCGATCCACGCACGAACACTGCGACAACGCCTGTTGCAACCAGCGGCGGTTGTCGATCACGTCGGCGACGTTGCGCTTGCCTTGCTGCAAACCGTTTCCGGTCAGCGCTTGCGTGGCGATGTCCGCGACCGGCACCGGAATCGGATACGGCGCAATCACTTTGAGCAACAACTGAATCACTTCAGGATGCGCCATCGTGAAACCGCAGCGCAAGCCCGCCAGCGCAAACGCTTTCGAGAGTGTACGCAAAATCACCAGATGCGGAAACGACGACAACCAGGACGCCGTGCTCATCTCAGGACAAAAGTCGATGTACGCTTCGTCGATCACCACCAGCGCCTTGCCTTCCGCCATTCGCAACAAGCGGCGCAAATCCTCGTGATCGAGCAGATTGCCGGTCGGATTGTTCGGATGGCACACATACACGACCTTGACCTTCGGTGTTGTCTCGTTGAGCGCCGCCTCGATGGCCGGAAGATCGAGCTGCCAATCTTTCGTGCTGAGTACGGTTTTGCGCGTGACGCCGAAGGTTTCGGCGCTGACGCCGTACATGCCATACGTCGGCGGACAATAAAGCACGGCATCCTTGCCCGGTTCGCAAAACGCCCGAATCAGCAATTCGATACTTTCATCTGCGCCACGGCTCACCAATAATTGTTCGGTTCGCACGCCCGCATATGCCGCGTACGCTGCCAGCAACATCGGCGGCTGGCATTCGGGGTAACGGTTCAACGGTTGCGTCAACGCATACGATTCCGCGCCCGGAAATTCGTTGGCGTTCAGCCACACATCGCCTTGACCGCCGATGCGACGCGCCGACAGGTACGGCGTCAATGCGCGCACACCATCGCGCGCCAATTCCTGAAGGTTCATGCGTCCCCCGTTTTGTTGATCGCGCTTTTGCCGATGGCCTCGACGCGCAAACGCACCGCCAGCCGATGCGCGTCAAGCCGCTCGGCCGCCGCCAGTGTTTCCACCGTCGTCGCCAACGCCATCAAACCTTCCGGCGACAGCGTTTGCACTGTCATCCGCTTCTGAAAATCGGCAAGCCCCAGACTCGAATACGTGTGCGTGTAGCCGTAAGTCGGCAACACATGGTTGGTTCCCGACGCATAATCGCCGACCGATTCCGGCGAATAATCGCCGACGAACACCGATCCTGCGCTCTGGATTTTCGGCACCAGCGCCTGCGGTTCGCGCGTTTGCAGAATCAAATGTTCGGGGCCGTAAGCATTGCTGATCGCGACGCATTCGTCGAGATCGCGGGTCACCAGCAAACGGCTGTGCGCCAACGCCTGACGGGCGATGTCCGCGCGCGGCAATTCTTTCAACAAACGTTCGACTTCATCGGCCACCGCGTTCGCCAGCGCCGCGCTCGGCGTCGTCAACACCACTTGCGAATCCGTCCCGTGTTCGGCTTGCGACAGAAGATCAATCGCTACGAACGTCGGGTTGGCGCGTTCGTCGGCGATCACCAACACTTCCGACGGCCCCGCCGGCATGTCGATCGCTGCGCCGTCGTGACGCATGCTGACTTGCCGCTTCGCTTCGGTCACATACGCATTGCCCGGCCCGAAAATTTTATCGACGCGCGGCACGGTTTCGGTGCCGAACGCCAGCGCCGCCACCGCTTGCGCGCCGCCGACGGCAAACACTTCGTCGATGCCGCACAACGACGCCGCATACAGAATCTCGTCGGCAATCTTCCCTTCCTCGCCACCGGGCGGCGAACACAACACGATGCGGCGACAACCGGCAAGCCGCGCCGGCACGCCCAGCATCAGCACCGTTGACAACAACGGCGCGGTGCCGCCCGGAATGTACAAGCCGACCGAAGCGATGGGGCGCGTCAACATTTCGCAGCGGATACCGCGTTGCGTTTCGACGCTGATCGGCACGGGTTGCTGCGCCGCATGGAACATTTCGATGTTGCGAACCGCCGCCGCCATCGCCGCCTTGATGTTTTCCGGCAAACGTTTTCCCGCTGCCGCGATTTCATCGGCGCTGACGCGGATCGCCGCGCGATCGACACGATCGAAGCGCGCCGTGTAACTGCGCAATGCCGCGTCGCCGTCGCGCCGGACGGTTTCGAGAATCTCGTTGACCGTCGTCGTGATCGCGGCGGACGCGCCGATGGCCGGACGTTGCAGCAGCGCCGCCCGCGCTTCGTCAGAGTACTGCGACCAATCGGTGATTGTCATCCTGCTCATCGTTCACTCCATCATCTTTTCAATCGGCAACACCAGAATCGAGCTGGCGCCGAGCGCCTTCAATTTTTCCATCGTTTCCCAGAACAAGGTTTCGCTGCTCACCATGTGCATCGCCACGCGGTTCGTTTCATTGGCGAGTGGCAACACCGTTGGCCGTTCTGCCCCCGGCAAAATGGCGATGATTTCTTCCTGCCGATCCGTCGGCGCGTGCAGCATGATGTATTTCGATTCGCGCGCCTGAATCACGCCCTGCATGCGCACCAGCAAGGTGTCGATCAGCGTCTGTTTGCTTTCCGGCATTGCGCCATCGCGCTGGATCAGGCACGCCTTCGAGCGGTAAATCACTTCGGCTTCGCGCAGACCGTTCGCTTCCAATGTCGCGCCGGTCGATACCAGATCGCAAATCGCGTCCGCCAATCCGGCGCGTGGCGCGACTTCGACCGAGCCGGTCAACAAACAAGGCTTGTAGCTGACGCCGCACCGATCGAAATACTGCTTCAGTAAATGCGGGTACGAGGTGGCAATCCGGCAATCGCGCAAACTCTGCGGCCCGTCGTAACGCGCATCGAGCGGCACCGCCAGCGACAAGCGGCAACCGCCGAAGTCGAGGCCGCGCAGCAGCTTGTACGCCGGTGTTCCGCCTTCGGCGCGGCGCATCAGCAGCGCTTCTTCCAGCACATTCTCGCCGACCACGCCGAGATCGACAACGCCGTCCATCACCAATCCGGGAATGTCGTCGTCGCGCACGCGCAACAGATCGAGCGGCATGTTTTCAGCGTAAGCGATCAAACGCTGTTCGTTGTAATTGATCCTGACGCCGCAGCGTTCCAGCAACTGCTGCGACTCGCGGCTTAAACGCCCCGATTTTTGAATCGCTATCCGCAAACGTGTTTTGTCGAGCATACGAACTCCTTGAAACAAAAAACCGCACAAAAAACCGCACAAAAAACCGCACAAAAAACCGCACAAAAAACCGCACAAAAAACCGCACAAAAAACCGCACAAAAATACCGCACAAAAATACCGCACAAAAAACCCTTAAAGCAAAAAACCCCTGGAACTTCTTCCAGGGGTCTCGATCATGTCACTGTTTCGTCGCCGCCGGAAGAACCCAAATGTCTTCCAGCACATACCGTCCTGAAAGACTAGTCAGGATGGTGGTGGTGCGCAACGAACGTGAGAGCATTCTTCATGGTTGGGTTGGTTGGGCGGTGTTAAACAGAAACAGGGCGCTAAACTTTAAGAATAAACCTTCCCGCCGCAAATTGCAACCAGTGAGCCGATGACGCACGCATCGTTGAAGGGGATAAAAAAACGGGGCGAAAGCCCCGTTTTTCAATATTTGGAGCGGGAGACGAGTCTCGAACTCGCGACCTCAACCTTGGCAAGGTTGCGCTCTACCAACTGAGCTACTCCCGCGGAAGCTCCGAATTTTAGCCGAACTTTTCGGGTAGCGCAAATCTGTTTTTTTACGATGCCGTCGTTTGTCATCAAAGGGCAACTTCCATACCCTTACGCTCAATCAGGTTCAGGAGCTTCAAAGACGCGCCGCCAGGCTTCTTTTCGCCGATTTCCCACTTTTGAACGGTTGAAACACTGGTATTCAGGATGGCGGCGAAAACGGCCTGACTGATGTTTTCCTTTTTTCGTAAAGCCCGGATCTTTCGGGGAGACATTTCGTGGACATCCAAGTGACACAAGGCGTCATACTCCCGCATCCGGCGCTTGTCGATCAGGCCGATTTCGTATAAATCGGTCGCCATTTCATGCACTTCTTTAAGGATTCTGCTTCGTTGCTTAGGTTTTGTCATAGACATAATCCACCTCTGTCAATTTACCAAACTGCACGGTTTGGTCGAGCCGGTCGCTATCGAGAGCCAAATAATCCGAAGCCATTGCTTGAAGCGCCTTCAATTCGTCCAGAGAAATATTGTCCTTTTCATTCTTGGCAAACCCCAGAAGAAAGAACCATCGACCGGATCGGCGCGTAGCCACAATCGTTCGGGCGCTCCCGCGTTTTCCCTTGCCCGGCAGGGCGATTCGCTTCTTGACAATGCCGCCGCCCGAGTCTGCGTCTATCAGGCCGTGTTCCATTTCCGAAACAGCATGAACGAGCAAGGCGTCTGAGATGCCCGCCTTGCTCATCCACCGGGTAAAAGCCCGTGTGCGGAAAACGCGCTGTTTCATACTATATCACTGGGTGATATAGATGGCAAGCCTGTACAAAGCCGTTTCGCAGAGAGACTGTTTAACCCTTCTGCACCGCCGCGACAGCCTCCGCCACATAGTCGATGTTGCTGGTGTTCAGCCCCGCGACGCAGATGCGGCCGCTTTCGACAATGTAGATCGCGTAGTCCTCGCGCAGCTTCTGCGCTTGCGCCGCGCTGAGACCCGAATACGAGAACATGCCCCGTTGTTGGGTGATGTAATCGTAATTCCGACCGGGCACTTGTGCGCTCAGCCGTTCCCGCAGCATTTGCCGCATTTCGCGGATACGGTTGCGCATCGTGGCCAGTTCTTCTTCCCAGAGGACGCGCAAATCGGGTTGGTTGAGCACGGTGGAGACCAGCGACGCGCCGAAAATCGGCGGGGTTGAATAGCTGGCGCGAACAACCCGCTTTATTTGCGAGAGCACCCGTTGGGCTTCGTCCGCATTGGCGGTAAGCACGGTCAGCGCGCCGACCCGCTCGCCATACAGCGAAAAGGTTTTGGAGAACGAATTGGCGATGAAAACCGGCAGGTTACGCTCGGCAAAACGACGGATGACTTCGCCGTCCTCCTGGAGACCGTCGCCGAAGCCCTGATAGGCGATGTCGATGAACGGCACCAACTTGCGCTGCTCGATGGTGTCGATGATCCGACCCCATTCATCGGCGGTCGGATCGACGCCGGTGGGATTGTGGCAGCAGGCATGCAGGAGCACGAGATCGCCCGCTTTTGCACGTTCCAGATCGCGCAACATGCCGGCGAGATCGAAGCCGCCGGTGGTCGCGTCGTAATAAGCGTAGGTTTCGACGGGAAATCCGGCGCCGCCGAGAATGGCGCGGTGGTTGTCCCAGGTGGGGTTGCTGACCCAGGCCGTGGCTTTGGGGATGATGCTGAACAGGAGATCGAAGCCGGTTTTCAATGCGCCGGTACCGGCGATGGTCTGAGCCGTCGCCACCCGGCCATCGCGGATCGCAGGATGGTCGGCGCCGAGCAACAGCTTTTGAACGGCTTGGGTATAAACGGCGGGACCTTCCATCGGCTGATACGTGCGCGGCGCGGTTTGACCCGCCAGCGCGTTCATCGCTTTTTGCACACACGACAACACCGGTATCTTACCGGCGGCATCGTAATAGACACCTATGGAAAGGTTGACCTTTTTGGGGTTGGCGTCAGCTTGGTACGCCTCATTCAGACCCAGAATAGGGTCACGTGCCGCCAGCGGCACTTCCGCAAACAGCGGGAAGGATGCAGTCATAGGAGCCTCTTTAGAAAAAAATGAGAGAAACATTCAGTATAAAGCAAGCGCGTCCTGAAAACGGCAGAGGATCGCTTGGAAACCGATGAAAAACCGCGCGTCGGCTTTCGAGTTCACCCGAAGGGTGACAACAAAACGCCTGCTGTGCCCGGTAAGGCGCGGCAGGCGCTGGCAAGCACGCAGAAGCAGATTATTTTGCTTTGATCGCGGCGCGCTGTTCTTTTTCGTAATTTTTGGAGTCTTCCTTGATTTTTTTCTCGACCCAGAAATACAGATAGAAGCTCATGACGATCATGAACAGGATGGAAAGCAGACTCAGAATCCCGACATCCGTGGTGAGCAATTCCTTAAGCATCATCATATAATTTCTCCGTTGGCGACAGTTAAAAAAAACATTGCGTATCGTCTTGCGAACATACGCATCGTTTCATCACATCTCAATACGTTACTATAGAAGAGCATGGCGGCGAAGACTTGACGCAAATCAAGACAATTGCTCAAAATCCGCCGAAGTCCATGCTGACATCTTCTTTGCTTCCCCTCTTCCCTTGCGGCATGGGTATCTGCACATTTCCAAGCGCCGCAGGCGCGTAACCGAAAACGCCAACTTGCCATCTGACATCTGACATCTGATCTCTGACCTCCGCTCACGGCTTCAGCGCCTTGTACAAGCACGGCAACGAAATATCGAGCCGGTGGTCGATGCCGGAATGGGTGCCGTCGAAGGCCTCATAACGATGCGGAATTTTGTGCGCGGTCAATTCGCGGGCGAGG
>WQTW01000075.1 GCA_009786085.1 Pseudomonadota bacterium | reverse complement strand
GGGGGAAAAAGCGCCGTTTTACCCCTCTCCCCCAGCCCCTCTCCCACAAGGGGAGAGGGGAGCAAAGTATGGCGCGCGCTCACAGACAGGTAAGCACGCCATCCAAAAAGGCTCCAGCGTCGCCGACATTTCGGACGCGCTCACCGCGTTGCTCGCGCCCTGTCTGGCCGGAGCCGATCTGGGTATTCTGACCGACGCCGGTTGTCCGGGCGTCGCCGATCCCGGCGCGCCGCTCGTCGCACTTGCCCACCGCTGCGGCGTTCCCGTCAAGCCGCTGGTCGGCCCCTCGTCGCTGCTGCTGGCGCTGATGGCTGCCGGCATGAACGGCCAGCGTTTCACCTTTCACGGCTATCTGCCGATTCCCGAGGACGCCCGCGCCCAAACCCTGCGCCGCCTGGAACAGGAATCGCGCCAACAACAGCACGCCACCCAGATTTTCATCGAAACGCCGTACCGCAACGCTGCGCTGCTCGCCGCGATCACCCGCGCGCTGCACCCTGATTCGCGGCTGTGCGTCGCGGCAGACCTCACCCTCCCGAGCGAATCGGTCATCACCCGCCCCGTCCGGGAATGGCGTGCTATCGACGGCGCGGGCTACCAGAAACGTCCGGCCATCTTCCTTTTACAAGCCTGAATGGCCGTCGGCGCGCTTCCTGTTGTCCTATTTTCGCCCTTTCTTCACACCACCAGTATTTTCCACTTTCCCCGACGGTATTCTTTTGCTAAAATTGCGTCCTTTCCTCGATAGCTCAGTCGGTAGAGCGACGGACTGTTAATCCGCAGGTCCCAGGTTCGAGCCCTGGTCGAGGAGCCAACAAATAAAAACGCCTTGCCGGGTGATCCGCGCAAGGCGTTTTTTTGGCCGTTATTCCATCGCATAGATCAGGTATCAAAGATCATTTCACGCGAAGGCGCGAAGAAATCGAACGTGCTACACAAATGTGCTGTCATTCCCGCGAAAGCGGGAATTGACGAAGTTCTGATTCCTGATTCCTAATCCCTGATACCTGATCCCTGATTGCGGTTAAAATCTTTTTATGATGCCCCACGACGATCTCCACTGGATGCGTTTTGCTCTCGCGCTTGCCGAAGAGGCGGCGGCGCGCGATGAGGTTCCGGTCGGCGCGATCGTGGTTTTTGAAAACAAAATCATCGGGCGCGGCGGCAACGCGCCGATTGCCGGAAACGATCCGACGGCGCACGCCGAAATCACCGCGTTGCGCGAAGCCGCGCGCACACTCGGCAATTACCGGCTGCCGGATTGTTCTCTCTATGTGACGCTGGAGCCGTGCGTAATGTGCGCCGGCGCGATCATGCACGCGCGCATCGCTCGTCTGGTGTTCGGCGCACGCGATCCGAAAACGGGCGCTTGCGGTTCGGTGGTCGATCTTTTTGCCGAGCCGCGTTTGAACCACCACGCCGAGGTGGTTCCCGATATTCTGGCCGCCGAAAGCGCCGCGCTGCTTTCGGCTTTTTTCAAGGCGCGGCGCGCATTATCTCCATGAACGCACAATCTCATTTCGACATCACGCTTTACGCTCCGTCCGGTCGTTTGTGGGAAACGCAAGCGTTGTCGCGCGCCGAAGCGTTTTTGCGTCAGGCGGGGCATCGTGTCCGCGTTGACGCCGATATCAAGCAAACGTTTCAGCGTTTTTCCGGTGACGATGAAACGCGGCTCGCCGCTGTTCATCGCGTCTTGCGCGACGCACCAACCGGCATTGCGCTGGCGGTGCGCGGCGGTTACGGCTGGACGCGCCTGCTCGATCGTCTCGATTACGCCGCGCTGTCCCGCGACAAAAAACGCTGGCTCGGCCATTCCGATTTTACCGCTTTCCAACTCGCCGCACTTGCGAAAGCACAGCGGATCACGTTCGCCGGGCCGATGGCCTGCTATGATTTCGGCGCTGAAGAGGTCAGCGCCTTTACCGTCAACCATTGCTTCGGCCTGCTTGCCGTCAACCGCTATGAAATCGCCTGTGTTCTGCGCGGCGATCGCTCGCTGACAACGGCGGGAACCTTGTGGGGCGGCAATCTTTCGATGATCGTGCATCTGATCGGTACACCTTATTTTCCGAATGTCGATAACGGCATCCTGTTCCTCGAAGATGTGAACGAAGAACCGTACCGGATCGAGCGGATGCTGTACCAACTGCATCACAGCGGCGTACTCGCCCGTCAGCGCGCCGTACTGCTCGGCCATTTTGCCGAACTGAAAACGTCCGAACAAATCACCGAATACACACTCGACACGGCCATCGACCACATCCAACGCATCAGCGGCGTTCCGTTTTTTCGCGGACTGCCCTTCGGTCATGTGCGCGACAAATTGACGCTGCCGGTCGGCGCTCCCTGCGAATTAACCATTGGCAACAATGGGCAAACCCGCCTCGTCTGTTGGGATTATCTTCCCTGAAGTATTGTTCGTCCGCTTCGGTTTTTTTCAAAACTTTTGCGTTATAGTAGCCGACATGTACCACGGTGAACGTTTCAATGCCATCAGCCACTGCGCCGGCGCTGTCCTGGCGCTTTCCGGCTCGACGCTGCTGATCGTGCTCGCCAGCGTGTACGGCACGGTCTGGCACATCGTCAGCACCAGCATCTACGGCGCGTCCCTCACGGCGCTCTACACGATCTCGACGCTCTACCATTCGCTGCGCGGTCGCTTCAAGCAACTGTTTCAGCGTCTCGACCATTGCGCGATTTATCTTTTGATTGCCGGCACTTACACGCCGTTCACACTGGTCACGCTACACGGCGCCTGGGGATGGACCTTGTTCGGCATCAACTGGGGACTGGCCGTTTTCGGCATCGTTCAGGAACTCTGGCTTGGCCGAAAAACGCGCATCCTGTCGCTGCCGATTTATCTCGTGATGGGCTGGCTCGTCGTCGTCGCCATCAAACCGCTGATGGCGGCGTTGCCTACTGCCGGACTGATCTGGCTGGCGGTCGGCGGACTGCTTTACACGTTAGGCACAATCTTTTACATTTTTGACGAACGAATACGCCACGGTCACGGCATCTGGCATTTGTTCGTTCTGGCAGGCAGCGTCTGCCAGTTCGTCGCCGTCCTTTTTTACGTCGTTTTTTGAGCTCCCCAAGCAAGAATAACCACACTCCCGCTATTGTTTTTGTCGCCCGCCAAAAAAGGGCTTCCTTTTTCTGAATATCGTCATAGAATAGTGGCTTGACCTTCCTGTGTCACGGTTCCCATGCGCGACAAACAGTTTTGTCACTATCATCACGAAAATCCCGCCAGTTGGCGCTGTCGGCAGTGCAAGCGCTTGTTCGGCGACTGCTGCATGCCGATCAACCTCAACGCCCCCAAGGAACCGCGTTGCCCGTTGTGTCGCCGCAAACTGACGTTTCTCGGCGCCGCGAACACCGCGCAACCGTTCTGGGAACGCATCCCTTTTTTCTTCCGCTACACGTTGCAAAAAGATTCGCGCGCGTCTGATCGTGCTACCGACGACTGGGCGGAAAGCGGTTTGGAAGAAAACGAATACATTCCGAACAAAGCACGAGCGCTGTCTGAAATCTACGTTCGGGAAGGACGCCACAACGATGCGCTGGAAGCGCTGAAAAAAGCGATAAAAGCGCAACCCAAAAATATAGCGATGCACGAACACTATCACCGTTTGCTGCTGATATACGGGACGCCCGAACAAAACTACGCGCATCTCATGCGCGCCTACCTGCCGTTGCTGCTGTCTAAAACACCGGATCGCGCCGTTGATGTCTATCTTTCTGCGAAAAAGACGCTGGGGAATATTGCCCCGCCACAGCATCCCGTGATTTGCGAAACGCTGGCGCAGGAATTGATACAAAAAGGCCACACCGCCGAAGGTATGCAACTGGTTCAAGATTTCCATCAGCGCTTCCCGGATTATCCGTACACGCCGCGTGTTTGTCTGATGGCGGCAAAAACGCACGCCTACCTTTTGCGCAACACCGACGAGGCCTACCAGTTGATAAACCTCATCCGAAAACATTATCCCAAGTCTCCGCAGATCGTTGAAGCCAATGCACTCGATATCGCGTTGGGCAGACATTCATTGAAAGCGACTCCTGAGCAACAATGAATTAACCGCAAAGAACGCATAGAACACAAAGCAGAAGCCTTGACCTCCCACGGTCATTTTGCGCGGTCATTTTGCGCGGTCATTTTGCTTAGAGCAAACCCTCTGATTCCTGACCCCTGATACTTGGTTCCGCACAACCCGGATAAACCGCGCCGAGAATCCGTGCCCCTTTGGCTCCTGTCACTGCCGGAAGGTTGCCGGTGCGACGCGCCAGCGTTTCGCGCGCAAGCCAGGCGAATGCCAATGCTTCGACGTGCTGCGCCGAAACGCCCAGAACTTCGGTCGATTGTACGGCGCGCGGTATCAGCGCCACACTCAGCGCATTCATCAGCGCCGTGTTGTACGCGCCGCCACCGCAAATAAAGATTTCTTCCGCTTCTTTGGGAATGACCTCAGCGATGCTCGTTGCGGTCAACTGCAACAATGTCGCCTGAACATCGGCAGGCGATAAGGAAGGAAACGACGCCAGATGCGCGTCAAGCCAGGCCGAATGAAACAAATCGCGGCCAGTGCTTTTCGGCGGCGGTTTCCTGAAAAACGGTTCGCTCAACAACGCGGCAAGCAACGCGGGAGAAGCGTATCCCGACGCCGCCCAAGCGCCGTCGCGGTCGAACATTCCTTTTTGATGCTTCATCGTCCAGGCGTCGAGCAGCACATTGCCAGGGCCGGTGTCAAAACCGCGCACCGCGCCTTGCGGCGGCACATCGGTCAGGTTGGCGATGCCGCCGATGTTGACGATCACCCGATGTTTCGATGCGCTGCCGAACATCGCCGTATGAAATGCGGGCACCAACGGCGCGCCCTGACCGCCTGCCGCCAGATCGCGGCTGCGGAAATCCGCAACGACATCGATTCCCAAATGTTCCGCCAGTCGCGCCGGATGGTTGAGTTGACACGACCATCCTTCCGCCGGACAGTGTCGCACAGTCTGACCATGCACGCCGACCGCGCGCAACTGCGCCAGTTCCACACCCGCCTGCCGAGCAGCTTCCTGCGTTGCCTGCGCGTAAAGATCGGCCAGCGTGTTGGCGGCGCGGGCACTACGCACCAATTCATCGGCGCCCGATGCCTGCAACGCCAACAGTTCGCTGCGCAACGTCGCCGGAAACGGCACGAAGGCGCTGCCACGCAGTTTGCAAAAAAAGGAAGTTCCCGTTTCTTCGGGGAAAGCCGCGACCACCGCATCAACGCCATCCAGACTGGTGCCGGACATGATTCCGGCGTAGAGCGCGTCGGTCATCGTGGAAATAAAATCAATGGAACATTGCGACTTTTTGTATCGGCGTTTCGCGCGCCATCTCCAGGAGCGGCTTGGTTGAAGCCAGGCTTTCCTCAAACGCTTTTCTGTCTTTCGCGGCAATCGGTTCCGCCGGCGGCATGACCATTTTCATCGGGTTATGCGGCACGCCCGAAACGCGGAATTCGTAATGCAGATGCGGGCCGGTCGCAACGCCGGTCATTCCCACATAACCGATCACTTTCCCTTGTGCGACGCGATCGCCTTTTTTCAATCCGCTGGCGAAGCGCGACAAGTGTCCGTAATGCGTGGTAATCTTTCCGGCGTGACGCAGAATCACGAGTTTGCCGTAACCGCCCTGAGTGCCGACAAAATCGACCGTGCCGTCGCTCGCCGCCCACACCGGCGTTCCGGTCGCCGCCGCGAAATCGGTGCCGACGTGCGCCCGTTGGGTCTTATACACCGGATGCAAGCGGCTCGACGAAAAACCCGATGAGACCCGTGAAAACTCCAGCGGCGTCCGCAAAAAAGCCCGCTTGTTGCTTTCGCCTTTGGCGTTGTAATAGCCGCCGCTCTTGCCGTCCGGGCTTTGCCACCAATACGCGCTGTATTCAATGCCTCCGTTGAAGAACTCGACGGCAAGAATGCGACCGCTGTTGATCAGTTCACCCTCGACATACACGCGCTCGTAGTACACCACGAAATGATCGCCCTTGCGCAAATCGTGATAAAAGTTGATGCTTCCTGAAAGCACATTCGCCATTTCGACCGTCACCGCATCGGGAATTCCCGCCGCGTCAGCCGCGCCGAACAACGACGACTGAATCTCTCCGGCGCGCTGCTCGCGGCGCACTTCGCGTTCCGGCGTTATCGTCTCGGTGCGCAAGGTTCCGCCCTCACGAACCATCGTGAAAAGCTCGGTTTCGGAAACCAGAAAACGCAATTCCTGCAATTGCCCGTCACCGTCCAGCGCGACGCGAAGCGCGCGTCCCGGACGCAGCTTGTACAGCGGACGCGCTTGCGCGTCGGACAACAGGAACGTCATCGCCTGCGGATCGCGCATCCCCGCGCGGGAAAGCACAATGCCGATGGTGTCGCCGCGCTGAACGCGCTCCTCATGCCAGTAAGGCAGATCGCGCAAACCATCGAGATGCACCCAATCGGAGGGCAGTTGAAGCGCGCGCTCCAGCGTCGTCGTCGGATGCGGGACTGGCGCGGCGTCGGGAACGAATGCGAAGGCCGCCATGGCGGAAAACCCCAGAGCGAGCACAAGGACAGGAGCGGAAGCAAACTGACGCAGCCGACGCTGCAAGGCAACCCAAAAGGGCTTGCCTTCGGCTAAAATGTAGTCAGTAATTTTTTGCACGGGCGCCTTTCTTGGAACTGCACTATTCTAACAAGAAACCGCGAAAATCAAAGCCTTATCGTCGTTATTGAACGTATTTTTTGATGATCCGCGCCATATCTGGCCGTTTTTATTTTTTTGACATTTTATCCTTTAACCCATGACCGTTTCCTCATTTGCCCCCTCATTTGCCTCTTTATCCTCCGACGATATCGAACACCAGCTTGCCGTTTTCAAGCGCGGCGCCGACGAACTCCTGATCGAAAAAGAACTGGCCGCCAAACTCGCCCGTGGAAAACCGCTGCGGATCAAAGAGGGTTTCGACCCCACCCGTCCCGACCTGCACCTGGGGCACACCGTCCAGTTCAACAAGCTGCGCCAACTGCAAGACCTGGGGCACCACATCATCTTCCTGATCGGCGACTTCACCGGCATGATCGGCGACCCTTCCGGGCGCAACGTCACCCGTCCGCCGCTGACAGCGGAAGAAATCGCCGCCAACGCCAAAACCTACACCGATCAGGTATTCCTGATCCTCGACCGCGAAAAAACCGAAGTCGCCTTCAACTCCCATTGGCTCTCCGCGCTGGGTGCCGAAGGAATGATCCGGCTGGCCTCGCATTACACCGTCGCCCGAATGCTCGAGCGCGACGACTTTTCCAAGCGTTTCCGCGACAACCAGCCGATTGCCGTCCACGAATTCCTCTACCCGCTGGCGCAGGGCTACGATTCCGTCGCGCTGAAAGCCGACGTCGAACTGGGCGGTACCGACCAGAAATTCAACCTGTTGGTCGGTCGAGAAATCCAAAAAGCGCACGGAATGGAACCGCAATGTATCCTGACCCTGCCGCTGCTCGAAGGACTGGACGGTGTACAAAAAATGTCCAAGTCGTACGACAACTATATCGGCATCACCGAAGCGCCGCGCGAAATGTTCGGCAAAATCATGTCGATCTCCGACGAACTGATGTGGCGTTACTACGACCTCATCTCGCTGAAAGAAATCGAAACCATCGCCGCGCTGAAAAAAGAAGTCCGGGACGGTCGCAACCCGCGCGATGTCAAAGTGCTGCTGGCGAAAGAAATCGTCGAGCGCTTCCACACCCGAGCCGCCGCCGAAGAAGCCGAAGCCGAATTCAACGCCCGCTTCCGTCAGGGCATCCTGCCCGACGACATGCCGGAAGTTACCCTGCACACCAACGGCGCAGGGCTGCCCATCGCCCAACTCGCCAAACAGGCCAACCTCGCGCCCTCAACCTCGGAAGCGCTGCGCCTGATCGAACAACACGGGCTGAAAGTCGATGGCGACACCGTCAGCGACAAAAAACTGCTGATCGCGGCAGGCAGCACCATCGTCGTCCAAGCCGGGAAGCGGCGGTTTGCGCGGGTTACGGTGGTGTGAGTCAGGCATCAGAGGTCAGGAATCAGGGATCAGAAAAACATGATCTCACGCGGAGACGCGGAGCGCGCGGAGGGAAAAGCCCCCTTTTCAAAGGGGGCAAGTCGGGGGCTTTTCTTCTTTGCGGCTTCGCGTGAGGCAAAACAGGGCGCGACAAATCGCGCCCCTACGTTCGATTGCGCTTCGTGTGAATGAAAAAAGCCGTCATTGCGAGCGAAGCGAAGCAATCCAGCGATTTTCCCGTTGCGCACATTTTCTGGATTGCTTCGCTTCGCTCGCAATGACGCCACCTTTCTTTGCGCGCTACGCGTTCTTTGCAGTTGTTGTTTTTGCTGGGATTACGCTGCGCTTCATCCCAGCCTACTTCAATCCCTTATACCGCATCCGCTTCGGCCGCGCGCCTTCTTCGCCCAGCCGCTTGACTTTGTCGGCTTCGTATTCGTGATAGTTGCCGTTGAAGAAAACCCATTGGCTGTCGCCCTCAGCGGCGAGGATGTGCGTACAGATACGGTCGAGGAACCAGCGGTCGTGGCTGATGACCATCACCGATCCGGCGAATTCGAGCAGCGCATCTTCGAGCGCGCGCAGGGTTTCAACGTCGAGATCGTTGGACGGTTCGTCGAGCAATAACAGATTGCCGCCTTTGGAAAGCATCTTCGCCAGATGCAAACGACCGCGTTCACCGCCGGACAGGTTTTTCACCAGCTTCTGCTGATCGTTGCCCTTGAAGTTGAACCGTCCGAGATAAGCGCGGCTCGGCAAAACGAATTTGCCGACGGTGAGCAAATCCAGCCCGCCGGAGACATCTTCCCAAACGGTTTTGTCGCCCTCCAGCGCTTCGCGGGTTTGATCGACGGTGGACAACGCGACGGTGTGGCCGATGGTGATGCTGCCGCTGTCGGGTTGCTCTTTGCCGGTGATGAGTTTGAACAAGGTGGATTTACCGGCGCCGTTCGGGCCGATGATGCCGACGATGGCGCCGGGCGGCACTTTGAAACTGAGGTTGTCGATCAGAACGCGGTCGCCAAAGCTTTTAGAAACGTTTTTGAATTCGATCACTTCTTTGCCCAGCCGTTCGGAGACCGGAATGAAAATTTCGTTGGTTTCGTTGCGCTTCTGATGTTCGTGGTCGGACAATTCCTCGAAGCGCGTCAAGCGCGCTTTGCTTTTCGCCTGACGGCCTTTCGGATTTTGTCGCACCCATTCCAGTTCTTTTTTCATCGCGCGGGTACGGGCGTCTTCGGCTTTCTGTTCCTGCTCCAGGCGCTGTTCTTTCTGGTCGAGCCAACTGCTGTAATTGCCTTTCCAGGGAATGCCGTAACCGCGGTCGAGTTCGAGAATCCACTCGGCGGCGTTGTCGAGAAAGTAACGGTCGTGCGTGATGGCGACCACCGTGCCGGGAAAGCGGTAAAGGAATTGTTCGAGCCATTCGACCGATTCGGCGTCGAGATGGTTGGTCGGCTCATCGAGCAGCAACATATCGGGTTTCGACAAGAGCAATCGGCACAACGCGACGCGGCGTTTCTCGCCGCCGGACAGTTGCGCGATGGTCGCCTCCCAGGGCGGCAAACGCAAAGCGTCGGCGGCGACCTCCAGTTGCGCTTCGGCGCTGTCGCCGCTACCGGCGGCAATGATCGCTTCCAACTCGGCCTGTTCGGCAGCGAGTTTGTCGAAATCGGCGTCCGGCTCGGCGTATTCGGCATACACTTCTTCCAGCCGCTTCTGCGCCGCCAACACACCGCCGATGCCTTCTTCCACCGCCTGACGAACGGTTTGCTGCGGATCGAGTTGCGGCTCCTGCGGAAGATAACCGATGCTCAAACCCGGCATCGGGACGGCTTCGCCGTCGATCTCCTTGTCGATCCCGGCCATGATTTTCAGCAACGTGGATTTGCCGGCGCCGTTGAGACCGAGCACACCGATTTTGGCGCCCGGAAAAAAGGAAAGCGAAATGTCTTTCAAGATTTGCCGCTTCGGCGGCACGGTCTTGCTGACACGGTTCATTGTATAAACGTATTGAGCCATGGGTCTTGCTTCGTTGGGTTGATGGGTTGTCCGGGGGTGCGTTCACGGCCTGTTGTGGCAGGCGGCAAGGCGTTTTATTTTCATGAGAATGTTATTATCACATATTGCGAAAAAAAGGTTTTGCCATTTTGCGTATATGGCTGAGACAAGATGTAAGAACGTGCTTGACGAGCAGAGGAAATTCAAAAATGGTTAAATCTACAATGAAGGCGGCGATCTGCACCCAATACGGGCCGCCTGAAGTCATGAAAATCGTTGAGGTTGAAAAGCCGGTACCGAAAAAGAATGAAGTATTAGTAAGGGTTATGGCTTCGCCAGTGAATTCGGGCGATGCGCGAGTCAGAGGACTTGTTGTCAAGGGGTTTCTTAGAATCGTCATGCGGTTCGTTTTGGGTTTCAACAAACCCCGTAAGCCTATTTTAGGCACTGTTTTTTCAGGTGTTGTCGAACAAACAGGGAAAAATGTAAAAGATTTCAATCCTGGCGACGAAGTTTTTGGCATCACAGGTTTTAAGTTCGGCACTTGCGCCGAATATGTTGTGGTGTCTGAAAAAGGGCTTATTGCAAAAAAACCGGCCAATGCGACATTTGAGGAAGCGGCAGCCATTCCGTTTGGTGGAACTTCGGCACTCTATTTTCTTGAAAAAGCAAAAATGACGGAAAAAACAAATCCTAGGGTATTGGTCTATGGAGCAACCGGTTCGGTCGGTACGGCAGTGATACAAGTAGCAAAGTATTGCAATGCCCATGTAACGGCGGTTTGCAGCGAAGAAGGTGAAAGCCTCGTCAAAGAGTTAGGCGCCGATGAAGTCATTTTGTACACCCAAGAAGATTTCACCCAAAGAAATGAAAAATTTGACATCGTTTTCGATGCGGTCGGTAAAACAACAAAAGAACAATGCGCGTCTCTTCTAATTTCCGGAGGTCATTACATCAATATTTGCGGGTTGGATATTGCTTCCGAGCGAAAGGAACAATTGGAGTTTTTGCGCAGGCGATTCGAAGAAGGAAAGTATAAGGCAACCATTGACAGGGTCTATTCCCTCGATGAGGTTGTTGAAGCGCACAGATATGTTGATACGGGTAGAAAAAAAGGGAATGTTGTTTTAAAAATGGCAGGCAGAGAGAAGGCATAGGTGATATGGATCGGGATAGGGGGCGGCCCGTAGGCTGCACCCCTCCCACACCACCCGGCATGCGGTTCCGCACCGGGCGGTTGGAATGGTTGAGGTCGCCGGGCTGTCGTTACACCCGACCCGACGCCCAGGTTTGCCTTGCTCCAGTTCGGCGGAACTGATTTCTCGCTGCCACGGCCTTTCGGGCTTCACCCTATCCACCACTATGGCGAGCTTCGCTGACGCGAACATCTGAGACACTTCATTTCCGATAACCGAAGGGCAC
>WQTW01000074.1 GCA_009786085.1 Pseudomonadota bacterium | reverse complement strand
AGGCCATGTGGCGCGGTTGGCAATTGCTGCAAGAACGAATAGAAGGCTTTCGGTTGGCTAAAATCATGACATTGGAGATGTGATATAGAGACAGGTTCGAGACAGGGTGCTTGGCCTGGATGCGGCAGGCTTGGCAGCGCGGACAGTTTCGGCCTCTGGTTTGCCGGGAAACCGTCAACGAGCTTTTGCGCGTTTTGGCTTATCCCAAGTTCAAGCTCTCGGCGCAGGAACAGCAGGAATTGCTCGGCGATTTTCTGCCTTACGCCGAAGTCGTCACTTTGCCGACGCCCTGGCCGACTGTACCGACTTGTCGTGATGAAAAGGATCAGGTTTTTCTGGTTCTCGCGCAGGCGGGGCAGGCCGACGCGCTGGTGAGCGGGGACGCGGACATTCTGGCGCTTCGGGATATATTCCCCGGCCGGATAAGGACGGCGGCGCAGTTACAAACGGCGGTTTGACAGCGGGAGGTTTCCCGCTACAATGCCCCTCCCAACACTTGCGATGGAAACCGCCATGCAACGAATGATGCTCAAATCCAAGCTCCATCGGGTTACCGCGACCCATTCCGAGCTGCATTATGAGGGTTCCTGCGCGATCGATGAGAACCTGCTGGAGGCTGCCGACATTCGGGAGTACGAGCAGATCGACATCTGGAACATCCATAACGGCGAACGTTTCACGACATATGCGATCCGCGCCGAGCGCGGCTCCGGGATTATTTCGGTCAATGGTTCCGCAGCGCGTAAAGCCGCGCCGGGCGACTTGCTCATCATCGCCAGCTTCGCGTCCATGAGCGACGACGAAGCGGCGCGTCACACGCCGAAACTGGTTTATGTGGACGCGCAAAACCGTATCGTCCGCACCGGACAGCAGATTCCGGTGCAGTCGGCGTAATTCCAACCCGCTGCGCTCACCGCACCACTTTTCTTGTGACTGACGTCACCAGGCCATCGTGGAAACACACATCCGTGCGGGTTTGCGGGTCTCCGGCAGTCGGATCGTAAACCCAGCATTCGCAGCCGGTTCTCTGTAGTGTTTCTCCGCTGGCCGTCACCCAGCCGCAATTGATGCCGACTTCTCTCGAATCGGGAGAGCCGATACGGGAGCGCACATCGGTGGCCGTCATGCCTGCGCGGATAAAGCGACGCTCATTGGCTCGTTTCGTTGCCTCTGCTGTTTTCGCAGCATTTGATGCTTCGGCAGACTTCCCATCGAGCACGGCGGCTGGCGTTGTGGCGTTATCCAAGCCGACGTTTGTTATTTCAAACGTATTGTTCGGCAAATACATTCGCTCACTGTTCATGCCCGCGCAGGGTTTGTCGCTGAATTCGACCTTGCCGTCGGCGCTCGTACATTTGTAAACCGTGGCATTGGCGACAGAGGCGAAAAGAGCGACAAGAATAAAAACGATGGTTTTCATGTCATCCTCCAAATAGAGTGTTCATGCAACGTACTGCAAGTGCGTACCAGTATGGAAGATTCAATGTTAAGCGCTGTTAAGGGAGGGTAAAGGTACGGTAAAGATTATCAGACGCCGGTTCGCATAGAGCCATAGGCGGAGCGGGCGTGTTACAACAACGCTATGACCATGTAAACGATCATGGTCAACACGACGAGATTACTGGCTGCGAAGACCGCGAACCTGTGGACGACCTGGTTGTACGTGAAGTAGATCAAGCTGTGAGCGAAACGTAGCGCGACATACAGCCAGGCCAGACCTACAGTGATGTGATTCACTTCGCCGGTGACGAAGGCGATCAAGACGAGCGCGTAGAAAAGAACAGGAACCTCGAGAAGGTTCATGAAAATCCTGTTCGGCAGCGACACATCCATCGGCACGTTGGGTGATTCACCGTACTTGAAGTCGTCCGCGACGACACGTTTACCAAAAAAGTAGGCGCTGAAGCGGCGGATGGGAACTTGCACCAGAACGAGCAGCGTCCAGAGCATGAGGACGAGCGCCGGAAGGAAAATGGAGGTCGTTTTCATAAGGCAGGTATCAGAGTGGGTGGGTGCGAGCGTTAACGGTAGAGAAGCGATGATCTTGACGGAAGCAGTGTCGTCCAACGTGTAAAGCTTGTCAATGCTGACTTGAAGTGTGCTTTCGCGTAATCCTCTTTTTCTTTGTGATCTATGCGTTCTTTGCGGTAAATCTTTTTCAACAAACACCCGCCCGCTTTCGGCGGCACCCACAAACCCCCGTCGGCTTCGCCGACACCCCCTTTAAAAAGGGGGCAAGGCGGGGGCTTTTCTTCTTCGCGTCTTCGCGTGAGGCAAAATTGCGGGCGGGACGCCCGCGCTCCATTTTTCTCCGTGCTCTCCGCGTAGGTCAAAAAGGGCGGGTTTGAAACCCGCCCCTGCATTTTGTTCCTTGCGTGAAATGATTTCCGGAAGGTGCTGCGCTCACCCGCAACCTATACAACTTATTTCGCGCGCGCTTTCAGCCAAACGTCCAAACCCTGCGCGTTCAGTTCGACATCGGACTTCAAGAGTTTGCGCAAGGCTTCGTGCGACAATGCCCAGCCCAAACGTTGCGCTTCGGCATCGAACAACCGCCATAAGCCGTCAGCGATTCGCTGGCAGCGACCTTCTTCGTCGGAACCGGCTTGTTCGGCGATAGCGACGTAAGCATCGATCAGGCGGTACAAATCATCCGCGCGCGCCGCCGGTTCGCGCAGTTGCGAAAAGTGGGTCAGGTAAAGCACGTCGGGACGAAGCGCGAGAATGCGCCGGATGGAATCGCGCATCGCTTGCGGATCGAATTGCACCGGACTGGAAATCACGATGACGGATTGTCGGCCATCAACGTCGAGTTCGTGGTAAGACGCGCCGAACACATCACCGGTGAACACGGCATTGGCGACCGGATCGTGGAAACAAAGGTGGTGACGTGCGTGCCCCGGCGTATCGAAGCAACGCAGTTCGCGGTTTCCGAGTTTGAGCGGCATTTCATCGGTGGCGGCGACCACCCGCTCTTCGGGGACGGGCAGCAGTTCGCCGTAAAGCCGTTCGGCTTCGGCGTCGCCATAGACGGCTTTGACACCGGCCATGAGTTGGGTCGGATCGACCATGTGGCGAGCGCCGCGCGGGTGGACGATCAATCGGGCTTCGCTGAATTCGCGCATCAGCGCGCCCGCGCCGCCGGCATGGTCGAGGTGAACGTGGGTCAGGCAGATGTAATCGACCGCTTCCCGTTGGATGCCCAGTTGCGCGACGGCCTGCACGGTGCGTTCGACCGAGGGGTTATGGCAGGTGTCGATGATGGCGGCGCGACCGTTATCTATAACGAAATGAATGGCGGCGCACAGCGGTCGCTTGTATTGCGCGTCGATCGCAAAAATGCCGTTATCGTAGTTGTGAATCGGGATCAAGATCGTCTCCTCAAGTGGCGTCTGAATGTGCGGCGTTCTTCCATTTTTCCGGGCGTTGTACACTATAGCATCTCTTGCGGGAACTGCTTGCGCAGTCTCCGAAGGTTGTGGACAATGTACCATTAAGGCGCCGTGAAGCGTCACGAAGTTCCGTTTGCCGATGAGCGTGAAAGACAGAGACATTTCTCCGCTGATGCCGGATTGGCGCAATCTCGGGATTGTGCTGCGGACGGTTTTGGGCGTCAACCTCGGCATGTTGCTGGCGGTGTTGGCGCGCCACGACAGCGCCCGTGAACGGGCATTGGCGGTGGTTGAGTTGGCGGGCAGTGTCGAACCGTTCCTGATTCTGGAACTGACGCTGTTGTGGTTGTGCAGACCCTGGCTGGCGCGGCTGCCGTACTGGCGGGGGGTGGTCATGGTGACGGCGATCACGGTGGTTTGTGCGGTCATCATTGCGGGATTACCGCATTTTATGTTGTGGCCTGGTATCGTGTCGGTGCTGTTCTGGGGGCTGCTGACGCAGGCGCTCTTGTTGTACTACTTTCATATGCGCAACCGGATGTTGTCGCCGGTGGTGATCGAAGCCAAATTGCAGGCGTTGCAGGCGCGTATTCGCCCCCATTTTTTGTTCAACAGCCTCAATGCGGTGATGTCGATTGTGCGCCACGACCCGCAACAGGCCGAAGCGGCGTTGCAGGACATGGCCGATCTTTTCCGTGTGCTGATGCGTGACAACCGCGATCTGACACTGCTGGCGGACGAAGTGGAGTTGTGTCGCCAATACTTGGGGCTGGAAAAATTGCGGCTGGGATCGCGTCTTGAAGTGGATTGGAACGTCAAGAGTATGCCGGCCGATGCGATGGTGCCGCCGTTGGTGTTGCAACCGTTGCTGGAGAATGCGATTCATCACGGCGTCGAAACGTCGAGCGTCGGCGGCACGATTTCGGTCAACATTTTTTCGGTGCGCGATGAAGTGCATGCGATTCTGCGTAACCCGTATCGCCTCGGCAATGATCGTCACCATCGCGGCAACCGGATCGCTGTCGCCAATGTGCGGGCGCGGCTGGCGCTGCATTTCGATGCCGAAGCAGGCATGTCCGCCAAAGTGATCAACGGCGGAACGTATGAAGTGCATATCCGCATGCCGTACCGGAAAAAACCACCCTCCGATGCGGCGCGGCAGGCATCACGCGCTACGCCGGAGACCGGCAACGACAAAGAGCAGAAAGCACCGCAACGCGCGGACAAGAAAACACCATCGCACAGGAGTCGTGAATGAATACCGAGATGAATGTTGAAATGGCAACGGACAGGCCACTGAAAATTCTGGTGGTCGATGATGAGGCGCTGGCGCGCCGTCGTCTGCACGATTTGCTCAACGATTGCCGGCAGGCATTGCCGCTGACCGTTGTCGGCGAAGTCGAAAACGGCCGCGAAGCCTTGCATTGGGTACAAAACTCCGAAATCGATTTGCTGTTGAGCGATATTCAGATGCCCGATATGAGCGGCATCGAATTGGCGCAACACTTGCTCAAAATGAAACGGCCACCGCGCGTGATTTTTGTGACGGCGTTTAATGAACATGCGGTGAAAGCGTTTGAATTGAACGCCATCGATTATCTGATGAAGCCGGTGCGTATTGATCGGCTGTTGACGGCGCTGCGCAAAGTTCCGGCGCTGGAGCCGATTTCGGAAGCGCAGCTTGCCGGATTGCCGACGGGCGCGCGGCGGTTTTTGCCGGTGGTCGGACGAACGCGGATTGAACTGGTGCCGATCGACGAAGTGATTTATTTCAAGGCCGAATTAAAATATGTGACGATCAAAACACGCGAACGTGAGCTTATCCTCGAGGAATCGTTGACCAAACTGGAGCAGGAATTCACGCCCGATTTTGTCCGCACCCATCGCAGCTATCTGGTGGCGAAGTGGGCGATCAAGAGCCTGATGCGCGGAAGCATTGACGGGCATGGCGCGGACAGCGATCACGAAGACGACGGCTGGAAAGTCGAATTGCAGGGTATCTCGGAATTGCTGCCGGTGTCGCGCCGTCAACGCGGCGCCTTGCAGGCGATGCTGAAAAGCGGGGAGTAAAGAGGAACCACGAAAAACACGAAAAAAAATCTTTGCGTTTTATGTGCTCTTTGCGGTTAATGTGCTTCCGTGTTTTCCGCGCTTTCGCGCAGAATGGCAACGGGAAGCTGATACCTGATATTATAGAGCCTCTCTTTTTTAAGGCACGATCATGATTTCAAGACTGACGCCACCACGAATCCTGATTTGCGGTTCTCTCGCTTACGACATCATCGCGGTTTTTCCGGATCGCTTCTCGCGGCATCTGCTGCCCAATCAAATGGAGCGGTTGTCGGTGTCGTTCACCGTCAGCAGCATGCGCCGCGAGTGGGGCGGCTGCGCTGGCAACATCGCTTACACGCTCAGGAGGCTGGGCGGCGAGCCGGTGGTGATGGCGACATTGGGCGCGGAAGATGGTCGGCCTTATGAAGTGCGTCTGGCGTCACAGAAAATCGCCTGCGATGGCATTCGGTTTATCGAGGGCGCTTACACCGCTCAGGCGACGATCATGACCGACATGGACGATAACCAGATCACCGCGTTTCATCCGGGCGCGATGGCGGAATCGCATCGTGTCAGCGTGGAGGAGGTCGAAGATATTGCGTTGGGACTGGTGGCGCCCGATGGCCGCGAAGGAATGCTGCAACACGCGCGGCAATTTCACGCGCTGAACATTCCGTTCGTGTTCGATCCCGGACAGGCGATGACGCTTTTCTCCAGTGAAGAACTGCTCGAAATGGTCGAACTCGCCGACGTCGTCGCGCTGAACGATTACGAAGCGCGGTTGCTGAGTGAGCGCACGGGACTTTCGCAGGAAGAAATCGCGCGGCGTGTACGGGCATTGATCATCACACATGGGGCGGAAGGTTCGCGCATCATGACCGAGGAAGGCACACTATCGATTCCGGCCGTGACGCCCGATGCCGAGACAGATCCCACCGGTTGCGGCGATGCCTATCGCGCCGGTCTGCTCTACGGAATAGCGAACGAATGGGACTGGCGCACAACCGGACGACTGGCGGCGATTCTCGGCGCCATCAAAATCGCTCACCACGGCCCGCAAAACCATCCGGTCACGCGCGACGATGTGGCGCGGCGGTATCAGAAAGCGTTTGGGGAGGCGTTGAAGTTCTGAACCTGCCCCCTTTTGAAAGGGGGTGTCCGCCGAAGGCGGACGGGGGTTTGTTGCTTGTTTGAACCGGCTATGAGCAAAACAACCGCTGCTCGCTCGGCACTTGAAACACCTGCCGGTCTTCCAGTCGCACGGCGGTCAACGTGCCGCCCCACAAACAGCCGGAATCAAGCGCCAGCACACCGGGCATCAACGACAGCCCAAGCATCGACCAGTGGCCGCACAGAACGGTGACGTTTCGTGTGTGGCGCGATTCAAACGCGAACCAGGGGCGCATGTCGGGCGGCGGATGATCGCGCGAACCTTTCTCCGAAAAATTCATCGTGCCGTCTTCCGTGCAGAAGCGCAGGCGCGCACAGATGTTGACGATGGCACGTAAGCGGTCTTGTCCGCGCAAACGCGCGTCCCAGCGTTCCGGCGTGTTGCCGTAGAGGTGTTGCAGGAAAAGCAACACCGTGTCGCGGTCGTTGCTGCGAAGCACGGTTTCGACTTCGTGCGCGTATCGCACAACATCGTCGGCGCTCCAGGAGGGAATCACGCCGGCGTGTACGAGTAAATAATGATCGAAACGAATCGCCAGCGGACGGTGGCGCAACCAATCGAGCATTGCCTCACGGTCTTTGGCGGACAGGATATCGTCGAGATGATCGCGGCGTCCGAGTTTCTGGAAACCGGCAGCGGCGACCAGCAGATGAAAGTCATGATTGCCGAGCACCGATTGCGCCGAACTGCCAAGCGCCATCAGTTCGCGCAAAACATTGGCCGACGCAGGGCCGCGGTTGACGAGATCGCCGACGCACCACAAGCGATCATGCTTCGGAGAAAAACCGATCATGTCAAGAAGGCGGCACAGTTCGCTGTGGCAGCCCTGAATATCTCCGATAACATACGACGACATGGTTCAGAAAAAGATTGCGAGAAAGTTCTTACGATACAGTAAAATGCAGCTCTTTTGGAATGCTGAGAGACGGGATTGTTTTAGCCGCAGAGAATGCCTCACGCGGAGCGGTGAAGAAAGACGGGGAGCGCATAGGGTGGTCAGTTCCTGAACAGAACCCTATCCCCGCCCCAACCTTCCCTTGAAGGCATAGATATCTACACAAACAGGAAAGCAGCCCCGAAGGGGCGTGATATGAGTAACCGCCGGTGGAGCGAGCGCAGCGAGCGAAACCGGCGGAAAGCGAACACCTTACCTTCCCAGCCCCGCAGGGGCTGAACGAGGGGTTCAGCCCTTGCAGGGCTGAGGAATGTTGGGGTCGACTGTCCGCCGGTTTCGCGCTCACTGCGTTCGCGCTCCACCGACGGTTACTCACGTGACGCGCCTGCGGCGCTTTTTGAGGTGCGCGAGAGGAGCAGGGCAAATGTCGCCATACTTGTGTAGATACCCATGCCTTGAAGGGGAAGGTTCTGTTCTTCGCGGCTTCAAAAGGGCGGGTTTGAAACCCGCCCCTACACGCGCAGAATGACGCACTCTTTCTTTGCGGCCTATGCGTTCTTTGCGGTTAATTTTTTTCTGATTCCTGACTTCTGACCTCTGACCTCTGATTCCTGCCCCCTGATGATGAATGCTGCTTTGAATCCCGCGCAACGCGACGCGGTGCGTTATGTGGAAGGTCCTTTGCTGGTGCTGGCGGGGGCGGGCAGCGGTAAAACGCGGGTAATTACCGCCAAGATCGCGCATCTGGTCGAGCAGGGCGTGCCGCCCGAGCGCATTCTGGCGATCACGTTCACCAACAAGGCAGCGCTGGAAATGCGCGAACGGGTGCGCGATCTGTTGGCGGCGCGCGGTCAGCAAGAGGCGTTTCAGAAAATCACCGTATGCACGTTTCACGCGCTGGGCTTGTCCATCGTTCGTCAGGAAGTCAGGATGCTGAAACTGAAGCCGCGCTTTTCGATCCTCGATCCGCAAGACCTTGAAACGCTGATTTCGGAATTGACGGGCAGCACGGCGCGCGCGCGCGCTGCGCAATGGCAGATCAGCCAGTGGAAAAACGCGCTGGTCTCTCCAGAGGACGCATTGAAAAATGCCGGTGACGATCAGGCGTTGATCGCGGCGCGAGCTTATGTTCAATACGGCGACGCATTGCAGGCGTATCAGGCGGTGGACCTCGATGATTTGATCGTGCGTCCGGTGCATTTGTTTGCGCGTGACGAAGGCGCTGCGGTGCGCTGGGGTTCGCGTTACGCGCACGTGTTGATCGACGAATATCAGGACACCAACCCGGCGCAGTATGCGTTGCTGCGGACGCTGGCGTCGGACAATGCGTTCACCGCCGTCGGCGACGACGATCAGGCGATTTACGGCTGGCGCGGCGCGACGCTCGACAATCTGGCGCAGTTGCCGCGCGATTATCCGCATCTGAAAGTGGTCAAACTCGAACAGAATTACCGATCCACCGTGCGCATTCTGCGCTCGGCCAATGCGCTGATTGCGAACAACGAAAAGTTGTTCGATAAAAAATTGTGGAGCGATCTGGGACACGGCGACACGATCCGCGTGACGCCGGCCAACGATGACGAAGCCGAAGCGGAGTTGATCGTGCATCGGTTGTTGGCGCACAAATTCGAGCATCGCGGCAGTTTCGGCGATTACGCCATTTTGTATCGCGGGAATTTTCAGTCGCGTCCGTTTGAAAACGCGCTGCGCGCCAACAACGTGCCGTATGTGTTGTCCGGCGGACAATCGTTTTTTGACCGCACGGAGGTCAAAGACATCGTGTCGTATTTACGACTGATCGCCAACGACGACGACGATCCGTCGTTCATTCGCGCGATCACCACGCCGCGCCGTGGCGTCGGGCAGGCGACGCTGGCGAAACTCGGCGAAATCTCGGCGCTCAAACAGGTGAGTCTTTTTGCCGCCGTTTTTTCGCCGGAGTTCAAACATACCGTGACCGGAAAAATGCAGGAAACCGTGCAAACATTTTGCGACAGCATCAACCATTTACGTTTTCGCGCCGAACGCGAACCTGCCGGTCGCTTGCTCGATGAAATGCTGAAGGGCATCGGTTACGAAGATTGGTTGTATTCAACGCACGACAAACGCGACGCCGAAAAGCGAATGGAGTATGTGCGCGACTTCACCGGCTGGCTTGCGAAGAAAGGCGAGGAGGACGGCAAGAACCTTCTCGATTTGACGCAAATGCTGATGCTGATGAATCGGCTCGACGATCAGCAGGACGACGGTGGCCAGGTGCGTTTGTCAACACTGCACGCGGCCAAAGGACTGGAATTTCCGCATGTGTTTCTGGTTGGCGTCGAGGAAGGGATTTTGCCGCACCGCGAATCGATCGAGTTGCAAAAAATCGACGAAGAGCGGCGGCTGATGTATGTGGGCATCACTCGCGCGCAACGAACCCTGCACATTTCCTATTGCAAACAGCGCAAACGCGCCGGGGGGCGGATGGATTGCACGCCGTCGCGTTTTATCGGCGAATTGGCGCAGGAGGATTTGCGCTACAGCGGGCAGGCGCTTTCAGCGGATGAGGCCGCCGCCGAGAAAAGCGCGGGCAAGGCGAAACTCAGGAATTTGCGGGCGATGCTGGGGGGCAGGGATTAGGGATCAGAGCGTAGGGGCGCGATTTATCGCGCCCTGTTTGTTCTCACGCGAAGCCGCAAAGAAGGAAAGCCCCCTTTTCAAAGGGGGTGTCGGCGAAACCGACGGGGGTTTGTCTCCTTCCCCCGCAAGCGGGGGAAGGACGGGATGGCGGCGGCGGGCGGGACGCCCGCGCTCCAAGATCAGGCGGCGCTTTGCGCCGTAGGCCGTTCCCGGTCCTGCGACTTCGCGCAGGATGACGCGCTTCGCTTATCCGGGCTACACGCCGCTGGATTCCCACTTTCGTGTTTTTCGTATCTTTTTCGTTGTCAAAAAAAACAAAAGGGCGGGTTTGAAACCCGCCTCGACGATCTGATCCCTGCTCACAGCCGCCCGCAAAAGTTGGCTTCACGCGAACATAGATTTTCGTTTCAATGCTTCCGAAAGCGAGAGAAAAAAGAGAAAGGAGGCAGCGATGATTGCTCTTGCGATACGTTTTAGGTATACAAATTACGTGAACAGATTACGTAATTCGTGTCTCTTAAAACCAATTGTTTCGTCAAAGGTATTCTGGAACATGTGTGTTTGCTCATGTCTTTTCCAAAAACACAGAAAAATGGAAGTAATTACTGAATTTCGAAAGCAGAATTGTAACAAAATCCCGATCGCCATTTATTGCTTGTTTTTTTACATTCTTTCACATTAGAATTGCTCGGTATGGAACATGTTTGATTTGCTCAAACAAGGCAAAATCAGGAAACGACAATGATGCAAGAAAGGTTTGCTCTTCTAGTGAAAAAAATGTTTGGAATTGAGGCATTCAATTCTAAGCGTTGGCACGATCCTTGCACACACACACACACACACACACACACACACACACACACACACACACACACACTCTCTCTCTCTCTCTCTCTCTGTATTCTCTGTACTAAAGGCTGACGCACAGCCATCTGTAAAGCCATCGCAGCCCTGCCTTTCGTCGAAAGGCAGGGCTTTTTTCTGTTGCCTGTTTTCCTTTTCCTGTTAAATTGCGAGGTTTCTCATGAGACATTCTTTTCTATTGTCCCTGCGTCGCGCGGGCGTGCTATGCGTTCTCTTGTTCCTTAGTCTTGGGTTGTCGTCGGCGCCGAAGGCAATAACATTGATTGTCGATTATGAATATCCTGGTTATGTCGATGACGCGAACCAATGCTACACATCATTTCAACGCTACGGGGAGTTCCGTTGTGCCTTGTCGAATGCGGTGAAGTATGCTTGCCAATCTGGTGAGCTTAGCGGTAACACCATTAACATTACCCTGCCAGCCGGTTCCATCATAAGGTTGCCGCGACACATACCGACCTTAGTGAACTTCCCTCTGTTTTTCGTCCACCAAGCCCATTGGTTCATGCGGCTTTTTCCTGCTCAGTTTGGTTGTTGATCCACGCTTCCA
>WQTW01000073.1 GCA_009786085.1 Pseudomonadota bacterium | reverse complement strand
TTCGCTACGCTCACGCTCCACCGACGGTTACTCATGTTGCGCGCCTGCGGCGCTGCTTGGAATGTGAGAGAAAAGCATGTCATCAGAGACCATGACGCAGCGCTTGTGTAGATACCTATGCCTTGAAGGGTAGGGAGCTTCTTTCTTCGCGGCTTCGCGCCTTCGCGCCTTCGCGTGAGAAGGTGTTTTCTGGATTCTGCGTCCAGCGACTTCGCGCAGAATGACCGCTCTTTCGTGGTTTTCGTGTTTTTCGTGGTTAAAAAGCTTTTCTGATGCCTGAAAGCCCCGCTTCATCCATCACGCCGCGCGATCCATTTTTCCACATACGCCGGCACGGCCTGTGTTGCTGGCGCGTGGACGGTTTCGTCGAAGCGCGTGGCGTTCTGGCTCGGTTCGAGGTTGAGTTCGACGGTTTTGGCGCCGTGCCGCCGCGCTTCTTCGACGAAGCCCGCCGCCGGATAGACGTGGCCGGAGGTTCCGATGGACAGGAAAAGATCGGCCTCGGCCAGCGCCCGATAGATGCGATCCATTTCCAGCGGCATTTCTCCGAACCAGACGATGTGCGGTCGCAACCGCGCCGGTGACGCGCAACAAGCGCAACGGTCTGCCGAAGTCAAATCGCCCCGCCATTCGACGGCGCGCTCGGAACGCACACAACGCGCTTTGAGCAGTTCGCCGTGCATGTGAATCACGCGCTGGTTGCCGGCGCGCTCGTGCAGGTCGTCAACGTTCTGGGTGACGAGCAAAAACCGATCGCCGAACGCTTCTTCAAGCCGCGCCAGCGCCTGATGCGCGGCGTTGGGCTGGATCGCCGGATCGTGCAACTGCCGACGTCGCTGGTTGTAAAAACGCAGCACCAGTTCCGGGTCACGAGCGAATCCTTCGGGCGACGCGACATCTTCAATGCGATGCTCTTCCCACAAGCCGTCCGCCGCGCGGAAGGTGCGGATGCCCGATTCGGCGGAAATGCCTGCGCCGGTCAAGACGACGATGCGTGGCTTGGTTCCTGATGTTGGGTGGTTCATGGCTTCCTTAAAAATGAATTAACCGCAGAGAACGCATAGGGCGCAAAGGATATCTTATTCCATTTTTACTTCAAGACAGCAACAATAATGCTCATCGTCATTCTGCGCGTAGCGAAGCGTAGTCGCAGAATCCAGACGCTGCATGGATTCCGCGACTACGCGCGGAATGACAGGGTACCTCGATCATTTATCGCTTGAAGTGGAAATGGAATTACGCGAAGGCACGAAGAGGCGAAGAAGATCAAAAAGGCGGTTTGACCGCTCGCTGACACCGCGATTTAATATGACGGCATACCCCAAAACCCAACTTTCTCCTCGCTCACCCTTTCGGCATCGCGCCGCTTCCGCTAAAATCTTTCATTCACGATAAGGAGATCAGCATGTCTATGGCGATGGCAGACCGCGATGGTTGGATCTGGTACGACGGAAAAATGGTGCCCTGGCGCGAGGCCACGACGCATGTGCTCACGCACACGTTGCACTACGGGATGGGTGTTTTTGAGGGCGTTCGCTGTTATGAGACAGAGAAAGGTCCGGCCATTTTCCGTTTGCGCGAACACACCGACCGTCTTTTCCGGTCGGCGCATATTTTCAACATGAAGCTGCCGTTCTCCAAAGACGAGATCGACGCGGCGCACATCGCCTCGATCCGCGACAATAAGTTGAAGTCCGGCTACATCCGGCCTCTGGCGTTTTACGGCTCGAACGCGATGGGCGTTGCCGCCACGTCCAACCCGGTGCATGTGATCGTCGCCGCCTGGGCTTGGGGTTCGTATCTCGGTGAAGAAGGGATGGCGAAGGGCATCCGCGTCAAAACCAGTTCGTTCACCCGCCATCACGTCAACATTCACATGGCCGGCGCCAAAGCCAGCGCCAATTATCTCAACTCGATTCTCGCCAATCAGGAAGTCGTCGCCGAGGGTTACGACGAGGCGCTGCTGCTCGACCCAGCCGGTTTCGTTTCCGAAGGGCCGGGCGAAAACATTTTCATCATCAGCAACGGCGTGTTGCACACGCCCGATTTGTCGTCCGGCGCGTTGAACGGCATCACCCGCGGCACGGTCATCCAGCTTGCCCGCGAAATGGGGCTCGACGTGAAAGAGCGCCGCATCACCCGCGACGAAGTTTATTGCGCCGACGAAGCGTTTTTCACCGGCACCGCTGCCGAGATCACACCGATCCGCGAACTCGATCTTCGTCAAATCGGCATCGGTCGTCGCGGCCCGATCACCGAAAAACTGCAAGCGCGCTTTTTCGATATCGTGCAAGGCCGCGATCCATCGAAGGCCGCGTGGCTCACTTACGTTTGACCGTGGTTCGCGCCGCGCTTTCAGCGAAAACTTTAGCCGATGCCTGATTCGTCAAGCGCCGTTTTTCGCCCATGACTTCGCCTGACCCGCGCATTTTGATCATTGCGCCGTCGTGGGTTGGTGATGCGATTCTGGCAGAGCCGTTGACGGTGTTGCTGAAAGAGCGTTACCCGCGCGGCGTCATCGACGTTTTCGCGCCCGCCTGGTGTGCGCCGGTCTATGCGCGCATGCGCTACATCCATCGCGTCATCGAAAATCCGCTGTTGCACGGCCCGCTCAACTGGCGACTGCGCAAAAGCTTGGCAAAACATCTTGCCGCCACCGGTTACACCCACGCTTTCGTATTGCCCAACAGTTGGAAGTCGGCGCTCATCCCGTACTTCGCCCGCATTCCGCAACGCATCGGTTACACCGGCGAAGCGCGTTTCAAATTGCTGAACGACCGCCGAACCTTACGCCCCGAAAGATTGCCGCGCCTCGTCGATCGCTTTGCAGCGCTCGCCTATCCCGCCGACACTGCGGCGGACAAGATCAGAACGCCGATGCCGGTGTTGGTGCCGCAACGAAATTCCCAACGCGCCGCGCTCGATGCGTTGCATCTTTCGGTCACTCCGGCGCCAGTGGCTGTTTTTTGTCCCGGCGCGGAATACGGTTCGGCCAAACGCTGGCCGCCCGAATACTTCGCCGAGTTGGCGCAACGCTTGATGCACGAAGGCTTTACCGTCTGGCTCGTCGGCTCGCCGAAAGATCGACCGATCACCGATCAAATCATCGCCGCCGTTCATTCGAACGCGCAGAACGACAACACGCCGCTCTCCCCATTACACGATCTCGTCGGCCATACCGACCTGGGCACTGCCGTCGATCTCATCGCCGCCGCGCGCGTCGTCGTCAGCAACGATTCAGGACTGATGCACATCGCCGCCGCGCTCGGTGTTCCGCTGGTCGCGCTGTTCGGCTCCTCGTCACCGACCTACACACCGCCGCTGTCACCGCATGCCCGCATCGCCAACATCGACATCGAATGCAGCCCGTGCTTCAAACGCGAATGTCCGCGCAAACACTTCAAATGTATGCGCGAGCTGACACCGCAAATGGTTTACCAACACATCGTTGCGTTGCGCTGATCGGTATCAGGGGTCAGAAGTCAGAAATCAGAAATCAGAAATCAGGAAACATCATCTCACGCGGAGACGCGGAGAAAAGCACGTCATCCTGCGCGAAGTCATAGGTCGCCGGTGAGCGCAGCGAACCGCGACATTTTTGCCTCACGCGAAGGTGCGAAGCCGCGAAGGAACGGATCTCCCCTCTCCCCTTGCGGGAGAGGGGTCGGGGGAGAGGGGAGAAGAGTGAAGGAAAGGGCTTCAAAGTGCGTTCCTTCGCGTCTCCGCGTGAAAAGAGGTTTTTCTGATTCCTGATTCCTGACCTCTGATCCCTGCCAACCCCAACCCTCCCCTTGAAGGGGAGGGGTTTTCCCACAAAAAATTATTTTTTCTTTTCTTCCTGGGACTTGCTTCTCGCTGTGTCGGCGCGGGCTTGAGGTTCTTTCTTCGCCGCTGCTTTACCGCCGGATACCGTGATGCTGTCGCCCAGCTTTTCAAGCGTTTTCTCGCCGATGCCCTTGACGTTCTGCAAATCGCCGGTGGTTTTGAACGGCCCGTTTTGCGTACGGTAATCGATGATGGCCTGGGCTTTTTCCGGCCCGATGCCGGACAGTGTTTGCAATTCTTCTTTGGTGGCCGTGTTGATATCAACGGCGGCAAAAGCGCTCAAAGAGAACAGCGCGAAAATAAGTCCAAGAATCAACTTCTTCATAATACGTCCTTTCTTGTCAAAAAAATGAATCAAGCCGACCTTCCGGCTTCCTTCCCCGCTTTGGCCACCCAAAACAACAACGGCGAAAAAATCATTCGCCGTTGTTGTTTGAAGAAATAATAAAGCCTTGATTCATGCAAGACAAGAAATAGATCGCGTCAGAATAACCCTTTGTTCATCATGTGTTATTTATCCCACGTTCGCCATAGTGAGCCGCATAAATTTTCAGACAAGGCAGCCTGATAAGCCAATACCGGAAGACAGTATGAATAATACGGCAAGGCGAAGCCAACGAAGTATGAAGGTTTATGCGGTTCACTATAACGTCTCCATGTAGCGCGCCACCCCCGTCGCCACATCGAACATTTCTTCCCGATAGCCGGCCTCCCGCAATTTTTTCAGATCGGCCTGGGTGTAGCTCTGGTATTTGCCCGCCAGTTGTGATGGAAACGGCACATATTCGATCGCGCCCGCCGCCACCCATTCCTGCAAACTGCGCGCTGCTTTCCCGTCGCGTTCCGCCAGCGCATTCAGCGTCGCCAGCGCCACCGCGTTAAAGCTCTCGGCGCGGCCTGTGCCGAGGTTGAAAATTCCCGAATGTTGCGGATGGTCGAGAAAATACAGGTTGACCTTCACCACATCTTCGACCGAGACGAAATCGCGCCGCTGTTCGCCCGCCGCGTAACCGTCCGATCCGTCAAACAGTTTTATTTTTCCGTCTTGTTTGTATTGGTTGAAAAAGTGCCAGACCACCGACGCCATGCGGCCTTTGTGTTGCTCGCGCGGACCGTAAACATTGAAATAACGCAAACCGACGATCGGCGCCGTTTGTTCGGGCAAAATACGCCGCACCGATTGATCGAACAGAAATTTCGAATAGCCGTAAACGTTCAACGGCGCTTCGTGGGCGCGTTCTTCGACGAAGGTTTTTCCCGCGCCGTAAACGGAGGCGCTCGATGCGTAAATCAGCGGAACATCGTTGTTCTGACAATGCTCGAGCAGCGTCATCGAATAGCGGTAATTGTTGCGCATCATGTAGCCGCCGTCGGTTTCCATCGTGTCCGAGCAGGCGCCCTGATGCAGAATTGCGCGAATGTCGTCGTCGAAATCGCCCTGCTCGAGACGATCGAGAAATTCGTCGCGGTCGAAATAATCGGCGATGTCACAGTCCACCAGATTCTTGAATTTGTCGGCGCGCGCCAGATGATCGACCGCGATAATTCGGTTTTCGCCGCGCGCGTTCAGCGCCTTCACCAGATTGGCGCCGATGAACCCCGCCGCGCCTGTGACTACGATATACACATCAACTCCTTAATCGTTTCTTGAAAACTTTTCCCGATCATCGTTACAATTCAAAATCAATCCGGCCAACTTCAGTCGTGATGAAACGCACGCGCCTGGTAATGCCGCACAACAGTTGATAAGGAATCGAGCCAGACCAGCGCGCCACTTCTTCCACCGGCAAACCATCGCCCCACAAAAGCACCGGACTGCCGACGCGCGCTTCGGGAATGTCGGTGATGTCAACGGTGATCATGTCCATCGACACCCGTCCGGCGAGTGTTGCCAGTTTCCCCGCCACACGAACCGGCGTACCGTTGCGCGCCGTCACCGGATAACCGTCCGCATAACCGCAAGCGACAACGCCGATGCGCGTCGGTCGCGTCGTTTTGAAAACATCGCTGTATCCGACGTATTGACCGGCGGGCACGTCTTGCACCGCGATCAACTCCGAACGTAAAGACATCACCGGTTGCAGATCCAGCGAAGCCGCCGTCCGCTCCGGCAGCGGCGACACTCCGTAGAGCATCAATCCCGGGCGCACGATGTCGCCGCCGACATCGCTGAAACGCAACACGCCCGCCGAATTGGCGATCGTCCGCGGATATGGCAATCCCCGACACGCTTCTTTGAAAATCGCCAGCGGCGCTTCGGCGCCCGCTCGCGTTTCCGCCTGTCCCAGGTGCGTCATCAAACGCAGCGCCGCGACCGCCGACGAAGCGTTCAGCCGCTCGCACATCATGGCAACCTCGTTGGGCTTGATGCCCAGACGGTTCATTCCGGTATTGACCTTCAGAAAAACTTCCAGCGACCGCTTCAATTTGGTTCGTTCGAGAATCGCCACTTGCTCGGGATGATGCACGACCGCCGCGATTCGGTGCTTGGAGATTTCGCGCAAATCCTCCTCGGAGAAAAAACCTTCGAGCAACAACAAGCGCCGCGTGTAATGCTGCCTCCGCAACGCGACGGCAGCGTCCAGCTCCAACAAAGCCAGTCCTTCCGCGTTGCCAAGCGCCGGGAGCACCCGAAACAGCCCGTGCCCATAGGCATCGGCTTTGACAACAGCCAAAGCTTGCGCGCCTTGAACGCATTGATGAACGCGGTCAAGGTTGTGACGTAATGCTGCCAGATTGATCTGGGCAACAAGTTGGCGCGAGAATGAGGGCATAGGCACTTCTCCGGCAGATCCGAGAGAGTTTAGATTATCCTAAAAACCTCAGTTGGACGCGCTCACCCAATGGGTGAATGGTGAAAATAGCGTCAAAGCAAATCTCCATGCGGTTCTCCATCTTTTTATAAGCGGTCAACTGAGGTTTTTAGGATTATGCCACACCTGAAACATCTCTCCTTTGCTTCTTCGGGGTTATAACCCAAGAACCGTTTGGAGAGGAAAACACACACCATCCCCACGCAAGTCCTCCACCCCGATCAAAATCACTTCGGGGGCAGGCTCTTGAAGGGAAAAGTCGTCTCGGAAAAAAGAAAGCCCACCAGGAGGGGGTGGGCCAAAGGGGGTCTTCTCCGTGGAGAGGGAAGTGTTAATTCCCATCGCAGGATTACGTTTTGGAGCCGACATGTGAACGTCTGTTCATACTATGCCGACGCCATCGACATGGTGCTGTCCATCAAGCACGCACGCGAAAAACCGTGTCAGACAAGTACTAAAGCAGGAATCGTGCCAACAAAAAAATAATTTTATTTTCTTTTTGTTTTCAAATGGTTAGCGTAATGTCGGGCACTTTTTTTCTTGTGCAGGAGAAATTTCCCCTTTCCTTTTTGTCTCCAAAAAGAGACAAAATTAGCGGCATAAATATAGGTAACTGATTTTAAACGATTTTTTCTGTCGCTAATTTGAGACGGCGAAAAGCATAAAAGCAGCCAAAACGGGCTTTATCCATGCCCGCTCGATGATAAATTGCGGTTAATCATTGATTTATAAAGGAACCGGCTTCACCCGTCCAACTGTTGCCTGAATCGGAATGGCATGACGCCGCGTTAGTCTTCGTCCTTCTCTTCTTTGAACATTGATAGATCAAGGTTATGGCGCTCCATGAGTTTATAAAATTCTGTCCGGTTGCGTTTGGCTTTGTTCGCCGCCCGCGTCACGTTGCCGCCGGTCATTTTGAGCAGGCGCACCAGATAGTCACGCTCGAAGGTGCGACGCGCTTCATCGAGCGACGGCACCGAATCGGTTTCCTCCCGCAGGGCTTTCTGGATCAACGAAGTGGGAATCACCGTGGTCGCCGCCAGCGCCAGCGCCTGTTCGATAACGTTCAACAACTGCCGGATGTTGCCCGGCCAGGGCGCTGTCGTCAGCAAATCCATCGCTTCGGGCACCAGGTTCGGCACGACCGCCTTGCCATAGCGGTCGCCCAGTTTCTCAAGGAAATGCGCTGCTAACAGCGGGATATCCTCGCGCCGCTCCGACAGCGGCGGCAAATGCAGCGACACCACATTCAGCCGGTAATAAAGGTCTTCGCGGAATTTATGGGTCTCCAGCAAGTTTCCCAGATCGCGATGCGTGGCAGAAATGATCCGAACATCGACCGGCGTTGTTTTGGTGGAGCCCACTGGCCGCACTTCGCGCTCTTGCAGTGTTCTCAGCAACTTGACCTGCAACGGCAGCGGCATGTCGCCGATTTCATCGAGGAACAAGGTGCCGCCATGCGCCGCCTGAAACAATCCCGAATGTTCGCCGACCGCGCCGGTAAACGCCCCGCGCACATGCCCGAACAGTTCGGACTCCAGCAAGTCGCTGGGAAGCGCCCCGCAGTTGATCGCAATGAACGGCTTGTCGGCGCGTCGGCTCGCCCGATAAATCGCGCGCGCCAGCACTTCTTTGCCCGTTCCCGACTCGCCAAAAATCAACACGCTGGCTTCGGATTCGGCGACCAGCCGCGCCTGCCGCAACAAATCTTCCATGTACGGCGAGCGGGTGATGATGTCGCGCCGCCAACTGTCGTTATCGTTCGTCTCGGTCGGCCCTGCCGTCAAGCGCAGACCGGCCGACACTTTTTCCATCAATTCCTGACTCTCGAACGGCTTGGTCAGAAAACCGAACACGCCGCGCTCGGTCGCCGCCACCGCTTCGGGGATCGTGCCGTGCGCCGTCAGAATGATGACCGGCAATGTCGGGTGTCGCCGGTGCAGTGCGTCAAACAATTGCATCCCGTCCATGCCGGGCATCCGCAAATCGGTAATCACCAGCGATGGCGGCGTCACTTCGATCATCGCCAGCGCCCGTTCGCCGCTCTCGGCGGTTCGCACACGATAGCCCGCCGACGACAGGCGCAAAGTGATCAGTTTTAGAAGGTCTATATCGTCATCGACAAGAAGAATGTCCGCAACCCTATCCATACTCTCCCTTTATGGTCGTCTCGATGGCGTTCTGGACGGCAACGCTTTGCTGTCGGGCATCCGCTCCTCCAGCAACAGACGATCAACATCTCTCAACGCATCCAGCTTCTGCAACGCCCGCTGCTTTTCCTGAATCTGCGCGCGCAAGATACTCGCCAGATGCCGCAACGACGCCGATGCTCTTTCACTCTTGGTCACCGTCTCAAGCATCAGCAACGCCCGCTGATCGCCAAGCCCGGAAGGATGCAACGACAACAGATACGCCAACCGAACGCGGTTACCGTTCTCGCCGCCCTGAGCCCCCGCTATTCTGTTGCTCAGTTCTGTTTGCGTGCGTTGCGCTTCCTCGGCGCCCAAACTCCAATAACGCGCCAAATCTTCGAGCAGTTTTTGAAACCTGGCATGATCTTCAAGCTGTTTCCGCAACTGTGCTTCTTCCGACGCTGCGGCGGCGTCACGCTCCGCGTCCTCTATCGACGGCGCCGTCAGCGCCTCCTCCGGCGTCGGCGCGTCAACAACAGACGGCGGCGTCTCTTCTTTCTGCTCCTGTTCCGGCGCAACAGGCGATACCGCACACCCGGCCACGAAAAACGCTGCCCCTGCGATGTAAGCGAAACGGTATTTCCAATCGAAAAACGACTTCATCAGGAAGCTCCTTGCGTGGTTGTTCTTTGCCTGCTGTTCTCGATGAGCGGCAAAGTGCTGGTCCAGAACGGCAGCCGCAAAACCAGACGCGCGCCGCTGCGACCATCAGAACGTTTTTTAGCCGAGATACGCCCGCCGTGCGCCAGCACGTACTCCCGGGCAATGGTCAACCCCAACCCGGAACCTTTGACGCGATTATCCGTCGGCTGGCTCCCCTGATAGAACGACTCAAAAACCCGTTCGCGCTCACTCTCGGGAATCCCCGGGCCTTCGTCGATGACCTCCAGGCGCGCGCAGTCTTTGTCCACACTCATCAGCAATTGAATTTTGCCCAACCTCGGCGAATACTTGATCGCATTGGAAATCAGGTTATCGACGACCGTCGTGATTTTTTTGACGTTGCCGGTCACCAGCAACGGCAACAGTTTTTCCTCGAACGAAATCAGCCGCGTCCAGGCCGCCAACCGATGGTCGCGGACAACATGATGAACGATATCAGCCAGATCCACCGGCAATAACACGCTCGGTTCCGTGACCCGCGATTGGTGGTACTGCAACAAATCCTCAATCATTCGCTGCAACGACAACGTATTCTCGCGGACAATATACAGAATTTCGCGTTGCTCGTCGTTCAGATTGCCGCCGATACCGTCGCGCAACAGCTCATTGCCTTCACGAATCGCCGTCAACGGCGTTTTCAATTCATGCGACAGATTGCGCAAAAACTTTGTTTGCTGTTCTTCGAGCGTTTGCAATCGCGCCCGCAACCATTCGAGGCGTTGCCCCAGATAACGCAGATCCGAAGGCCCCTGAACCTCAATCTCCTTCGAGAATTCCGCCGCCCCCAATTGCCGGATCGCCTGATCGATCTGCTGAACCGGACGGGCAATCAAAAACGTCAACGATATCGCCAGAAAAACCGCCATCCCCAGCGACGGCCACAACAAAATCTGCCACTTCTTGCGCCCCGCATCCGCCGTTTCCTGCAACTGATCCACCGACGTTATCGCCATCGTGTAAGCCACCTGCTGAACCGCCTGCGCATACGCCACGAAGTCACGATAACCACTGATGATCTGCGCCACATTCTCCCTGTTGTTCTGGAACCTCTGAAGAATTTGAAAAAGCCGCGCCTCTTCCTCCATCGCAATCTGAAAATGCTCGTTTTCGTCCGTTGAAACCAGCGGCGTCAACTGCGCCTGCGTATCGGTCAGCACTTCGCGCACCCGCACATAATCATTGAGTATCGCGCGATCCTCGAGAACCGTGTACTGCCGCGCCAAACGCTCCAGCGTTGTTGCCTGCTCAAGAAATTGCCGCGATAATCGTGACACCGTGACAGAATTGAACACATTCTCACGGCTTTGCCTGGTCAATTCGTTGAGCACCGTATTGAGTTCGATCAACGCAAAGACGAGCGGCACGCTGACCAGGAAAAAGCCAAGCGAAATGAATTTGACGAGTGATCGCGGATAATACACGATGGTGTCTTTATGAATGATGAGCTTGTCGAAACGCCCACCGGATGTGAGATGTCATACACTATACCAGCGATTTTAGCGAATCCGAAACTTTACCGTTCGCCTTTTCCATTCGCCCTCATCGCCGCAAAAGCGCGGAACGGCGTCGTCGGGCAAGGCGGCCAGCTTCCCTGGCGGCTTCCGGAGGATCTTCGGCACTTTCGGGAAATTACAACAGGTCACACCGTCGTCATGGGGCGAAAAACCTGGGAGTCCCTGCCGCGCGCCTTGCCGCAACGTCAAAACATCGTCGTAACCCGCAACACCGCCTACACCGCCTCCGGCGCACAAACCGTGCCAAGCCTGGAAGCCGCGCTGGCCGCCGCCACCGAACCCGCCCCCGTCTTCTGCATCGGCGGCGGCGAACTCTACCGGCAGGCGCTGCCCCTCTCCTCCGTCCTTTTCCTCACCGAAATCGACGCCGACTTCGACGGCGACACCTTCTTCCCGCCGCTCGATCCCGCCGACTGGCAGCGCGTCATCCACCTGCCGCACACACAAACCGCCAGCCCCGGGCTGCGCTATGCCTTCAACGTTTACCTCAGGAATCGGGCATAGGTTGCGGGTGAGCGCATGCGAACCCCAACATCTGGAATCGGGCATAGGTTGCGGGTGAGCGCATGCGAACCCCAACATCTGGAAT
>WQTW01000072.1 GCA_009786085.1 Pseudomonadota bacterium | reverse complement strand
CCTTGCAGGGCTGGACGATGGTGCTGTCTGTCTCCGCCGGTTCCGCGTTCGCTACGCTCACGCTCCACCGACGGTTACTCATGTTGCGCGCCTGCGGCGCTTGGAGATACTTATGCTGGAAGGGGAGTTGTTTCTTCGCGGCTTCGTGCCTTCGCGTGAGATATAGCAAGGGCGGGTTTGAAATCCCCTCTTCAAAAGCAGAATGACGGTTTTTTCTTTGTGCTCTTTGCGTTCTTTGCGGTTAAACCATGTTTTTGGGTTCCCGGATGGCGCTTCGCTTATCCGGGCTACGCAACTCCACCCAAGCCCTCCCTTTGAAGGGGAGGGAGACCGTAGTGAATGGTAGTCTCTCCGCGTTCTTCGCGCCTCCGCGTGAATTGCTTTTCTGGATTCTGCGACTTCGCGCAGAATGACGAATTCAGTCATCCCTGCAAAGCGTATCCGTTATAATCCCCTATTCTGTACGAACGCCTTTCCAAAAATACTATGACGCTCGCTAAAAGTTTTGACCCGGCGGAGATTGAACGCCGCTGGTATCCGCAATGGGAATCCTCCGGCTATTTCAACGCCGGCGCAGACGCGACGAAGCCCGCCGATGCGTCGTTTTGCATTCTGCTGCCGCCGCCGAATGTCACCGGCACGTTGCACATGGGGCACGGTTTTCAGCAGACGATCATGGATGCGCTGATTCGCTACCACCGAATGCTCGGCATCAACACGTTGTGGCAGCCGGGCACCGACCATGCGGGTATCGCCACGCAAATGGTGGTGGAGCGGCAGCTTGAGGCGCAGCGTTTGTCGCGGCACGATCTTGGCCGCGAGAAGTTTGTCGAAAAAGTGTGGGAATGGCGGGAGCTTTCCGGCAGAACGATCACACAGCAGATGCGGCGTTTGGGCACGTCGCCCGACTGGAGCCGCGAGCGTTTCACGATGGATGAAGGGCTGTCGAGAACGGTCACCGAAACCTTCGTGCGTCTGTACAACGAAGGATTGATTTATCGCGGCAAGCGTCTGGTGAATTGGGACCCGGTGTTGGGAACGGCGGTGTCCGATCTCGAAGTGGTGCAGGATGAAGAAGATGGTTTTCTGTGGCACATTACGTACCCGTTTACCGATGGCGCGATGAACGGCATGCGCGGGTTGACGGTGGCGACGACGCGGCCGGAAACGATGCTGGGCGACGTGGCGGTGATGGTGCATCCTGAAGATGAGCGTTATCAGGCGTTGATCGGCAAAACGGTGGAGCTGCCATTGACCGGTCGCAGAATTCCGATCATTGCCGATGATTATGTGGATCGTGAATTCGGCACCGGCTGCGTCAAGGTGACGCCGGCGCACGATTTCAACGACTGTGCGGTGGGGCAGCGCCATCAGTTGCCGCAGATCAGCGTGTTGACGCTGGACGCCAAAATCAGCGAGGCCGCGCCGGAGCGGTATCGCGGGATGGATCGCTTTGACGCGCGCAAACAAATCGTCGTCGATCTTGAAGCGCAAGGATTTCTGGAGAAAGTCGAGCCGCACAAATTGAAAGTGCCGCGCGGCGATCGCACGCATACGGTGATCGAGCCGATGCTGACCGATCAATGGTTCGTCGCGGTCAACAAGCCCGGTCATAACGGGAAAACCATCGCGCAGGAAGCGATTGAAGTGGTCGAGTCCGGCGAAGTTCGTTTCGTGCCGGAAAGTTGGGTCAATACCTACTATGCCTGGATGCGCAATTTGCAAGATTGGTGCATTTCGCGGCAATTGTGGTGGGGACATCAGATTCCCGCCTGGTACGGTGAGGACGGTCAGTGTTGGGTGGCGCACGATGAAGATGAAGCGCGTTCGCTGGCGGCGAAGGAAAATTATCACGGCGCGTTGACGCGCGATTCCGACGTGCTCGACACCTGGTATTCGTCGGCGTTGTGGCCGTTCTCGACGCTCGACTGGACGCCGGATTGGCCGCAGCGATCCAATCCGGTGATCGATCGTTATCTGCCGTCAACAGTGTTGATCACGGGTTTCGACATCATCTTCTTCTGGGTGGCAAGAATGGTGATGATGACACGACACATCACCGGCAAAATTCCGTTTCGGGATGTGTACGTGACCGGATTGATCCGCGACGCCGAAGGTCAGAAGATGAGCAAGTCGAAAGGCAATGTGCTCGACCCGATTGATTTGATCGACGGCATCGACCTCGAAACGCTGGTGGAAAAACGCACGACCGGGCTGATGAATCCGAAAGACGCGGCGAAGATCGAAAAGCGGACGCGCAAGGAATTTCCTGACGGCATTCCTGCGTTCGGCACCGATGCGTTGCGTTTCACGTTCGCCAGTTTGGCGAGCCCGGGGCGCGACATCAAATTCGACATGCAGCGTTGCGAGGGTTATCGCAATTTCTGCAACAAACTATGGAACGCCACCCGCTTCGTTCTGATGAACTGTGAGGGCAAGGATTGCGGTTTGCGGGGTCGTCACAAACCGGGCGACGGTACGATGGAATTTTCGTTCGCCGACCGCTGGATCAAAAGCCGCTTGCAGCGCGCCGAGACAGAGATTGCGCAACATTTCGCCGCGTACCGTCCCGATCTGGTCGCGCGCGCGATGTATGAGTTCGTGTGGGACGAGTATTGCGATTGGTACGTCGAACTGGCGAAAGTGCAATTGAGTCAAGGCAACGAAGCACAGCAGCGCGGCACACGCCGCACGCTGGTGCGGGTGCTGGAAACGGTGTTGCGATTGACACATCCGTTGATTCCGTTCATCACCGAAGAACTGTGGCAAACCGTCGCGCCGATTGCGCATCGCAAGACGACCGATTTCATCGGCACGGCGCCGTATCCGGTGTGCGATCCGAAGCTTCTCGATGAAGCGAGCGAAGCGAAAATGGCGCATCTGAAAGAAATGATCAACGCTTGCCGCAGCTTGCGTTCGGAAATGAATTTGTCGCCGGCGCAGAAAGTGCCGCTGCTGGTGGCGGGCGATTCAGCGGTGGTCGAAGCGTATGCGCCTTATCTGGCGGCATTGGCGAAGTTGTCCGAGGTGAACGCCGTCGGGGCGGAATTGCCGATGTCTCCGGCGCCGGTGCAAGTGGTCGGCGACTTTCGGATGATGCTGAAAATCGAAATCGACCTGGCGGCGGAGCGCGAACGGCTGCAAAAAGAAATCGCCCGTCTGGAAGGGGAAATCAGCAAAGCGCAGGGCAAGCTGGGCAATGAGAGCTTTGTCGCGCGTGCGCCGCAGGCCGTCGTTGAGCAAGAGAAAGAACGTCTCGCGGCATTCATCGCCACGCTGGAGAAAGTGCGGCAACAGGCTGGGGCGCTAAGCGTGTAGCCTGGACAAGCGAAGCGCCGTCCGGGAATTACCTCACGCGAAGGCGCGAAGGCGCGAAGGCGCGAAGCAGCGAAGGAACGATCCCCTCTCCCGCATGCGGGAGAGGGGTGGGGGAGAGGGTGTAGGGGCGCGATTTATCGCGCCCTGTTTTATGGATTCTGCGACGCCGCTTCGCGCCGCGCAGAATGACGGTTTACCCTCTGCGCCTCCGCATCTCCGCGTGAATAAAAAAAGCCGTCATTGCGAGCGAAGCGAAGCAATCCAGTGTTTTTCCGTTGCACTCATTTTCTGGATTGCTTCGTCACTTCGTTCCTCGCAATGACGGCGTTTGTATTTTATGCGAAGGCGCGAAGCCGCGAAGGAACGATCCCCTCTCCCGCTTGCGGGAGAGGGGCGGGGGAGAGGGTGTAGGGGCGCGATTTATCGCGCCCTGTTTTATGGATTCTGCGACGCCGCTTCGCGCCGCGCAGAATGACGGTTTACCCTCCGCGCCTCCGCATCTCCGCGTGAATAAAAAAAGCCGTCATTGCGAGCGAAGCGAAGCAATCCAGTGTTTTTCCGTTGCACTCTTTTTCTGGATTGCTTCGTCACTTCGTTCCTCGCAATGACGGCGTTTGTATTTTACGCGAAGGCACGAAGGCGCGAAGGCGCGAAGGAAAATCCTCCTTCTTTCGCAAGCGGGAGAGGGGTGGAGGAGATGGTGTAGGGGCGCGATTTATCGCGCCCTGTTTTATGGATTCTGCGACGCCGCTTCGCGCCGCGCAGAATGACGGTTTTTTCTTTGCGCGCTATGCGTTCTTTACGGTTGATTTTTTTTTCAACAAACCCCCGCCCGCCTACGGCGGGCACCCCCGCAAACCCCCGTCGGCTTCGCCGACACCCCCTTTAAAAAGGGGGCAAGTCGTGGGCTTTCCTTCTTCGCGGCTTCGCGTGAGGCAAAATTGCGGGCGGGACGCCCGCGCTCCACTTTTCTCCGCGCGCTCCGCGCCTCCGCGTGAAAAGAGGTTTTTCTGATACCTGATATCTGACTTCTGCCCTCTGATAACCCCATCCCCACCCCAGCCCTCCCCTTGAAGTGGAGGGCTTCAGAGTGCCTTCTTTGCGCTTTCGTGTTTTTCGTATCTTTCGTGCCCTTTCGTGGTTAAAGGTTTTTGCTTTTCCGTGTTAAAAACAAAAAGGGCGGGTTTGAAACCCGCCCCTACGAAACGATGCCTTCGTGTGAGTTGTTTTTTCTTTTCGCTCTATGCGTTCTTTGCGGTTAATTGTTTTTGAATTATTCCCAATTACGCAACCCACCAATGCTCAACCACCAGTTGCAGTGATTGCATTCCCTGGTATTCGTTGATATCGAGCCGGTAGGCGGCGCGGATGCGTTCCGGCAACGGTTCGGCGCATTGAAACAAAATGGCGTTGAATGTTTGGTTTCGATCTTGCAATATCAACCTCGAATGTTTTTCGCCGACGATGGTTTGCCGCTCGACGGTAAATTCACCGTCGAAGTTCGGCGCCGGAAAACCTTGTCCCCACACGTGATCGCGCAGGGTTTGCGCCAGTGAGAAGGTGCAGGCATCGGCCTCCAGTTCGCCATCGGTTTCGACGACACGATCAAGTTGCGCCGGGGTGAGCCATTCGCGTGCGACGCGCTCGAAGTGTTCGATGAATTCGGGCAATGCGCTTTCGTGCAGCGTCAGTCCTGCTGCCATCGCGTGTCCGCCGAATTTGTGTATGAGGTGCGGCGCGCGCTTGGTGATGAGGTCGAGCGCGTCGCGCAGATGAAATCCCGGAACGGAACGCCCGGAACCGCGCAATTCGCCGACGGCGGCGGCATCGTTTGCGTTGCCTCCGGCGTTGCCGAACACGATAGCAGGGCGGTGAAAACGATCTTTGAGGCGTGACGCGACGAGACCGATCACGCCAGGATGCCAGTCGGTGCGGGCGAGACAGAGGGTGTAGCGGTCAACATCGGCGGCGCTGTCAAAATCTTGTTGCAGCGCGTCAATCGCTTCCTGCTGAATGTCGGCTTCGACGTCGCGCCGCGCCCGATTCAGCGCGTCGAGTTCCTGCGCGATGGGTAACGCGGTGGCGGCATCGTCCGCCAGCAGGCAGCGAATGCCGAGCGACATGTCGGCAAGACGACCGGCGGCATTGAGTCGCGGGCCAATCGCAAAGCCGAGGTCGAACGCATGCGCGGCGGTGTGTGAACGGCGTGCGACATCGAACAGGGCTTGCACACCGACCGATGCCTGCCCCGAACGGATGCGGCGCAATCCCTGATCGACGAGGATGCGATTGATGTTGTCGAGAGGAACAACGTCGGCGACGGTTCCCAACGCGACGAGATCGAGCATGGCGGCGAGGTTGGGCAAAGCGTCGTCGCACATTGCTCCTCTCTTCCCTTGTGGGTTGCAAACCCCCGTCGGCTTCGCCGACACCCCCTTTGGAAAGGGGGCTAGGGCAGGGGGAGAGGAGGCTGGAACGCCATCCCCTTGAAGGGGAGGGCTTTTTTCCCCTTCTCCCGCCCCTTCGGGGCACTCTCTCCCGCGAGGGGAGAGGGTGAATGTGCTGTGTGTACCGCGTTCGCGCAGCAGCGAGCGCAACGCGATCAGCACGTAAAACATCACGCCGACACCGGCCAGATGTTTGGACGGAAAAGGACAATCCGGCTGATTCGGGTTGACGATGATCGCCGGTTCGGGCAACTGCGCAGCGGGCAAATGGTGGTCGGTGATGATGACATCGATGCCGAGGTTCGCCGCCGCTCGCACGCCGTCCAGGCTGGCGATGCCGTTATCGACGGTGAGCAGAACGCGCGGCTGTTTTGTCGCGGCGAGCGCCACGATGTCCGGCGTCAGACCGTAACCGTGCTCGAAACGGTTGGGCACCAGAAAATCGACGCAAGCACCCATCGCATGCAGGCCACGCAAAGCGATGGCGCAAGCGGTGGCGCCGTCAGCGTCGTAATCGGCGATGACGACGATGCGCTCTTGCCGATCGATCGCTTGCGCCAGACGCGCCGCCGCTTCTGCCGCGCCCTTCATCTGATCGACGGGCGGCAGTCTTTTCAAAGTCAGGTCGAGTTCGTCGGGGTGAATGACGCCGCGGGCAGCGAAAATCCGGGCGAGCACGGGATCGACACCGGCGGCGATCAGGTTTTGCTGCGCAACAGCGGGAACGGGGCGGCGCTTCAGGGTTGGGGTGTTGTTCATGGTGGCGATTTTATCCGGTAATGGCGGATTACAGGCCATCTGAAGCGTGCGATAATACAAAACTCATTTTATTGGGAAATGCCATGATAAAACATCTCGTTATCTGGACATTGAAAACGCCGGAAGACAAAGCGGCGCGGTTGGCTTCGTTCAAACCGCGCGCGGAATCGCTGGTCGGACAGATTCCGGGGTTGCGGCATCTCGAAGTGATCGACGGTTTGCCGCTCGAACCGACGTCAGGCGACATCGCGCTTTACGCCGAGTTCGACGATCTGGCGGCGTTGACTAGGTACCAACAACATCCGCTGCATGTGGCGCTTGGCGACGAAGAGGTCAAACCTTTTGTGGCCAGCCGTCGGGCGCTCGACTGGGAAGCGTAGCGCGTGATTCCTTACGAATTTCTGATCGGGTTGCGTTACACACGCTCGCGCAAAGGTGCGGCGCGTGAAGCGTTTGTGTCGGTGATTTCCATGTTTTCGATGGCGGGCATTGCGCTTGGTGTGGCGGCGTTGATCGTCGTGTTGTCGGTGATGAATGGATTTCAGAAGGAATTGCGCACACGGATTCTTTCGGTGGCATCGCACATCGAAATCCGCGCTTACCCGGAGCTTGGCGATTGGGCGTCCGCCGAAAAAATCGCAAAGCAGAATCCGCGCGTGATCGCTGCGGCGCCTTACATACTGGGGCAGGCGATGCTGTCGTACGACGGCGTGAGTCGCGGATCGCTGTTGCGCGGCGTTGACCCGGCGAGCGAGGCATTGGTGGCCGATGTCGGCGATCACATGAAAGCGGGGCGCTTCGATGCGTTGACGCCGGGGAGCTTCGGCATCGTGCTTGGGCTTGAGCAAGCGCGAGCGTTGAATGTCGGGATGGGAGACGACCTGGTGGTCATCATTCCGCAGGGGTTGGCGACACCGGCGGGAACGATGCCGCGATTGCGTTCGTTCAAAGTGGTCGGCGTTTTCGATATCGGCATGTACGAATTCGACAGCGGCCTCGCGTTCGTCAACATCGAAGACGCACAACGTTTGTACCGAATGAGCGGCGTTTCCGGCGTGCGGCTCAAGGTGGACGATTTGTTGCGGGCGCCGACCATCGGCAGGGAAATTGCGGATGAATTGCCTTTTTCGCTCGAAGTGCGCGACTGGACGCGCAGCCACGCCAATTTTTTCCGCGCGGTGCAGATCGAAAAACGGATGATGTTTCTGATCTTGATGTTGATTGTGTTTGTGGCGGCGTTCAACATCATTTCAGCGCAAGTCATGGTGGTGACCGAGAAACAGGCCGACATTGCGATTCTGCGCACACTCGGCGCATCGCCCTCGTCGATCCTCGGCATTTTCATTTTTCAGGGGGCGCTGGTCGGTGTGATCGGTACGCTGATCGGCGTTGTTGGCGGTATCGCGTTGGCGCTCAACGTCGATGTCGTGGTGCCGGCCATCGAACGTTTGTTCAACGTTCAGTTCCTCGATAAATCGGTGTACTACATCAGCGACTTGCCCTCCGATCTGCAGAGCGGCGACGTGACAGTGGTGGCAACGACGGCGCTTTTCTTTGCGTTGGCGGCGACGGTTTATCCGGCCTGGAAAGCGGCGCGGGTGAATCCGGCGGCGGCCTTGCGTTATGAGTGAACGGTATGAATCACGATACGACTGATACGCCTCAAACGCCGACGGTTCCCGTCTTGTCGTCGCGCCATCTCGCCAAGACCTATGTGAGCGGGGCGCTTCATGTGCCGGTGTTGGCCGACATCAACTTGGACATCGCGTCCGGCGAATGCGTGGCGGTGGTCGGCAGTTCCGGTTCGGGGAAAAGCACATTGCTGCACTTGCTCGGCGGACTGGACACGCCGACCGGCGGGCAAGTGTTGCTCGACGGACGCGATTTCTCGACGATGCCCGAAGCCGAACGCGGCCATGTGCGCAATCGGGCGCTGGGATTCGTCTATCAGTTTCATCATCTGCTGCCTGAATTCACGGCGCTGGAAAACGTGGCGATGCCGCTGATCATTCGGCGGCTCAACCGCCGCGAAGCGCATGAAGCGGCGCGGGCGATGTTGACGCGCGTCGGCTTGTCGCATCGCGTTGCGCATTTGCCGGGCGAACTTTCCGGCGGCGAACGGCAGCGCGTCGCGTTGGCGCGCGCCCTGGTGACGCGACCGCGTTGCGTGCTTGCTGATGAACCGACCGGCAATCTCGACCGCAGTACGGCGCATCAGGTGTTTGATTTGATGCTTGAACTCAACGCCGAAGTCGGCACCGCGCTGGTCATCGTGACCCACGACCCCGATCTCGCCGCGCGAGCTGCACGGACGTTGCGGTTGATAGATGGGGAGTTGTGCTAACCGGTATGGCGTTGTCAAACAGGCAAAAATCCTAAAAAACAACACCGTCCGAAATAATGTTTCTGGCTTGGATTGCAGGAGAAGGCAGCAGGGGTTATACTTAAATATAACTTACTGATGATTAGGAAAGCGTCATGCACACAACCAATCTTCGCAAAGTCGGCGGGTCGGTTATGTTGGCGGTGCCTCCGGCACTGCTTGATGTCCTGCATTTGGCCGCCGGCGCGAAAGTCGGTTTGGCCGTCGATAACGGTCGTTTGGTCGTTGAGCCGTCTGCCCGGCCTCGCTACACCATCGATGAACTGCTCGCGCAATGCGATGCTTCCGCCGAAATTTCGGCAGAAGATCGGGAATGGCTTGACGCCCGCCCGGTCGGTAGCGAGCTGCTGTGATGAGGCGCGGCGACATTTACCTCGTGTCGCTTGATCCGGCGTCGGGTCATGAGCAACAAGGGACGCGCCCGGTATTGGTCGTTTCGCCGATGGCGTTCAATGAACTGACGCGCACGCCTGTTGTGCTACCCATCACCGGTGGCGGTAACGTCGCGCGTACAGCCGGTTTTGCTGTCTCGTTGATGGGAGCCGGCACACAAACCACAGGGGTTGTGCGTTGCGACCAGCCGCGCGCTCTGGACATGGGGTCGCGCCGGGGGCGTAAGCTCGAAAGTGTGCCGCAGGCGATTTTGGACGAAGTGCTCGCCAAAGTTGCCCCTCTCTTTGAGTGAACCGACCGCGACCTGCCTGACCTGTTGACAAGTTGCACCGAAACCGCTAACCTTCGCCCATTATGAATAACTTCTCACTCATTTCTTTCAACGCGATCAACGCGAACCACGGTTGGTGGCGCCGCTCTGTTTCCGAGGGCGGGTGCCTGCGCGCGTATTGAATCGCTGATTGAGAAGTGAACGAATGCCGAAAGCCCGCCGAGTGCGGGCTTTTTTGTGGCCTGCGCCGAAGGAAAAACGAAAACCGGACACCGAACGACGAGGACAACCATGAAGGCAACTGAACCATGAAAACGATACGCCCCCACAAGTTATTGGAAAACGCGCGCGCTTCGCGGCGACCGCTACGCAGCATCCCCGAGCCGTTGGCGCTGTTCGCCTGGCTGACCGACGACGGTCGGCGACCGCACACGGTTCTGCTGGAATCGGCGGAACCGTCAAGCCGGAAAACGCAGAAAAGTCTGCTGGTGGTGTCGAGCGCGTTGTCGATCGAATGCCGCGGCGCCGATGTCGTGTTGACGGCGTTGAACGCGCAGGGAGAAGTGTTGTTGCCAATGCTGGAAGAACATTTCGAACGTTTTTCCCCACGCTTCGAAATGTTTTCCTGTTCCCCTCACCCCAACCCTCCCACGCAAGCGGGGGAGGGGACACTTAAAAACGTATTGCGTCTGCGCGTGCCTGTTTGCGGAACGGAAAGCGAAAACAAATCGGATCGGGAGCGCTTGCAGGCCGAGTCGTCGCTGACGGTGTTGCGCGAATTGACAGCGTTGTTGCGAGCGGCGTTTCCGTCGATGCCGGACGCGGTGTTTCTCGCCGGTGTGTTCGCCTACGATCTGGTGGACCAGTTTGAGCCGTTGCCGGAAGCGTCCAAAGGCAATGCTTCCGGCAGCGGTTTCCCAGACTATCTTTTTTATCTCGCCGATCAGATGATCGTGTTCGATCATTTGACCCATTCCGGCACTTTGTTGACCTGCACTTTCGCCGCAGACGATCAGAGCAAGGCGCATGAGGAAGCCGAAACGGCGCTCGCCGAGATTGAAAAAACGATCACTTTTGCTGCTGAAGCGTTGCAGACAAACAGCATCGCCAGACAAACCGCATCGGGTGCGGTCACAGCGGACATGGACGATGCGGCGTTTGCGGCGCGGGTCGAAACCCTGAAGGAACACATTGTTTGCGGCGATGTGTTTCAAATCGTTTTGTCGCGGACGTTCTCGTTGCCGTGCAGCGATCCGTTCGCGGCGTATCGCGCGTTGCGAACTTTGAACCCCAGTCCGTATCTGTTTTATATGCGCAGCAACGATTTCACGCTATTCGGCGCTTCGCCGGAATCGGCGGTGAAAGTGGATGGAGCGACACGTTGCGTCGAGATTTCGCCGATTGCCGGAACACGTCGTCGCGGTTTTCGTGAGGACGGCAGCCTCGACACCGATCTCGACGGTCGGATCGAAGCCGAACTGCGGCTCGATGAAAAAGAAAACGCCGAACACATGATGCTGGTCGATCTGGCGCGAAACGATGTGGCGCGCGTCTCCAAACCCGGTACGCGCCATGTCGCCGAATTGCTTCGCACCGTGCGCTATTCGCATGTGATGCATCTGGTGTCGCGTGTATGCGGCGAATTGAAAGACGAACTCGATGCGCTGCACGCTTATCAGGCGAGTATGAACATGGGAACGCTGACCGGCGCGCCGAAGATCAAGGCGATGCAGTTGTTGCGCCATTACGAAGGCGGGCGGCGCGGTCACTACGGCGGCGCTATCGGCTATCTTCGCGGCGACGGCAGTTTCGACACGGCGATTATGATTCGGACAGCGCTGGTGCAAAACGGCGTTGCGCACGTTCGCGCCGGCGCCGGTGTTGTGCATGATTCGGTGCCGTTGCTGGAAGCGGATGAAACACGACGCAAAGCCGAGGCGGTGTTGCGCGCTATTGCGATGGTGGAAACTGAGTCGGGAACCAAAGCGTTTTCGGTTCAAGAGCCTGCACTTTCCACCCTCTCCCCTTGCGGGAGAGGGTGCCCCGAAGGGGCGGGAGAGGGGGATGAAAGCCCTCCCCTTCAAGGGGAGGGTCGGGGTGGGGATGGGGGTTTGGTTTACCCCTCTCCCCC
>WQTW01000071.1 GCA_009786085.1 Pseudomonadota bacterium | reverse complement strand
ATTGGGTGAGTGCGCTACGCGCTCTCCAGCACTACGCTCACCGCGCCATACTGCGTTGCTCCTCCTCGCGGGGTGGCAGCCCGCGTCGTCGTCGCGCCTTGTCTGGCACGGTGAGCGCAGCACTGGCAAGCACGTCCAACTGAGGTTTTCAGGATCATTTTTGCCAAGACATACCGTTTCGGTATATACTCCTGTTCATGCATGTCATCGCAAAGCCTGTTCTTGTCGCGTTTTGGGCAAAGCACCCGGATGCTGAACATCCGTTGGCGGCCTGGTATCGCATCATGAAGACGACGGCTTTCGTGGACTTCAACAGCTTGCGAGCAACGTTTGCCAGCGCCGATAACGTGGACGGCTTCACCGTGTTCAATATCGGTGGCAACAAGTATCGACTGATTGCCTCAATTCACTATAACCAACACAAAGTTTATATCCGCAACGTGCTGACCCATGACGAGTACGACCGGGGCGAATGGAAGCGCAAAAGGAGAAGCTGATGGCTCATGTCCACAAAGCGGTGCCCGAACCGAAAGCCCTTCTTCGGGCTTGGATGCCGTTCAAGGAATTGATTGGTGTGACGTCGGTTCATACTGAGGAGGACTACGCACGAGCGCAGGCCACCATCGAAGTGCTTCTCGATGAAATCGGCGACAACGAAAACCATCCTCTGACCGATGTGCTCGGCTATCTGGCCGATCAGGTCGTGGTTTATGAGGAAGAACGCTGCCCGATTCCCGAAGCCGAACCCAGAGAAGTGCTGCGCTTCCTGATGGATCAGCATGGCTTGAAGCAGGACGACCTTGCCGACTGCGCGCCGCAAAGCCGTATTTCCGACATTCTCAACGGTCGGCGCGACATCAGCAAAGAAACAGCCAAGAAATTGGCGCGACGGTTTAACGTCAGCGTGGCTTTGTTTCTGTGATGTGAACAGCTTTTTACCGCAAAGCGCGCAACCCCCTTCCCCCACTTGCAGAGAAAATCGCTTTTTTTCTTCGTGCCTTCCCGTGGGACAACAAAAAGGGCGGGTTTGAAACCCGCCCTTTGAAGATCTGCCTTCTGACCTCTGATCCCTGAATCAAAGACTCAACGACAACGTTGCCCGGTATTTTTCGAGGTCGTCGATCGGTCGGGTAGCGATACCGCTTTCCATCGCCGCTTTGGCGACGGCCAGCGGCAATTCAGAGCGCAAGCGGGTATCGAACGGCGACGGAATCAGGTAATCGGCGCCAAACGGCTGCGCCGGGTTGTTGTGCGCCAGCGCCGCCAGCGCGAGAGCGCAGGCGGATTTCATTTCTTTGTTGATGGCGGTCGCGCCAACATCCAGCGCCCCACGGAAGATGTACGGGAAGCAAAGCACGTTGTTCACCTGGTTCGGGTAGTCCGAACGCCCGGTCGCAATCACCGCATCGTCGCGCACCGTGCGCACCAGTTCGGGGCGAATTTCCGGCTCAGGGTTGGCAAGCGCCAGAATGATCGGTTTGGCGGCCATGTTCCGAACCATCTGGGTGTCCATCGTTTTCGGACCGGAAACGCCGAGGAACAAGTCTGCGCCGGAAATGGCTTCCGCCAGCGTCCGGCATTCTGTCTTTGCTGCGTACTTTTGCTTGGTCGGATCGAGATTCTCGCGCCCGGTATGAACCACGCCTTTGGAATCGCAAACGAGGATGTTCTCTTTTTTGAGCCCCAGATACACCAGCAAGTTCATGCAGGCGATGGCCGCCGCGCCGGCGCCCGAGCAAACGAGACGCACTTCTTCGATTTTTTTATCGACCACTTTCAGCGCGTTGAGGATGGCCGCCGCTGCGACGATCGCCGTTCCGTGCTGGTCGTCGTGAAACACCGGTATTTTCATCCGCTTCTTCAATTCGTCTTCGATGAAGAAGCATTCCGGCGCTTTGATGTCCTCAAGGTTGATGCCGCCGAAGGTCGGCTCCAGACTGGCGATGATGTCGATCAGTTTCTGCGGGTCTTTTTCGTCGATTTCGATGTCGAACACGTTGACGCCGCCGAATTTTTTGAACAGGACGCCTTTGCCTTCCATCACTGGCTTGCTCGCCAGTGCGCCGATGGAACCCAGCCCCAGTACGGCGGTGCCGTTCGAGATCACAGCGACCAGATTGCCGCGCGAGGTGTAGAGCATCGCATCGCCCGGCGATTGGGCGATGGCCTCGCAGGCCGAGGCGACGCCCGGCGTATAGGCCAGCGCCAATTCACGCTGCGTGGTCAGGGGCTTGCTGGGAATGACCTCGATTTTGCCGGGTTTCGGGTGGCTGTGATAATAAAGGGCCTCTGCTTCCAGGGTTTTGTCCAGCGTTTCGGCCTCTTTTTGCGTTTGGATGTCGCTCATCGTGTTTTGTCTCCTGGATGCGCAGATAAACGCATCGCTTCCTCTGGTTCTGACGGATCGCGCATTCTAGCATTATCGCTCTCCAGTTCAACAAAAAAGCCGCGCTTTTCCGCGCGGCTTTTCGCCCTGTGGCAATTCTGCCGATTAGGCGTCTTCCTCCCCGGCCTCGGGTTTGGCTCCGGGTTTGGCCGCAACCGGCGCACGCGCCCTGGCCGCCTCCCGCACTTTGGCCTCGATCTCCTGCGCCACCACCGGATTGGCTTTCAGGTAATCGCGCGCGTTGTCCTTGCCCTGCCCGATCTTGTCGCCGTTGTAAGCGTACCAGGCGCCGGACTTATCGACGATTTTATGCTGAACGCCCAGCTCGATCAGTTCGCCCTCATGCGAAATGCCTTCGCCGTAGAGGATGTCGAACAAGGCCTCCTTGAACGGCGGCGCGATCTTGTTTTTGACGACTTTGACGCGGGTTTCGTTGCCGATCACTTCGTCGCCCTTCTTGATCCCGCCGATGCGACGAATGTCCAGACGCACCGAAGCGTAGAACTTCAACGCATTGCCGCCCGTGGTCGTCTCCGGATTGCCGAACATCACGCCGATCTTCATCCGAATCTGGTTGATGAAGATCACCAGCACATTGGCGCGCTTGATGTTGCCGGTCAGCTTGCGCAAGGCCTGGCTCATCAGCCGCGCCTGCAAACCCGGCAACTGATCGCCCATCTCGCCCTCGATCTCGGCCTTCGGCACCAGCGCCGCCACCGAGTCGACCACGATGAGGTCAACACCGCCTGAACGCACCAGCATGTCGGCAATTTCGAGCGCCTGTTCGCCGGTGTCCGGCTGCGAAATCAGCAGTTCGCCGACGTTGACGCCGAGCTTGCCGGCATAAACCGGGTCGAGCGCGTTTTCGGCGTCGATATATGCCGCCGTTCCGCCCAGTTTTTGCGCCTCGGCGACCACCTGCAAGCATAACGTCGTCTTGCCCGACGCTTCCGGTCCATAGACCTCCACCACGCGACCGCGCGGCAAACCGCCGGCGCCGAGCGCGATGTCCAGCCCCAGCGAACCGGTCGGGATCACCTGCAAATCGGACTGAATCTGCGACTCGCCCATTTTCATGATCGAGCCTTTGCCGAACTGCTTTTCGATCTGCGCAAGCGCCGCCGCCAGAGCTTTGACCTTCTCGCCGCCGCTTTTTTCTTCCGCCCTGCCTTTTTCGTCCGCCTTGCTTTTTTCGTTTGCCATCGTGTAACCCATTTAAACTTTCGAGAATGCGATTATCGCATGAAGTACGCTTAATCTGCCGCGGCCGCTTCCTCGCCGCGCAGCTTTTCAATCCCCTTGAAAATCAGGCTCATGCCGACGCCGATCACCGTCGCCAGCGCCATCCCCTTCAACTCGACCGCGCCCATGTGCAATTTGGCGCCGGAGACGCCGACGATCAGCACCACCGAAGTCAGGATCAGGTTTTGCGCCTTGCTGTAATCGACTTTGGCATCGACCAGCACCCGAATGCCCGAAGCGCCGATGATGCCGAACAGCAGCAGCGACACGCCGCCCATCACCGGCACCGGAATCACCTGAATCACCGCCGCCAGTTTGCCGGCGCACGACAACATGATCGCCAGCACCGCCGCGCCGCCGATCACCCAGGTGCTATAGACTTTGGAAATCGCCAGCACGCCGATGTTTTCGCCGTACGTCGTATTCGGCGACGAGCCGAAAAAGCCGGACAGCATGGTTGACAGCCCGTTGCCGAGCATCGAACGGTGCAGCCCCGGCTCACGCATCAAATCCTTGCCGACGATATTGGCGGTCACGATCAAGTGCCCGATATGTTCGGCGACCACCACCAGCGCCGCCGGCAAAATCGTGAGAATCACGATCCATTCAAACTTCGGCGTATAAAACGTCGGCAACGCAAACCAGGCCGCATTGGCGACCGGCGTGAAATCCACCTTGCCCATGAAAAACGCCAGCGTGTAACCGGCCAGCACACCGATCAGCACCGGAATAATCGCCAGAAAACCGCGAAACACGACCGATACCAGCACCGTCACCGCCAGCGTAAACAATGAAATCGTCACCACCGCCGGATCGGCGACCTCGCCCGCTTTCGGCAGCAGCCCTGCCATTTCGGCGGCCACCCCCGCCAGTTCAAGCCCGATCACCGCCACAATCGCGCCCATCGCCGCCGGCGGAAACACCACCTTGATCCAGCCGATACCGACCTTGGCGACAATCAGCGATACCAGACAAAACACCGCGCCGACCACGATGAACCCGCCCAGCGCCGCCTCGTAACCGTAAACCGGCAGAATCAAAAGCACCGGCGACAAAAACGCGAAACTCGACCCCAGATACGCCGGAATCCGCCCTTTGCAGATGATCAGATACAGAATCGTCCCGATACCGTTGAACAACAACACCGTCGCCGGATTGACCCCGAACAGAATCGGCACCAGAACCGTCGCCCCAAACATCGCGAACAAGTGCTGACAACTCAGCGGCAGCATTTCCAGCAACGGTGGCCGCTCCTCTACCCCTATTATTCTACGTGTCATGATTTCCCTTTCTCCTCAGTTGGCTGCAACGTCAGTTGCCTTGTTGGTTGCGTCGTCAGTTGCATCATCGGCTGCATCGCATTGTATGCCCCTCCCGGGTTTAGGGGAATGGTCTCGCTTGGAAGCGCAGGTGTCTCGCTGCCATGCCAAATGGGTTTAATCGCCCTTTGTGTCGCCCTTTGTGTTGCGTCAGCACAACTTCCCGCTGCCGGACGGTTGCGCCGCTTTACTCTTCCGCCGTAAAGACGTTATAATTTTATATTTCCGCCAATTTCGGGCTAAGCCCATTTTTTACAAAGGATTCTGATTCACATGCCTAACGTCCGCGTCCGCGAAAACGAACCGTTCGAAGCCGCTTTGCGCCGCTTCAAGCGCACCATCGAAAAAACCGGCCTGCTCACCGAGCTGCGCGCCCGTGAGTTCTACGAAAAGCCGACCTCCGAACGCAAACGCAAAAAAGCCGCTGCCGCCAAGCGCCATCACAAGCGCCTGCGCAGCCAGCAACTGCCGCCGAAACTCTATTGAGTCCGGCATGGCGGAATCTGAAAAAACGGATGCCGCTCATTGCCCACTCATTGCCCACTCATTGCCCATGTTCACTGTGCGGGCAATTCTTCAAGCGATCACTTTACGGCGTCACCTCATGGTTGACGCCGTTTTGTTTTTCCATCACAGCGAACCGCATCCATTTTTAGACGAGGCGGCGAGCCGAAGACGGTACAAGCCGTGCGGTAAGGCGAAGTCAACGAAGCATAAAGGTTCATGTGACCCGCTATAACCCTTTTTTCATTGCGGTTTACTGCCTTCATTTTGTTATTTCAATATTGCCTGATTCTCAGGTATGATCACTTTTTGCGCTCGCGCGCTGATACATTTTTCGCTTTCTTTTTCAAAAGGTGTTGATCATGAACGATGTGCGTTTTGAAGTTCTCAGCCAAAGCAAACTGGCGACCGAACTCAACCCCGAGCAGTGCAAAATATTGGCCTCCCTCATTGAGATGCACGATTATCAGGAGGGAGACGTTCTGGTTCGTGAACGAACGTCTGACGAAAACCTGCAAGTCGTCGTCAAAGGTTCGCTCGGCATTATCAAGAATTTCGGCACGCCCGATCAGGAACTGCTCAACACGATCACCGTCGGCAACTTCGCCGGTGAACTGGGCTTCATGGACAATGCCGCACGCTATGCTTCGTTGGTCGCGTTGGCGCCGACACAAACCTTCACGTTAAGCCGCACCAAACTGGAAACCTTGCTGGATAAAGACCCTCGTATCGTCTATAACGTGATGCGGGCGATCCTGCGCGTTGCCCATCAGGTTCAGTACCGGCTGTCCATGCAGCAGGCCGAATTGACCAACTACCTCTATAAGCAGCAGGGGCGGTATTGATACGGCGGCTGTTCTTTCTGGCTTTGCTTATCCTTGTCGCCTGGCAAGGATATAACGCATGGAACAAACGCTCACTGTCTCATGCTCCGGGCGTTCTTGTCGCCGAGGCGCCACGTCAAGAAGAAACTGCCGCCGCCGCCTTCCAGAAAGGCGATGCTGTAATCACCCCGCTGGCAACCTTCAAAATTCGCGCCAGGGTATTGAGTCGCCGCGATTATCATAGTGAAGCAAACGGCGATCTGATACCTGTCGATCTTGCGCTTGGATGGGGACCAATGTCGGACAGCGCCGTCCTCGACAAAATACGTATTTCGCAAAGAAACCGCTTCTACTTTTGGGTTGTTAACGAATATCCCATTCCGCACCGGGACATCGAAACACACAGCGCCAACATGCATCTGGTTCCCGCCAGCGAATCCATCGCTTCGTCCATAAAAGAGGCTCGGCGGGGTCAGATTATCAATATCGATGGTTATCTTGTCAGAATCGAACGATCCAACGGCTGGAACATTCAAAGCTCGTTGACACGCGACGACACTGGCGAAGGCGCTTGCGAAGTGATATGGGTCAAGAACTTTTATATTGAGTCTGCTCAATAATCGGCTTACAACCGTCCCAACGTCACCCTCGGTACACCGGCGAGATCACACACTGTTTCGCATTGCGTGAATCCGGCGTCGCGCAGCAACGTTTTCACCACATCGCTCTGATCGTAGCCGTGCTCCATCAGCAAAACGCCGCCCGGTCGTAAATACGTCGGCGCTTGTTGCGTGATGGTTTGCAACGCCTCCCAGCCCGAAACACCGCCGACCAATGCGCCATACGGCTCGAAGCGAAGATCGCCCTCATCCAGATGCGTGTCCCCCGCCGCAACGTAGGGCGGGTTGCTGACAATCACGGAAAACCGTTCCGCATCCTGTCGCGGTTCAGGAATCGCCGCGAACCAGTCCGACAAACACCAGGTGATACGAGCAGCGTCCTCTCGCAACAAACGCGCCGCGTTTTCCCCGGCCAGACGCAACGCCGCTGCCGAAACATCCGCCGCGCAGATGTGAGCGTATGACCGCTCATGCGCGATGGCGATGGCGATCGCGCCGGAACCTGTGCCGAGATCGAGTACGCGCGTTTCTTGCTCATTTGGAACGCCTGCTGGAAGGTATCGCAACGCGGTTTCGACCAGCGTTTCCGTCTCGGGGCGCGGAATCAAAACATCCGGCGTCACTTTGAACATCATGCCCCAAAACTCTTTCTCACCGACGAGATAAGCCATCGGTTCACCCCGTCGTCGCCGATCTGCGAGCGCATCGAGGCAATGTTTCGATGCTTCATCGAGCGTGACTTCATCGTGCGCAATAATCCACGCCGGCGTCACCTGCAAAACATGGCTCAAAAGCGCCCGCGCTTCCGAAGGCGGCAATCCCGAAGCCCGGCTCCATTGCGACAGCGACACCGTTTCATTTCCCATTTGCATCAAAAAAGCTTTTAACCATGAAAAGCACGAAATCTTTTCTTCACGCTTTTCGCTCCCGGCCTCTGAGACCTGCTATCTGACAACCCCATCCCCACCCCAACCCTCCCCTTGAAGGGGAGGGAGCCTCCCTTCGCGGCTTCGCGCCTTCGCGTGAGATGTCCAGCCACACAACCCACTCATATTTCAAAAGAGCCTTTCGTGACTTTCGTGGTTAAAAAACCAAAATCAGCTTTCCTCGCCGAGCGAAGCCAGTTGCTCCGCCTGGAATTCCTGCGTCAGCACGTCGATCATTTCATCGAGGTCGCCGTCCATGATCGCTTCGATTTTGTACAGCGTCAGATTGATCCGATGGTCGGTCACGCGGCCTTGCGGAAAATTGTACGTGCGGATGCGTTCGCTACGGTCGCCCGAACCGATCAGGCTCTTGCGCATGCTTGCCTCTTTCTGGTTACGCGCTTGCCGCTCGCGTTCCAGCAAACGCGACGCCAACACCGCCATCGCCTGCGCCCGATTGCGATGCTGCGAACGGTCGTCCTGACATTCAACAACCAGCCCGGTCGGTAAATGGGTGATACGTACTGCCGAATCGGTTTTATTGACGTGCTGCCCGCCCGCGCCGGACGCGCGAAACGTGTCGATGCGCAGATCGGCAGGATTGATTTCGATATCGGCAATCGGGTCGGCCTCCGGCATCACCGCCACCGTACACGCCGAGGTGTGAATACGCCCTTGCGCTTCAGTTTCCGGCACGCGCTGAACGCGGTGTCCGCCGGATTCAAATTTCAGACGCGCATAAGCACCGCTGCCCTCGATACGGGCGATCACTTCTTTATAACCGCCCAATTCCGATTCCGACACCGACACCAGTTCCACATTCCAGCGCTGCCGCTCGGCGTAGCGCGTGTACATTCTGAAAAGACTGCCGGCGAACAACGCTGATTCGTCGCCGCCGGTGCCCGCACGGATTTCAAGAAAGACGTTGCGCTCATCGCTGGCGTCTTTCGGTAATAACGCGACTTGCAGCGCATCCGCTAAGGCCTCCATCCGGCTTTGCGCCTGCTGCGATTCTTCTTCCATGAATTCGCGCATCGCCGGATCGTCCATCGCGTCGCGCGCTGTGCGCCAATCGTCTTCGGCGCGGCGATAATCGCGGTACAACGCCACCACCGGCTCAATATCGGAACGCTCTTTCGACAACTCGCGAAAACGGTTCATATCGCCCGCCGCATCGGGTTGTGACAACAATGCATCGATCTCCGTCAGGCGGTTTTCCAGTTGTTGTAATTTTTGTTTCAGCGAGGTTTTCATAGTGTGTCTCAGAAAAAACATTTTAACCGCAAAGAACGCATAGAGCGCAAAGAATATCTCACGCGAAGGCGCAAAGCCGCGAAGAAACTGAAAGCCCCCTCCCCTTCACTATTCTCCCCTCTCCCGCTTGCGGGAGAGGGGCGGGGGAGAGGGCTGTGGGGATGGGGTTTCTTTCGCGCCTTCGCGTAAGACAGACCCGTTGGGGTTCCCGCCAGGCTTCGCTCCTGGCAAAAGGCCACTCACCCCAACGACGCGTCCTGTTCAGGAAGCTGATAAATCCGCTGATAAAGCGCCGCCAGATCGGTACGTTCATCGTCTTTGGCGCGGTTCAGCATTTGCAACGGCGCATGCAGACACTTGTTCACAAGACCACGGGTCAACGCTTCCATCACTTCTTCGGGCGGCGTGCCGTTGGCCAGCAACCGACGCGCCCGTTCCAGTTCTTTCTGGCGCAAGGTCTCGTGGTAATTTTGCAACGCATTGATCGTCGGCACGACCGAACGGCCTTCCAGCCAACGCAAAAATTCCAGCGCCTGCGCCGACACCATCTCCTCGGCCTGAACAATCGCTTCGCGCCGCACCTGCAAATTGCTCTGGATGATCTCGGACAAATCATCGAGGCTGTAAAGAAAAACATCGTCGAGACGACCGACTTCTTTTTCAATATCGCGCGGCACCGCCAGATCGACCATGAAAATCGGCGCATGTCGCCGCGCCTTGATGACCCGCTCGACCAATCCCTTGCCGAGAATCGGCAACGGCGACGCCGTACAGGTGACGATCATGTCGAACTGCGCCAGACGATCAGGAATTTCGTTCAACGTGATCGCATCGGCGTTGAGCCGCGCCGCCAATTCGCGGCCACGCTCGATCGTCCGGTTCGCCACCATGATCGACTTGGGTTTACGCGCCGCGAAATGCGCCGCCGCCAGTTCGATCATCTCGCCGGCGCCGATCAGCAACAAATTCTGTTCGGAAATCGACGGAAAAATCCGTTCGGCCAACTTCACTGCCGCCGCCGCCATCGAAATCGACGCGCTGCCGATATCGGTATGTGTGCGAACGTCTTTGGCCACCGCGAACGTATGCTGAAACAGCCGGTTGAGCACCAGCCCCAGCGTTCCGGCGGCCTCGGCAGAGCGAACAGCCTGCTTCATCTGCCCCAGAATCTGCGGTTCGCCCAGCACCATCGAATCCAATCCGCACGCCACCCGGAACGCATGCGTCACCGCTTCGTCCTTCTTCAGCGTATAAAGATGCGGCTCCAACGTCCGCTGAGGAAGCCGGTGAACATCCTCGAGCCAGTGCGCCACCTCCTCCGGTGCGCCGCCACGGCAATACACCTCCGTGCGGTTGCAGGTGGACAGAATCGCCGCCTCCTTGACCTGACGCCGACCCAGCAGATCACGCAACGCCGTGCTGATCGCATCCGGCGAAAACGCAACCCTCTCGCGGACCTCCAACGGCGCCGTCGTGTGGTTCAGACCAAGTGTATAAAGCAAACCCATAGCCTGCGAATTATAACGGGGCAGGAGCCTATCGGGTAAACTTCATGGCGCGAGATCGTGTGTTCAAGCATGAAAAAAGGGGCTTTCGCCCCCCTTTTTACCGTTCCTTTTTCAACCCAACGTTCGGCGATGACGCCTCGACCACCCTGCCGCGCCCAAACCGGCCACCAACAGGATCATCGCAGCCATACCCCAAGCGCCGTTCACAGGAACGGGCGTCGCCGCTGTCGTGCCTCCACCAATTGGCGCGTTGCCAATCAGCATCGAATGCGCATCTCCAGGTCGGCGATACGTGACTGGCGATATCCCCCAACCCGGTAGCTGCAACGCTCACCCCGATCACGAAAACGGTTCCTGACATCGTAGACCCAGACGCGGCTGACTTCAAAACGCCGTGCAATGTCGCTGGGGCGCTCTCCGCGCTCCAGCGCACCTAAAACGCGGTCTCGCAAATCTTGTCAGGAACCACCGGCAAAGCCGGTGGCTTGAAATTGTGAGCGCCTCAAAGGCGCTCATGAAACCGTGAGCCGCCCTTGGCGGCTACCCTATTTCCAACTTCATCTGCTCGTAGCGAGCATCCTCTTCTTCCTGATTGCGGATGTACGCTCGTACAATGTTCTCGTCCAACCCAACCGTCGAAACAAAGTACCCTCTCGCCCAGAAGTGCTCGCCGGTGAAGTTCTTCTGTCGACCACCGTACTTGCGCGCAATCTGTCTCGCACTCTTCCCTTTGAGGTACCCGACCACATTCGACACCGCATACTTCGGCGGAATACTGATGCACATGTGAACGTGATCCGCCATCAAGTGCCCTTCCACTATCCGCGACTCCTTGTGCGTGGCCAATTCATGAAACAACTCGCCCAAGTGCCGACGAAGCGTNCCAAATACCCGTTTCTTGCGCCTCTTCGGTATGAAAACCACATGATACTTGCAATCCCATCTCGTGTNACTCAGACTCTGGTATTCTTTCATTGTGAATCTCCTTTCTCTTGGCAGAGATCAGAAATTCGCACTGACCGTCGTAAAGGTCAAACCTTGGTGAGTCCCCCGGCAGAGCCCTGTCTCTATATCACATTTCCGGCATCATAATTTCTGTTCATCATGTACTGTAACCCCTTGACTTCAAATAGAAGATTTTGTTTTCTATGCTGCCTCTCGC
>WQTW01000070.1 GCA_009786085.1 Pseudomonadota bacterium | reverse complement strand
GGGGGGGGGGGGGGGGGCTTTTCCTCTTCGTGGCCTCGCGTGAGGAAAACCTTTTTCGTGCTTTTCGTGTCTTTCGTGGTTAAAAGGTTTTTCTGATCCCATAAATAAAACGAGCCCCTTTCGGGGCCCGTCTTTGCTGTTGGTGTTCCGTAAAAACGGAATTCGTTACGTCGTGCCTTCTTAGAAGTTGTGCACAGCGCCGAGGATCAGACCTTGTTGGGTCAATCCCGGTTTGACGCCGGTGCCGTGTCCATTCATACCGAAGGTGTAAGTCGCTCTGTCCTTGTTGTCGATGTAGATATAACCGACGTAGGCGGAGGTCCGCTTCGACAGGTCATAGGTGTAGCTCAGGTTGTACATCGTAGCGCCGGTGTCTTTGCCTTGAGCGATGTTACCGACTTTGGCGCCGGTCGCGCCTTTGCCTTTGTCAGCAAGAAGGATCGCGCCATACAGCTTGCCAGGACCCAGGTCAGCCGTCAGGCTGGCACCGTACATGTGACGCTTCAGGTTGCCACCAGCGACTTCGTACTTGATGTATTCATACACCACTGCCGGACGGAAGGCGCCAAACTTGTAAGCAGCCGTCAGGGTCAGCGCGTGGTCGTTCATATCAACCGCACGATATTCCTGGTTGGTTTCATACGCAGCCGCGACTTGCAGACCGGCGTTATCATAGAACAGGCCAAGGCCACCGTTCCAGCCATTGTTGCTCGCCATTTCTTTGGTCGAATATTGCAACATGCCCTGGAAGCCAGCGATCTTCGGCGAGTCATAACGGACGGCGTTTTCCAAACGCTGACCGAAGCCACCGTTCGCGTTAGCCAAGCCCCACTGTCCCCACAGACCTGCGGTTGACAGGATGGTGACCGGGCCGCCGTTCGGCGCATTACCGAAGATGGGTTGAATCGCATCATACGGGGTCAGCATGTGACCGATCTTGACAGCACCCCAGCCGCCTTGCAGGCCGAGCCACGTGTCACGCGAACCGATCAAACCTTGCTTGCCGCCATAAACGCCATCACCCTGGAACTGCGACTCGATTTGGAAAATCGCGTTCAGACCACCGCCCAGCGACTCGGTTCCTCTGAAACCGATACGTGATGCGTTGGAGCTGACCCGCTGAATCTTACCGAGCTTGCTATCCTGAGTCGAACTGATGAAGTCCAAGTCCATGTTGATACGACCATAAATCGTGACGTTCGCAGTTTGCGCGTGCGCCAAAGGTGCGGCCAGCAGGCCAGCTACAGCAATCGCGACGAGTTTCTTTTTCATGAAAATCTCTCCTCTAACAGATAAAATTGGCAAGGTTATTGTACAAATACGCCCGCCATCATTAAAAACCTTCTCTGAGTACTGAGAAGTTGTTTGCATTGTGCCAAGAGCGGCTGGGATGAGGCAAGCAACAGCGACGAACAAGACGAAATCTTGCTGTAAATGTTGTTCATAAGCAACAGGGGCGGCGAGAGAAAGCGTGAGAATGTTGGCATAAATCATGAAAGATAAATCGTTCTCATGTCTTTCTGATCATGCGTGAACTTTATTAAAATAGTGATGCGAATGCGAATGGAAAGGCAAAAGTGAGTATTGATACGGAAAACCTGATTTGCGGGATGTTGATCGCGTTCCTGATGTCGGCGGCGCTGGGAGCCGGATTGACCAAAGCTGTTGCATTTTTACCACACGCACAGCCCAACGCGCGGTCGCTTCATGACAAGCCGATTCCGCGGGTGGCGGCGCTGATGCTGTGGGCTGGCTGGCTGGCCGGGATCGGCTGGATCGGTGTGTCCGGCGCTGTCCCGGGGGGCGTTTCTGCGGAAGGCATCCTGTTCTCGGCCTTGCTTTTCTGCGGCTGGGCGGCGATAGCGGCGGTGTCGTTTTGGGACGATTGTCGTGGCGTGTCGGCGCGCTGGCGGTTGCTGGTTCAGGCGGCGGCGGCATTGGCGGCGGCGGTGAGTTTGTGGGCGCTCACATCCGGGAAGGCGCTCGATTTTTCTGCTGTTCCCTGGTGGGTGTCCGGCGCCGTTCTGGTGCTGTCAACGGTCTGGATGTGCAATCTTTTCAATTTCATGGACGGCAGCGACGGGCTGGCGGCGACGATGGCGCTGGTCGGGCTGACGGCGTACGCCGGAGCCGGTTATGCGATTGGGCTGGGTTGGTGGTGGTTGCCGCTGGTCGGCGTGGCGGCGCTGGCGCCATTGCTGGCGGTCAATCTACCGCCGGCGCGGATGTTTATCGGGGATGTCGGCGCGGTGCCGCTGGGGTTTCTCGGCGCAGTGTTCGGCTGGTGGGGCGTCGCCGAGCAGGCCTGGGGGTTTTGGTTTCCGGTGCTGGTCTTTTTGCCGTTCGTTCTGGACGCGACGGTCACGCTGCTTCGCCGCGCGTGGCGGCGGGAAAAAGTCTGGGAGGGACACAAGACGCATTATTATCAGCGCTTATTGCAAATGGGCGCCGGTCATCGCGGCACGCTGGCGGTTTATGCGGTGTTGATGGTCGGTTGCGCCGGAACGGCGGGGGTTTGCGCGGTCAACGCGCCGGAGATGGGGGAGATGGCGTTGCTGACCTGGATGCTGGTTCATTTGGGGTTCTTCGCGGTCATCGACTATCATTGGAACAAACGGAGAGTGAAAAGCTAAAAATCTCATGGCGCGAATTCCCCGCGGACGGGCTTGGTTCGCATTTTTTCACGACATTGTTGCCGCCATGGCCGCATGGTGGGCGGTTTATGGGCTGCGTTTCTCATTGGGTTCGCTGCCGATGGATTGGGAGGGGCTGCGCCAGACGCTGGTCTGGGTGATTCCGGTGCAGACGGCGGTCTTTGTGGCGATCGGTTTGTATCGCGGCCTGTGGCGCTACGCCAGTCTCGATGATTTGAGACGGATCGCGTTGTCCGCCGGATTGGGGGCGCTGGCAATCCCGGTGGTGCTGATGCTGGTGCAAACCCCGGTCACGGTGCCGCGCACGGTGTTGATCCTCTACCCGATCCTGCTGACCTTCCTGATGGCGGGCAGCCGCTTTGTTTACCGGATGTGGCGCGAGGCGCGGCTGTTCAGTCCGCTGACCGCGCTGGGCGAGCCGATTCTGGTGCTGGGCGCCGGTGCTGCCGGTGTACGGCTGGCCGAGGCGCTGGCGGGCAGCCGCGAATGGCGCATCGTCGGTTTTCTCGACGACGACATCAGGAAACAGCACCGTCGCGTGCATGGGGTGCAGGTCTTGGGTGGCATCGACGAGCTGGCGCATTGGGTGAAGCGTTATAACGTGTTCAAAGTGGTGCTGGCGTTGCCATCGGCCAACCACCGGATTCGCCGACAGGTCAGCGAAATGTGTCTGGAGGTCGGCGTCAAAGCGTTGACGGTGCCGACGTACGAAGACCTGCTGGCCGGTACGCAACTGACCACTTGGCGCAATCTCGATGTCGAAGATTTGCTCGGGCGCGAGCCGGTGTTGCTCGATATGCCCGGACTGGCCGATTGGTTGGGCGGTCGGGTTGTGCTGGTGACCGGCGCGGGCGGCTCGATCGGCAGTGAACTGTGTCGGCAAATTCTGCGCTATCAACCCGCGACGCTGGTGCTGCTCGATATTTCCGAAGCGGCGCTTTACGACGTTTTTTCTGACGCACTTAGCAAAACGAGCGGCGAGCGTTCGGCATCGGCGGAGAAAACCCGTTTGGTCGCGCAGGTCGGCGATGTCAAAGATGCGGCGCTGATGTCGGCGGTGCTTTCGCGCTTCAAGCCGGACGTGATTTTTCACGCGGCGGCGTACAAACATGTGCCGCTGATGGAAGATGCCGGCAATGCTTGGCAGGCGGTGCGCAACAACGCCTACGGAACCTTCGTTCTGGGACAGGCGGCGGCGAAGGCCGGCGTCGCCAAATTCGTGCTGATTTCGACCGACAAAGCGGTCAACCCGGGGTCGGTGATGGGCGCGTCCAAACGGCTTGCCGAAATGGTGTGTCAGTGGATGCAGGATGGCGCGACGCAATTCGTGATGGTGCGCTTCGGCAACGTGCTGAACAGCGCGGGCAGCGTGATCCCCAGGTTTCAGGCGCAGATCGCTCGCGGCGGGCCGGTGACGGTCACGCATCCGGAAATCACCCGTTACTTCATGTCGATTCCCGAAGCGGTGGGGTTGGTGTTACAGGCAGGATTGCAGGGTTCCGGCGGCGACATCATGGTGCTGGACATGGGCGAACCGATCCGGATCGTCGATCTGGCGCGCAACATGATCCGGCTGTCGGGCGCTGATCCCGAACAAGTCAAAATCGAATTCACCGGCCTGCGCGCCGGCGAAAAGCTGCACGAAGAACTGCTGACGGACGGAGAAGAAGGCCGCCCGACGCCGCACCCGAAAATCAAAGTCGCGCAGGCGCGGCAGGTTCCCGGCGGACTGATCGAAGAAATCATCGCGCATTGCGAAAACGACCAGACGCTGCCCGATCTCGAAACACTGCGCGAATGGCTGAAAGGCTGGATTCCGGAGTATCAGATGTCAGATGTCAGAAGTCAGATGTCAGAAGTCAGAAGTCAGAAATCAGAAATCAGAAATCAGAAATCAGAAATCAGAAATCAGAAATCAGAAGCGCGGCGGGGCGTTATTCTGACTTCTGACCGCTGACATCTGATCCTGATGTACAATCGCAACCGATGACAGGGCTTTCCTGTCGCTTTCTTTTTTCTTTGCCCGCGCTGGCCATGACGACATCCGAAACGCTTTCTCCCGCCCTCAAAGCCGATGTGCTTGCCGAGGCGCTGCCCTACATTCAACAATTCCACGGTTGCACGATCGTCATCAAATACGGCGGCAATGCGATGGTCGATCCCGCGCTCAAAGCCGGATTCGCGCGCGATGTCGTGATGCTGAAACTGATCGGTATGAATCCGGTGATCGTCCACGGCGGCGGCCCGCAGATCGGCGAACTGCTCGAAAAAATGAAAATCGAGAGCGCGTTTGTGCAGGGAATGCGGATCACCGATGAGCGTGTGATGACCGTCGTCGAAATGGTGCTCGGCGAATTGAATCAGGAAATCGTCGCGCTGATCAACCGTCACGGCGGTCGCGCCGTCGGCCTGACCGGGCAGGACGGAAAAATGATCCGGGCGCGGAAAATGAAGCTCAAGGACAAACTGAGCGGCTTTGATCTGGACATCGGGCTGGTCGGCGAAATCGAGAGAATCGAGCCGGAACTGCTCGACCTGCTGATCTCGCGCAATTTCATTCCGGTGGTCGCGCCGATCGGGATGGGCAAAGACAGCGAAGCGTACAACATCAACGCCGATCTGGTCGCGGGGAAACTCGCCGAACAGTTGGCGGCGGAAAAGCTGATCATGATGACCAACACCGCCGGCGTACTCGATCAGAAAGGTAATTTGCTGACCGGGCTGACCGCTGCGCAGATCGACGCGCTGTTCGAGGACGGCACCATTCACGGCGGCATGCTGCCCAAAATCGGTTCGGCGGTCGATGCCGTCAAACGCGGTGTCAAGAGCGCGCACATCATCGACGGGCGAGTGCCGCACGCGCTGCTGCTGGAACTGCTGACCGACAGCGGCGTGGGCACCCAGATTTACTCAGAGGCAGAAACCGACCAATGAACGAAGTGCGGCGGTAAAAGAAAGGGAAAGCCATGGCAGGACGACAGGGAGAGCGGCGCGGGCAAATTCTGCAAACGCTGGCGGGCATGCTGGAAAATCCGCGCGCTGAAAAAATCACCACGGCGGCGCTGGCAGAGCAACTCCATGTTTCCGAAGCGGCGCTGTACCGCCACTTCGCCAGCAAGGCGCAGATGTATGAGGGGCTGATCGAATTCATCGAAACCACCCTGTTTTCCCTGATCAACAAAATCCAGTCCGACAGCGAGGACGGCGACGCGCAGGCCGAGCAAATCGTTTCGATGCTGCTCAGTTTCGCCGAAAAAAATCCCGGGATGACCCGCGTGCTGACCGGCGAGGCGCTGGTGCACGAAAACGAACGCCTGCAACAACGGATCAACCAGCTTTTCGACCGGCTCGAAGCCGCGCTTCGCCAATCGCTGCGCGTCGCGCAACTGGCCGACCGGCTGCCGCGCGAACACGACATCAATGCCCACGCGGCAGTGCTGGCCGCCTACGTGACAGGCCGCTGGCAGTTCTTCGTGAAAACCGGATTCAAACGCCACCCGCAGGAAGGCTGGGAAGCGCAGAAGGTGTTTTTGTTGGGGTGACAGGAATCAGGTATCGGGAATCAGGAATCAGAGCCCCGTCATTCTGCGCGGAGCAAAGCGACGTCGCAGAATCCATAAAACCTGTCTCACGCGAAGGCGCGAAGAAAATCGTTAACCACGAAAAACACGAAAGATGCAAAAAGCACGAAAGCGCAAACCCCTTCCCCCGCGTGCGGGGGAAGGCGGGGATGGGGGCAAAAATTCAGCGATGAAAGTGCCGAACGCCGAAACCCGTGCGGCGATGGCCGAGGCCGAGGAAATGACTCGCAGTGGGCGTTTTGCGATGGCCGCTGAGTTGTTCGATGACCTCGGAAAAAAGAGGGGGTGAAAACGTGACCGCGAGCAATGATTGGGTGATAGACGGGGGGCGCGTTGATTCTACGGTTTTCTTTGAAATACTGCACGACACTTTTCCGGAGGCAACAGCCTTTTTCGTCGAGGGAACCTCAATGGAAGAGGATGTTATTGACTGCTATTTAAAACACATACAACCAGGAGAGTTTTTGCCTGACGCAAACACATTGTGGCCTGTTTCGAGAAAAATCAGATGTGCTTTTGATAATGCCTTGTTCAAAGAGCTGGCTTTTTTATCTGAGCGCCATGCGGAGCCGGAGCTTCTTGATCATTTGTCTGTGTACGAAGAGGAAACGCCTCTTTTGGAATGGCACGATGCTTTTTCAAATGACAGCGCAATGGTTTTGCCTTTTTATCTTCTTGAGGAACGAATTGCTGCGTTTGCGAAGCAGTTAAATCGGCCTTACACCAGATGGAATCTTTTATAAGAAAGCCACCTTTTTTTCAGCCGCAGTAAACGCTTCCGCCGCCAAGCGCTTGCGCACTTGCTCGGCGGTGACGGCGCGGGAAGGATCGGCTTTGCTGGGTGGTTCGCATGGCAATCTCCAACCGCTGGAATAGGATTAAATCCTACTCCCGTGCTGTCTAGCCGTCAAGCCGCGCTCATGTCAGCACGCGTAGCCCGGATAAGCGAAGCGTCATCCGGGAAGCAAAAAGCGCTTTTACCCCTTTCCCGCAAGCGGGGAATGTTTTTCTTCGCAGCTTATCCGGGCTACGCACGGACATCTGATATCTGGCTGTTGATGTCTGATAACCCCATCCCCACCCCAACCCTCCCCTTGAAGGGGAGGGCTTCAAGTGCCTTCTTCGCGGCTTCGTGCCTTCGCGTGAGAAATTTTCTTTGCGCTTTTTGCGTTCTTTGCGGTTAATCGTGTTTTTGATTCCCGGATGGCGCTTCGCTTATCCGGGCTACGCGCGGACAACTGATATCTGATCGCTGACTTCTGACTTCTGATCAGAGCACACCGGACAATCCCGCTTCCGCTTGATGTTCACCGTCTGCCAGCGCATCGCCAGCGCGTCGAAAATCAGCAGACGTCCGGTCAGCGCTTCGCCGATGCCGGTCAAAAGTTTCAGCGCTTCCGCCGCCTGTGTCGTGCCGATGATGCCGACCAGCGGCGCGAAAACGCCTCGGGTTGCGGCGCGCACTTCTTCGAGCGTTTCGTTTTCACTGAACAGACACTGGTAGCACGGTGAATCGTCGTTGCGGGCGTCGAACACGGTCACTTGTCCGTCGAAGCGGATTACCGCGCCCGAGACCAGCGGCACACGGGCGGCGACGCAAGCGCGGTTGATCGCGTGCCGCGTTTTGTAATTGTCGGTGCAGTCGAGCACGACATCGGCGGTGCGGACGAGTTTGTCCAGCGCGGCACCGTCCATCCGCTCGTCGCGGGTGTGAACAGTGATCGTCGGGTTGACCGCCAGCAGCCGATCCCGCGCCGCCGCCACTTTGCGCTGGCCGACGTCGGCGGTGGCGTAGAGCATTTGCCGCTGGATGTTGGTCAATTCGACATCGTCGTTGTCGCACAAGGTGATCGTGCCGACGCCGGAGGCCGCGAGGAAATGCGCGGCAGGGGAACCCAGACCGCCGACGCCGACGACGACGGCGTGCGCGGCGGCGCATTTCGCCTGCGCCTCCGCTCCCCATTCGGTTAGAAGGGTGTGGCGGCTGTAGCGGATTCGTTGCTGATCGTCCATGATGAATTGGCTCCTGTCGCAGAGCATTTTAACCGCAAAGAAAAATCTTCAGCCACGAAAAGGCACGAAAAATACGAAAAACACGAAAAACACGAAAGCGCGAAGAAGGCATCTGAAGCCGTTCTCTTCAAGGCATAGGTATTTACACAAACAGAAAAGCAGCCCCGAAGGGGCGTGATATGAGTAACCGTCGGTGGAGCGAGCGTAGCGAGCGGAACCGGCGGAAAGCGAACATCTCACCATCCCAGCCCCGCAGGGGCTGAACGAGGGGTTCAGCCCTTGCAGGGCTGAGGAATGTTGGGATCGACTGTCCGCCGGTTCCGCGCTCGCTACGCTCGCGCTCCACCGACGGTTACTCACGTGACGCGCCTGCGGCGCTTTTTGAGGTACGCGAGAGGAGCAGGGCAAATGTCGCCATACTTATGTAGATACCTATGCCTTGAAGGTAAGGAATCTACACAAGGGGAGTGGTCCTGATACGAATGCTGTCCTGTAAAATACAACCATGCCCCTTTCCGACCAATCCGTTTCCAGCCCGCCGCCGCGAACCTTCACGCGAAGCGATTTTGACTTCGATCTGCCGCCGTCGCTGATCGCGCAGTATCCGTTGCCGGAGCGGACGGCCAGTCGTTTGCTGCATGTTGTTCCGAAGGAAAACGGTGCGCCAAAGTTGACGGACGCCACCATCAAGGATTTGCCGCAGTTCATCGCGCCGGACGATTTGCTGGTGTTCAACGACACGAAGGTCATCAAGGCGCGGTTGTTCGGGAAGAAGGCGGGCAGCGGTGGGCGCGTCGAGATGCTGATCGAGCGCCTGATCGGCGACGACAGCGCGCTGGTGCAGATGCGGGCGTCGCACATGCCCAGCGAAGGCGCGGTGATTGCGTTGGGTGCAATGGGTGATGCGGCGCGCGCCGTCGTGCTGGGTCGGCAGGATCGTTTCTTCGAGGTGCGCTTCGAGGGGCCGTTTGAAAAAGCGGGCGATCTGGTCGCCTGGCTGAACGAACACGGGCAGATGCCGTTGCCGCCGTACATTCGCCGCGCCGCAGAGGGCGCGGACGACGCGCGGTATCAAACGGTGTATGCGCGGGTGCCGGGCGCGGTCGCTGCACCGACGGCGGGATTGCATTTCGATGAGGCGTTGCTCGCCGCGCTGGACGCGCAAGGCGTGCGGCGGGCGACGGTGACACTGCATGTCGGCGCGGGGACGTTTCAGCCGGTGCAGCATGACGATTTGTCGCGCCATGTGATGCATCGTGAGATGTACGAGATTTCGGAAGAGACGGCGGCGGCGATCACGGCGACGCGCGCGCGCGGCGCTCGCGTTGTGGCGGTGGGAACGACCAGTTTGCGGGCGCTGGAGTCGGCGGCGGATGATGCGGGGACGCTGCGTGTCGGTCGCGGCGAAACGGCGCTGTTCATCACGCCCGGCTATCGTTTCAAAGTGGTGGATCGTTTGCTGACCAATTTTCATCTGCCGGGTTCGACGCTGCTGATGCTGGTTGCGGCGTTCGCCGGATACGACACCATGTGCGCCGCCTACGCGCACGCGATTGAGGCACAATACCGTTTTTTCAGTTACGGGGACGCCATGCTTTTGGAGCAACATGTTTAACCGCGAAGAAAAGCATTTAACCACGAAAGGCACGAAAAACACGAAAGCGTGCCGTATAGATCGTGGGGCACGCTTTTTCTGGATTCCCGCTTTCGCGGGAATGACGCCACATTTGTGCAGCTTGCCCCAAGCCCCCGCCTTGCCCCCTTTTCAAAGGGGGTGGCCGCCGAAGGCGGACGGGGGTTTGCTGGGGGTGTCGGCGAAGCTGACGGAGCTTTGCTTTTCACAAGGGGCGAGGGGAAAATGAGCTTTGCCTTCGACGTTTTACGCACCGACGGTCGCGCTCGTCGCGGTCGCCTGCAACTCACGCATGGCCTCGTCGAAACGCCGATCTTCATGCCGGTCGGCACCTATGGCTCCGTCAAAGCGATGGCGCCCGACGAATTGATCGACAACGGTGCGCAGATCATCCTCGGCAACACCTTTCACTTGTGGTTGCGTCCCGGGCTGGAAGTGATCGGCCTGCATCAGGGACTGCATCGTTTCATGAACTGGCCGAAACCGATCCTGACCGACTCCGGCGGCTTTCAAGTGTTCAGCTTGGGCGCGTTGCGCAAAATCCGCGAAGAAGGCGTGACCTTCTCGTCGCCGATCAACGGCGACCGGATGCTTTTGACGCCGGAAGTGTCGATGGACATTCAGCGCGTGTTGAATTCCGACATCGTGATGGCGTTCGACGAATGCACACCGTATCCGGCGACGCGCCAGGAAGCGGCGTCGTCGATGGCGCTGTCGATGCGCTGGGCGCAACGGTCGAAAAATGCGTTTGAAGATGGCGGCAACCCGAACGCGCTGTTCGGCATCGTGCAGGGCGGCATGTACGAAGATTTGCGCGACGAGTCGTTGCAGGCGTTGACCGAGATCGGCTTTCACGGCTACGCGATTGGCGGCCTGTCCGTCGGCGAACCCAAAGAGGACATGCTGCGCATGCTCGACCACATCGCGCCGCGATTGCCGGAAAACCGCCCGCGCTACCTGATGGGCGTCGGAACGCCGGAAGACCTGGTCGCCGGTGTCGTCGCCGGAATCGACATGTTCGACTGCGTGATGCCGACGCGCAACGCGCGCAACGGCTGGCTCTTCACCCGCTTCGGCGACCTCAAAATCCGCAACGCCCGACACCGCACCGACACCGGCCCCATCGACGACACCTGCGAATGCGTCACCTGCCGCCACTACACCCGCGCCTATTTGCACCACCTGCAAAAAGCCAACGAAATCCTCGGCGCACGGCTGGCGACCATTCACAACCTGCACTACTACCTCAGCCTGATGCGAGAAATGCGGGAAGCGATTGAAGAAAGCGCGTTGGGGGCGTTCGTGGAGCGGTTTCGGCGGGACAGGGGGTAGATGTCAGATGTCAGAGGTCAGATGTCAGATGTCAGATGTCAGGGATCAGGAAAACCATTTCACCGCAAGCGTAGCCCGGATAAGCGAAGCGCCATCCGGGAATCAAAAACACGATTAACCGCAAAGAACGCAAAAAAAGGTGGCGTCATTGCGAGCGCAGCGAAGCAATCCAGAAAATGTGCGCAACAAAAAAATCGCTAGATTGCTTCGCTGCGCTCGCAATGACGGCTTTTTATATTCACGCGAAGCCGCGAAGCCGCGAAGAAGAAAAGCCCCCGCCTTGCCCCCTTTTCAAAGGGGGTGTCGGCGAAGCCGACGGGGGTTTGTTGAAAAAGAATTAACCGCAAAGAACGCAAAGAACGCAAAAAAAGGTGGCGTCATTGCGAGCGTAGGGGCGCGATTTATCGCGCCCTGTGTTTTCTGGATTCTGCGACGCCGCTTCGCGCCGCGCAGAATGACGGTTTTTTCTTTGCGCTCTATGCGTTCTTTGCGGTTAGATTGTTTTTTCTCCGCGTTCTCCGCGTCTCAGCGTGAGAATGAACAGGGCGCGATAAATCGCGCCCCTACGCCCTTTTTCGCGCCTTCGCGTGAATTAC
>WQTW01000069.1 GCA_009786085.1 Pseudomonadota bacterium | reverse complement strand
GGGGGGGGGGGGGCTGCAATCTTCTCAGGCTATCTCGCAGATGGATATTGCGCCGACATTGCTTCATACCCTAGGCGTGAGCATTCCTGAAATTTGGCAAGGAGTTCCGATTCAAGCCCCAAATCAACGTCGCTATCTGGATTTTCAGCAAGCGTACTTGCTAGGTTTGGTTGACACGCAAGTTTTCCCCAGTGCGCTTTATAAACATTGGATTGATACTAGGTCAGGAAAGAGTTTCACGTTTGATTTATTGACTGATTCTGGAGAAAAGATAGATATCACTCCACAAATCCCCACTTCCTTGCTTCACGAGTGGCGCGCGTATCTGAGAACGCAATCTGGAGCATTGCCTTGAGATGCGAGGTGGATTGGTGAAACGAATTGTAATGGACGAACAAGCCGTCATGACGGCGGATAAGCGGCTAAGTCGTTGGCAAGCGGCAGCGATACACTTATCAATCAGTTGCGCTATCGCACTCCTTGTGCTTGTTTTCATTCGGTTTGTCTTTTATCCCGATTTTTATTTTCGGCTATCAGGGGGGCTCAAACTCTTTTTTTTGATTGTGGGCGTGGATGTTGTTGTTGGGCCGTTATTGACGTTGGCTGTTTATAAGCACGGGAAAAAAGGGCTCAAATTTGATTTAAGTGTGATTGCCGCGCTTCAGGTGATGGCGCTGGCGTATGGACTTCATACGATGTGGATTGCGCGCCCTGTTTATACGGTTTTTGCAATTGATCATTTTGCAGTAATTTCTGCTTCTGAAATCGTTCAGGAGAGCTTGGAAAAAGCCAAACCGGAATATCAAAAATTGCCGCTATGGGGGCCACGTTTCGTAGCAGTAGAGATGCCAAGCTCACCAGAAGAGAAGCAAAAACTTTTATTTTCTGCTTTATCTTCTGGCGCGGACGTCCAAAGTTTTCCCGAATACTATGTCCCCTATCAAGAAAAACAGGAAGACATTCTTGAAAAGGCTCGCCTTCTTCAGGAATTAGAAAAGGCGATTCCTGAATCGCGTGATGAGATAAAGATGTTCCTTAAAAGAAAAGGGGGGGTGGGGAGCGACTATCGCTATTTACCGATTAGGGGAATGGATTTTATTCTCATGACGATGGTGGTGGATCAAGAGGGCGTTCCAGTGGGGGTAATACCTGTCGATCCTGAACCGGAGGTTCCGAGCGTATCTTCGGCTGAAGAATAAGAAGGCTCAGGGTGGAGGGGCTTGGGTGCGCAAATGCGACGCCAAATACTTCCCCGTAAAACTCTTCTTGTCTTTCGCCACGTTCTCCGGTGCTCCTTGAGCAAGGAGCTTTCCGCCGTTATCGCCGCCTTCTGGCCCCAGATCAATGATCCAGTCGGCGGTTTTAATTACGTCGAGGTTGTGTTCGATGACGACGATGGTGTTGCCGTGGTCGCGCAGTCGGTGGAGGACGGCGAGGAGTTGTTCGATGTCGTGGAAGTGCAGGCCGGTGGTGGGTTCGTCGAGGATGTAGAGTGTTCTTCCGGTGTCGCGCTTGGAGAGTTCGAGCGCCAGTTTGACGCGCTGGGCTTCGCCGCCGGACAAGGTTGTTGCTGACTGCCCCAGGGTGATGTAGCCGAGGCCGACATCGAGCAGGGTTTTCAGTTTGCGTTCGACGTTTGGCACGGGCGCGAAGAATTCGTGCGCTTGTTCGACGGTCATCGACAGCACGTCGTGGATGTTTTTTCCTTTGTAGCGGATTTCGAGGGTTTCGCGGTTGTAGCGCTGCCCTTTGCACAAATCGCACGGCACGTAGATGTCGGGCAGGAAGTGCATTTCGACTTTGATGACGCCATCGCCTTCGCAGGCTTCGCAGCGCCCGCCTTTGACGTTGAATGAGAAACGCCCCGGCGCATAGCCGCGTTCGCGCGATTCTTTGACTTGCGCGAACAGTTCGCGGATCGGCGTGAAGAGGCCGGTGTAGGTTGCCGGATTGGAGCGCGGCGTGCGACCGATCGGCGATTGATCGACGTCGATCACTTTGTCGAAATGTTCAAGCCCGGCGATGGTGTCGTGAGGCGCCGGCGCTTGTGCGCTGCCGTAGAGGTGGTGGGCGACGGCGCGGTAAAGTGTGTCGTTGATAAGCGTTGATTTGCCGGAACCGGAAACGCCGGTGACGCAGGTGAAAAGGCCGACCGGAAGGTTCAGCGTGACGTTTTTCAAGTTGTTGCCGCGCGCGCCGGTCAAGGTCAGCCACTTGTCGTCTTTCGGCGCGTGGCGATGTTTCGGTATTTCGATGTTGCGTTCGCCGGAAAGGTATTGTCCGGTCAGCGAACGCTTTTCTTTGCAGAGGTCTTCGACTTTTCCTTGCGCGACGACTTCGCCGCCGTGTTCTCCTGCGCCCGGCCCCATATCGACGATCATGTCGGCGGAGCGGATCGCGTCTTCGTCGTGTTCGACGACGATCACGGTATTGCCGAGATCGCGCAGGTGTTTCAGGGTTTTGAGCAGGCGGTCGTTGTCGCGTTGATGCAAACCGATCGACGGTTCATCGAGCACGTACATCACGCCGGTCAAACCGGAGCCGATCTGACTGGCCAATCGGATGCGCTGTGATTCGCCGCCGGAAAGTGTTTCCGCCGAGCGGTCGAGCGACAGGTATTCGAGGCCGACATCGTTGAGGAACGACAGGCGCGCGGTGATTTCTTTGACGATCTTGTCGGCGATCTGGGCGCGTTGTCCGTTGAAGCGAAGGTTCTTGAAAAATTGCGTGGCGTCTTTCAGCGAATCGCCGCTGATTTCATGAATGGCGCGGTCGCCGACTTTGACGTTGCAGGCTTCGCGTCGCAGCCGCGAGCCGTGACAATCGGGGCAGGGCTTATCATTCAGATATTTTGCAAGTTCTTCGCGCACGGCGGCGGAATCGGTGTCGCGGTAGCGGCGCTCGAGCGTGTTGACGATGCCCTCGAACGGGTGTTCGCGGATAACGGTGCGACCGCGTTCGTTGGTGTACGGAAACGGGATCGCTTCTTTGCCGGTGCCGTAAAGCACGAGATGGCGAATTTTCTCCGGCAGTTTTTCGAACGGTTTTTCGAGATCGAAATTCGCGTGCTTCGCCAGTGCTTGCAGCAGTTGAAAATAATATGGGTTGCGCTTGTCCCAACTTTTGATCGCGCCGGAAGCGAGCGACAGATGCGGAAACGCGACGACGCGCTGCGGATCGAAGAAAGTGATGGCGCCGAGGCCATCGCATTTCGGGCAGGCGCCGACCGGATTGTTGAATGAGAACATTCGCGGTTCCAGTTCGGCGAGCGCGTAATTGCAGATCGGGCACGCGAAGCGCGCCGAGAACAAATGTTCTTTGCCGCTGTCGAGATCGACGGCGATGGCGCGCGAATCGCCGTGTCGCAAAGCGGTCTCGAACGATTCGGCAAGACGTTGTTTGAATTCGGCGCTGAGTTTGAGACGATCAACGACGACTTCCAACGTGTGTTTGGTGTTCTTCGCAAGTTTCGGAACCGCGTCGATTTCATAGACGGTGCCATCGACGCGAACGCGCACGAAACCCTGACCGCGCAGTGCGTCGATCAAATCGTGGTGCTCACCTTTGCGGTTGACCATCAGCGGCGCCAGAATCATCAATCGTGTATCGTCCGGCCAGGCCAGCACCGCATCGACCATTTGCGAAACGCTCATCGCGTCCAGCTTTTGTTCGGGATGGTCGGGACAATGCGGTTCGCCGACACGCGCGTAGAGCAGACGCAGGTAATCGTGGATTTCGGTGACGGTGCCGACCGTCGAGCGCGGGTTGTGCGACGCTGCTTTTTGTTCAATCGAAATCGCCGGCGACAAGCCTTCAATCAGATCGACATCGGGTTTTTCCATCAACTGCAAAAATTGCCGCGCGTAGGCCGACAACGATTCGACGTAGCGCCGCTGCCCTTCCGCGTACAGCGTGTCGAACGCCAGCGAACTTTTGCCGGAACCGGACAAGCCGGTGATCACGATCAACTGCTGACGCGGCAAATCGAGATTGACGTTTTTGAGGTTGTGGGTGCGGGCGCCGCGAATCCGTAAATAATCCATAAATAGCTATTTCTGAAATGTTTTTTAACCACGAAAGACACGAAAGGCACGAAAAAGTTTTTGACACCCTTCAGGCAATCGTGTCGGGAGCGGTTCTGGTTTAAATGTGCACTGCAAACAAAAACCCATCCCCACCCTGACCCTCCCCTTGAAGGGGAGGGAATAAAATTAACCACGAAAGGCACGAAAAAGTTTTATCGTATTCAGAGAGGCGCAGCTCAATTCTCATTTTTCCCTCTCCCGCCCCTTCAGGGCACCCTCTCCCGCAAGCGGGAGAGGGGATGCAACCATCTTTGTTTTTTGGAAGCGCGATCCTTCGTCAGCGCATCCTTAAATACTTTTCGTGGCTTTCGTGGTTCCCGCATCCATCGCAGGGTGAACCTGATACTATACTGCGTTTCGGCTTTTCGATACGGTGTTATGTTGCCCCGAAACCTTTTTCTGGACTGCTTTGCGTCTTTACGCCTTCGCGTGGAAAGACGTTTCTGGATTCTGTGTGATGGGGTGCATTTTGCTTCGGAAAGAAACCCCATCCCCACCCCAACCCTCCCCTTGAAGGGGAGGGCTTAAGCCCATGCCCAACGCTGCATCATCTGCCCGCCCGTCCATGACCGCTACCGAGCGTAGCGCGACCATCAATCTCGCCGGAATTTTCGGCCTGCGGATGATGGGGATGTTCATCATCCTGCCGGTGTTTGCGTTCTATGCCGAGACGATACCCGGCGGCGACAGCCATCTCTGGATCGGGATAGCGCTCGGCATTTACGGATTGACGCAGGCGTTGCTGCAAGTGCCGTTCGGCTGGGCATCCGACCGTTTTGGTCGTAAACCATTGATTTATATTGGTTTGTTGATTTTTGCTCTCGGCAGTTTCGTCGCGGCCTGGGCGCCGGACATCTTCTGGGTGGTGGTCGGACGAACCTTGCAGGGCGTGGGCGCGATTTCCGGCGTGGTGATCGCGCTGGCCGCCGACCTCACGCGCCCCGAAGTGCGCACCCGCGCGATGGCGGTGATCGGCATCACCATCGGCACGACGTTCGCGCTGTCGCTGATGGCGGGGCCGGTGCTCAAAAACTGGATCGGCGTGCCCGGCATTTTCGTGCTGACCGGCGTACTGGCGCTGGTGGCGCTCGCGGTGGTTCGCTACCGCATTCCCGAGCCGCAAAAAAGGTCGGACGACCGCCGGGTCGAACTGCGCGATTTCAACAAAGTGCTGATGGATCCGCACCTGTTAAGGCTCAATATCGGCATTTTGTCGCTACATGCCATCCTGATGGCGCTGTTTGTGCAAGTCCCGTTCGACCTGCGCGCCGCCGGGTTGCCCGCCGAGGCGCACTGGCAGGTGTACTTGCCGGTGCTGATCGGCTCGGTGCTGCTGATGATACCGGCGGTTCGCCGGATCGACCAGCCGCAGTACGGGCGCTGGATGTTCAGCGGCGCCATCGCCGTCCTGCTACTGGCGCAGGCGCTACTGATGTTTTCGCAACAAAACCTGATCTGGCTGGTGGTGGCGCTTCTGGTGTTTTTCACCGCGTTCAACCTGCTCGAAGCGACGTTGCCGGCGCTGGTTTCCAAACAGGCGCCGGTGGCGCTCAAAGGCACGGCGACCGGCGTTTATTCGAGCCTGCAATTTCTGGGCGCGTTCGTCGGCGCGGCGGCGGGCGGTGCGCTGGCGCAGTACTGGGGCGAAATGGCGGTATTCGCGCTGTGTCTGGGCTTGAGCCTTGTATGGCTCATCGCCAGCCTGACGGCGCCGCGGGGGCAGGAATCAGGGCGTCAGGAATCAGGACGTCAGGAATCAGGAATCAGGGATTAGGGATTAGGGATCAGAATCTTGTCATTCTGCGCGAAGGCGCGAGGAAAACTATCCACCTCTCCCGCAAGCGGGAGAGGGGAACGAAAAGCCCAGCCTATGCTCTTTCGTGGTTAAAAGGTTTTCCACCTCTCCCGCAAGCGGAAGGGTAGTGTAGGATAATGCCTGTTTTCACTGCTTTCTGAACAAGGAACCCTCATGGCCTCAGTCAACAAAGTCATTCTGCTCGGCAACCTCGGACGCGACCCCGAAATGCGCTACACCACCGACGGCAGCGCCGTGTGCAATCTCAACATCGCCACCAGCGACCAATGGCGCGACAAAACCAGCGGCGAAAAACAGGAGCGCACCGAATGGCATCGCGTCGTTCTGTTCGGGCGTCAAGCGGAAGTTGCGGGCGAGTACCTGAAAAAAGGTCGCCCGGTTTATATCGAGGGACGCTTGCAGACGCGCAAGTGGACCGATAAAGACGGCATCGAACGTTACACCACCGAAATCGTCGGCGACACCATGAAGATGATCGGCAGCGGCGACCGCAGTGGTTCCAGTGATGCCGCGTTCAACGACAACGCCTCATCATCATCGTCAGCGCCGCGCGCCTCCGCCGCGCCGGCGGGCGGCGCAGGAAAGAGCGCTGACGATTTCGACGACGACATTCCGTTTTGAAGAATCCGGGGGTAGCGTCGTGTAGGGGCGGAAGATTTTTCGCCCCTACTACGCAACCATCGTCTCCGGACTCAGCACCATTTGCCGCAGTTCCTGCTCGGCTGGCGGGTGCAGTGGGTCGAACGAGATATAACGCACATGCGCTGTTCGCAGCGCATGTTTTTTGGCCTGATGCAGGCGCGTTAGCCGTTCGTCTGCGGCGATGGTCGGATTTTCAAGGTCAACCACGGCGATGATCACCATATCGCCGTCGCAAACGACAAAACTCACATCGAGATAAGCGATCCGGCGGAACGCTTCCAGCCACTTTTCGTCCTCTCCTTCCGCGGTCAACTGAAAAAGATCGAGAAGGCGGACGTGCGCCAGAACTTCATGTTGCGGCATCGCTCTTTTCAGATGATGAAAAGCGATGGTTTCGATTCTGCTCAGGAAGCGCGGCTTCAGTGTGTAGAAGCCGGGTTGTTCGGCGGACGACAGCAAGCGCACGGTTTCGCCCTCGGTCCATCCGGGCAACGACACCGTGTCGGATCCCATCAGCGACTGCATTTTTTCCATCTGTCGGGCACGGCGGATAAAACCGATCGTCGTCACGACGACGAAAGCCACAAGCGCCAGCGCAAAAATCCACGCTCCGATACCGAGCTCACTCATATCGCCTCTGTTTGATCGCCTCTGTTTGTTTTCGAGGAGCGCCCCGATGACGCCCAAGATCATTCTAATCCGTTTTATGCTCAACATGAAACATCTTTAGCAGAATCGCTCCATTCATCCAAGCGGGGCTGTTGCTTTCTCATGCAATCTTCTATACTTACACCCTTCATGAGGTGCCCTGCGTCGTTCGACTTCCAGGGTGAAACGGGAACGCGGTCAAAGCCGCGGCTGCCCCCGCAACGGTAAACCGGTGTGGACGATTCATCAAGCCACTGCGTTTAGTGCAGTGCGCCGCCCATAACCGCACATAAAACCGTGCCTTCGCGCCCACGGCGGCGTTGCAAATCCTCGCGATACGACCCGGTATCGCTGCGGTTTGTGCCTTGCCCTGAGCGCGAATACATCGGTTTTATTTTGTGCAGTTATGGGCGGCACACTACACTGGCGTGGGAAGGCGAATCGTCAAAACCGGCAAGCCCGGAGACCGGCCTCATGAAACTGTGGTCGTTGCGATGCGGAGGGCGTCGCCGAAGACGTTGAGCTGCGCCTTAAGGTTTTTCCTCACGGTTTTCCTTGAGGCTGTCCGTTATTCGCGCAGCTCCGATCTGAGCCTCCTCCGGCAACGTAGATAATCTTCCTTTCAGAGGAACCGATGTTTGTTTCGTTTGCCAGACCTTCGGTCGCCATCACGGGACTGCTGTTTTCATCTTTCGCGTGGGCGCAAATGCCTTCTTCTCCCGCGCCGGACGTGGAAGAACCGCTGACCATCGTGATTACCACCTCCCGAACGCCCATTGCGCTTGAGGGCGCGCTGGCCGACCTTACGGTGATCGACGAAAAAACCATCGCTCAAAGCGGCGCGGCTTCGTTGTCCGATCTGCTGGCGCGTCAACCCGGCGTTGAAATTGCGCGTTACGGAGGCGCAGGCGCGGCCACCAGTCTTTTTCTACGCGGCAGCAACAGCGGTCACGTTCTGGTGCTGATAGATGGCGTGCGCACCGCATCGCTGTCCACCGGCGCATCTTCGCTTGAAGCCGTTCCTCTGGCGGTCATCGAGCGCATCGAAATTTTGCGCGGCGCTGCGTCGATGTTGTACGGTGCCGATGCGCTGGGCGGCGTCATTCAAATATTCACAAAGAAGGCTTCATCAAAACCGTTGTCGCTGATCGCCGATACCGCCTGCGGCACGGATCGCACCTGTACCGGCAACGCTCGCGCGTCCGGCGCCTATGGCCTCTTTCGCTGGGCGGTCGGTGCGGGCGCTGAATATAGTCGCGGTTTCAACATCATCACGAACCCCGATAATTACAGTTATAACCCGGACCGCGATGGCTATCGCAACAACCATCAACACGCTTCGCTGGAGTTCGTGCCCCATAAAGATCACAACATCACGCTCGCGTACTTGCGTAAAGCGGTGGACGCTCAAATTGATGTCAGACCCATCGACGATGACCGCACCCGAACGCAATTCTCACTGGCGCGGCTTGCCAGTTCGCATCGTCTGACAAACCTCTGGCAAACGCGCTGGCAGCTTTCGGAAACGCGCAACGATTCACGAACCTTGAGTTTCGGCGAAACCTATCGCTACCGTTCACGCGAACGCCAGTACGCGCTGCAAAACGAATTCGATCTCAGCGCATGGATCACCGGGAGTTCACTGTTATTCGCGCTTGAACGCGATGAACAGCGTCTCGACAGCAATACCGATTACGACGCCAACACGCGCAACACCGATTCCATCACCGGCAGTTATCGCTGGCGGTACGATAATCATTCGCTGCAACTGTCCGGACGTTACGACCGTTCTTCACAATACGGCGGCGAAACCAACGGCGGCCTGGATTACGGATACCGTATTGCGCCCAACTGGCAAATCATCACCGGCATGGCCACGGCTTTCAGAGCGCCCACGTTCAACGACCTTTATTACCCCGGCTACGCCAACCCCGACCTTGCGCCGGAAAAAGGGCGAACCATCGAAGCCGGTTTGCGCCACACCTTTGACAGGGGCGCGTTGCGCGGCGAATGGCGCGCGACCGTCTGGGACAACCGCGTTCGCGGTCTGATCGTTTACACCTGCCACAACACCGGCGTGTGTCGTCCCGAAAACATCGACCGCGCACAACTTCGCGGCGTGACCTTATCCGCCCATCTCGATGTTCACGGTTTCGGTGTTGTCGGGTCGATTGATCGACAATCGCCGAAGAACGAAGAGACCGGGCGTCGGTTGCCGCGTCGCGCGCAAACGCACGGCAGCATCACCGTCAGCAAAACAAGCGGCGCGTTTTACAGCGCCGTCAACCTCGTCGCCAGCGGTCGGCGCTACGACGATGCCGCCAACACCGTGCGACTTGGCGGCTACGGCGTCGTCAACCTCGTCGCCGAATGGACACCGCCGCTTGCCGGCGTTGCTGCGCTGACCTGGTTCGCGCGTTTCAATAACGTGTTCAACAAAGATTACCAACATGCCGCCGATTTCTCCACCGGCGGCGCACAATTCATGATCGGAGTACGTGGAGAATGGTGATTCAGGGATCAGAGCACGTAGGTCGTGGTGAGCGTAGCGAACCGCGACATTTTGGCCTCACGCGAAGGCGCGATCAGAGATCAGAGGTCAGGGATCAGGAATCAGATTTCGTAGGGGCGGGTTTCAAACCCGCCCTGATATCGCACGCGAAGGCGCGAAGCTGCGGAGGAACGAAAGCTCCCTCCCCTTCAAGGGGAGGGCTGGGGTGGGGATGGGGTTGTCAGGGATCAGAGCACGTAGGTCGTGGTGAGCGTAGCGAACCGCGACATTTTGGCCTCACGCGAAGGCGCGAAGTCGCGAAGGAACGAAACTCCCCTCTCCCCTTGCGGGAGAGGGGCGGGGGAGAGGGGTTATCAGGGAGAAGAGAGCAGAGAACAGATATTAGAGATCAGGAATGCGTCATTGCGAGCGCAGCGAAGCAATCCAGGGGCGTAGGCTGGGATAGCGAAGCGTATCCCAGCAACGAATTATCACGCGACGGCGCGAATAAGAAAACCCCCCGATCTGCTCCCTTTTCAAAGCGGGTGACGGCGAAGCCGACGGGGGTTTGTTGCCCCTCTCCCCGTCATTCCCGCGAAAGCGGGAATCCAGTGCTTGGCAGGGTGGGGGAGAGAGCAAACGCGTGGTGGACACGCTGCGCTTTGCCCACCCTGCGTTGGTTGCTCATTTCCCTCTTTTGTTTCAACACCGCAGCCCAAGCAGCATTGACCGTCACCGACAGTCGCGGCAACACCGTTACGCTGGAAACACCGGCGCAGCGCATCATCACCTTGTCGCCGCACGCGGCGGAACTCGTGTTTGCAGCAGGCGCGGGCGCGCAACTGATCGCCGTGTCCGAACATTCCGACGCGCCGCCCGCCGTCAAAACCCTTCCGATCATCGGCAGCGCCAGCGCGCTGGATCTCGAACGCATCATTGCGCTCAAACCTTCGTTGATCGTTCTGCCGTCGTATCTTTCCGTTGCGCAACAACAAAAGCTTCGCGCGTTGCGCATCGCACTGTACATCGCCGACGCGCCGACGCCGGAAGCCATCGCCGACGACATCGAAGCGCTCGGCGTTCTCAGCGGACACGAAACCGCCGCGCGCGCCGCCGCGCAACGTTATCGCGCACAACTGAAAGACATCACGGCTAGAGCGGCGTCAGCTCAAACGCAACCATTTTCTCCCCTCCCCCCTCGCGGGGGAGGGTGCCCCGAAGAGCCTGCCCCCGAAGCGCTTTTGATCGGGGGGGCGGGAGAGGGGGAGAATGAAAACCCTCCCCTTCAAGGCGGAAAAATCCCCTCCCCTTCAAGGGGAGGGTTAGGGAGGGGATGGGGTAATAGGGATGGGGTTCCATTTCCCCCCTCTCCCCCGACCCCTCTCCCACAAGGGGAGAGGGGAGCAAAGCGCGTCGCGCCGCCACAGGAATGTATCCGCTTGAACCAAAACCGCGCCATTCGTGAAACCACAAAGCCGCTTCCCGTGTTCTACCAACTCTGGGAGCCGCCGCTTTACACCGTCGGTGGCGGCAGTTTGATCGACCAGGCGATCACCCGTTGCGGCGGTCGCAACATCTTCTCGGCGCTTGCGGCGCCGTCGCCGGTCGTTCTGCGCGAAGCCATCATCGACGCGCGACCGCACGTTATCATCATGGGCGCGTCGGAACAGGATTTCGCGCGATGGAAAAATGATTGGCAACGCTGGCCGCACATTCCGGCCGTGCGCGATCAGGCGTTTATTCGCATCGACCCCGATTTACTGCACCGACCGGGGCCGCGGTTTGTGGAGGGAATGGCGGCGTTGTGCTGTCAGATATCAGAGGTCAGCAAGCGTAGCCCGGATAAGCGAAGCGCCATCCGGGAATCGTCTCTGTCATTCTGCGCGGCGGGAAGCGGCGTCGCAGCAAGCGTAGCCCGGATAAGCGAAGCGCCATCCGGGAACAAGAAAACACGATTAATCGCAAAGAGCGCAAAGAAACGCATAGAACGCAAAGAAAAAAGCCGTCTGCGCGTGTAGGGGCAGGTTTCAAACCTGCCCTTTTGGATCTCACGCGAAGCCGCGAGGGAACGCACGTTCCTTCCCCTTCAAGGGGAAGGCCAGGATGGGGATGGGGTTTCGTAGCCCGGATAAGCGAAGCGCCATCCGGGAATCGTCTCTGTCATTC
>WQTW01000068.1 GCA_009786085.1 Pseudomonadota bacterium | reverse complement strand
CTTCTCGCCACGCTTCGCGTGAGGCCATTCCCGGATGGCGCTTCGCTTATCCGGGCTACGAAGTGGCGATGATGCGGCGCTTGTGTACGGTTTTTGAAGTTTGCGGGAAGTTGTTTTGGGTGAGTTTGGGTGGGTTGTGTCGTTTTTTATAATGTGGAGATTAAGATGAAATTGAAACATTTCTTTCGTTCTGCGAAGGCATCGTCTCATCGCACGGGCGCGTTGTTCTTTCTATCGGTGCTTCTTTCGTTTGGATTGTCCTTCGGGATGGCGTCGCCTGCGGAGGCGCAGACGCCGACGCTCATCCTTCGGGTCACCAACCTTTTTGGAGACACCCCCGGGGGAAATGTTAGACCAGGCAGTTTGGCGGATGCCCTCCATCAAGCATGCTCTCAAAGACAACATTCACACGTTATTATCATGTTTTCTCCCGGGCTCAATGGCACTATTTTGATGCCCGAGACCAATTATAGGACGACCTTTTTCGGCCCTGCGCATGATAAAGAAAATAAAATTAGAATTAACTCTGCCGGTCCTCGTAATAACGGTTTTTATCATCCTGACGGCAAGTACCTTGAGGGCTGTCCCGAGATAACCATTGATGGTGGTAACAACGATATCCGTCTTCAAAGCATAAGCCCCTGGCAAAAGGTGGTCATGGTGGCTAGAGATACCAAACTTACTCTCAGGAACCTTACGCTTATAGGGCGTGCCGGCTGGAGCTTTGGCTCCTCCCCATTTTTGTATAATGACGGTCGTCCGTTTTCAACTGATGAGCATTACTCCGACATTATCGCCAATCGTGGCCATCTCACGCTGGAAAACGTCATTGTCTTTAACGGCGCCCCAATATCGCAATACATGAATAAGGGCGAGGGGGCTTCTTGTATCTTTAACGGTTCAGCTGGAACGCTTATACTGGACGGAACCGTTATTTATAATTGTTATACAAGAACAAGCGCAGGTGTCAGCGGCGGTGTTAATACAGAAGCCATCTGGAACTCGGGCGAACTGAGAATGACTCGGTCTATTATTCGTTCTACTGGCGTCAGCGGAAGTCTGATAAGTAACAGAAAATCCCTTTCTGTGATAACGGGAGGCACCACCCCTAATTTTGTGATGGACAGAAGTACCATTGACGTCAAAAATAGTGTAACAAGCCAAGGAAATTTTAGGGTCATCAACAGCAGCATCAATGGCGCAACGTCTTTCAGCTTCGACTTCCTCGAATCGATCAACTCAACCTTCTCCGACGCAGTGAGGGTTAAAAGAGCAGAATTGACCAACACGATTTTTAACTCCGCTTGTACTTCTTCTACGGGAGATGTCGTTGACCACGGAGGCAATCTTGTTCGAGGGGGAGCTGATAATTCCTGCGGAATCGGTTCGAATCCGACGAGCTTTACCTTCCCGTCTTCCACACTCGGCTTAAATTCGGTTTCTCACAACTACTCACCAGCCGTTGTGCTGGCCGTAGGGGCCAACCACCTTGCGTTGGGTCGCGGCGTGGCCGCCGGATGTTCGCATCCGGACGTTGCCGGTGTGGATCAGCGCGGTGTGGCGCGTCCGGCGACGGGCTGCACCAGCGGCGCGTACCAGAGGAATGAAACGACTAACACGCAGATGAAAATGCTTACCGGCATCGTTGTCGGCGATGGTCGCATCACCAGCGCAGGGATGGCCAACTGCACGGCCGCTGGAAACGGCACGGACGCCTGCCGAGGGTGGTATGGAATCTACGCCGACGTACCGCTAAACGCCGTACCGTCATCGGGTCACGCTTTCGTCGGCTGGAGCGGCGACTGCTCCGGAGTGGAGCCTTCTACACTGGTTCAGATGTGGGGAGCAGATCGCACGTGTACCGCGCGTTTTGAGCCTATACGCGATCTCAACGTTCAGGTCACCACCGACGGTGGCTACGTTTATGACTATCACTCTGTGCCGGAGCGTCTCGTTTTCACACGGATCAACAGTTGCAGCAACGACGGTTGGGGATGTAATGGCCGCTATGCAGGCGGCTCCACGGTGACCCTGACGGCGAGCCCCAGTCCCGGCTGGGTCTTCAAAGAATGGCAGGGCGATGGTTGCAACGCTGTTGCAGGCAATCCACTTCAGGCAGCGGTGCACCTGGATCAGAATCGTACATGCAGAGCTTCTTTCATGGTGCCGCCGATGTTTTCGCTCACGGTCGATGTGCTCGGCAATGGTTTTGGTAATGTTGATGATCGTGTCCTCGACTATTATGGCCCCGGCGGCATTCGTTGCGGTCATTACGGGAATGATTGCTCCAGAAATTACCCTGTGGGCACGCAGGTGACGCTGACCGCGACGCCGATTCTCGGCAGCGTCTTTACCGGCTGGGGCGGCGATTGCGCGGCTGCCGGCAACGATCCTCAGGCAACGGTGGTGTCTCTGGATGAAGCCGCGCTGATGACGTGCACGGCGACTTTCGAGCCGGGCGCGACGAGTTATCCGCTCACGGTTACAGTGAACGGCAACGGGATGGTCGAAGACAATCCGGGCAATTATCCCTGGATGCCTCCTCCGCAGATCGCGTGTTCCCCTGCTTTTGCGAATTGCACCGGCTATTATGCAGCCAACTCGGAGACGCAATTGCATGCGGCGCCCGACGCAGGCCACCGCTTCACCGGCTGGGGCGGCGCTTGCGCGGCGGCCGGAGATGCGTTTGTCGCCACGGTGACGATGGACGCCGCCAAAAACTGCACCGCAACCTTTGCCGCGGCGGCGGCGACGAAGCACACGCTCACGGTCACGGTGAACGGCGCGGGCGGCAAGGTCAGGGATCAATCGACGCCTCGTCAGATTGAGAATTGCACTTCCGCTGGCGGCGCGAACTGCTCCGGCGATTACGATGAAGGTGTCACGGTGCTCCTTGTGCCGGAACCGGCGGCGGGCAACACGTTCCAGGGCTGGACGGGCGATGGCTGCGTTCTGGCTTTTGGGAATTTGTTTACAGTGGCGGTGAATATGAATCAGGCGCGACACTGCACGGCGACTTTCGCACCGACGCAGGAGAATACGCTGACGGTCACCGTGATCGGGAATGGCAGCGTCCGTGGTGAATACGGCGGGATACAGATCGCCGAATGCCGATCCAACAGCGGCACGTGCACGGCCAGTTACCCCGATAACAAAACCGCGCTCCTGCTGGCGGCCCCGGATGGCAACCACACTTTCGTCGGCTGGGAGGGCGACTGCACCGCTTACAGCGACACCCAACCGCATTGGGGACGGGTCTCGATGGATCAGAACCGCGCGTGCACCGCGAGATTCGAGGAGATCGGCGCGCCGACGCGCTGGCTGACGGTTCACGTGATCGGCGCGGGCGGCAGCGTCACCGATAGCGGCGCGCCCCCGCAGATCAACGCATGCACTTGGACGGGCGGCCCGAACTGTTCCGGCGGTTACCCTGAAGGCACCAACATCGCGCTGACGGCGACGCCGACGGCTGGGCATGAGTTCAGCCATTGGAGCGGCGCGGGCTGCACGATTGGCGGCAATCCGGTCCTTGTGATGATGAATGAGACGCGCTCGTGCACCGCGACATTTTCGGCCATCGCCCCGGCGACGCACACGCTGACGGTCAACGCGGGTGTGGGCGGGAGCGTCAGCGCCTTCACAGGGGCTATCGCCGATTGCACCTCCGCAGGCGGCGTTTGCACCGGCGACTACGTGGATGGCGCCATCGTGACATTGATGGTCACGGAAGCGCCGGATTACATTTTCGCCAACTGGGGCGGCGCTTGCACCGCTGATCCGGACGATCCGCTGTTGGCAACAGTACTCATGACTCAGGCGCGCACGTGCAGCGTCACGTTCACGCCGCCCGTGCCGCTGGCGGTCACGGTCAACGGCGATGGCAGTGTCATGGATAACCTGGGGAAGATTTTCGGTTGTACGGCGGCCGGCGGCGCGGCCTGCTCCGGCAATTACGTGCTCAATAGCGAAGTGTTTCTGTACGCTGAGGCAAGTCCGAATAATGTGTTCACCGGCTGGGGCGGCGCTTGCGCGGCTGCGGGCAACGCGGACATGGCAGAGGTGACGATGAGTCAGGCGCGAAGCTGTACCGCGACATTCGCGCCGGCGTACAGGCTTGAAGTCGACATCCTCGGCGATGGCGATGGAAAGGTCAACGACAACGCGATGCCTCAGAAGATTTTCGAATGCGGCGCCTTTGGTGGCCGGTGCATCGGCGACTACGTGGTGAATACCAGCGTGACCCTGACGGCGGCGGCGGATGCGGTCAGTCGCTTCGTCGGCTGGGGCGGCGCTTGCGCGGCGGCCGGTAACGCGGCCACGGCCACGGTGACGATGAATCAGGCGCATACGTGCGAAGCAACGTTTGAACTGGTCATGACGATGCTCACGCTCAGTGTGACGGGCGACGGGGGCAGCATCAGCGATAACGCCGTGCCTCGGCAGATTGACGCTTGCACCTCGGCGGGCGGCGCGAACTGCTCTGGCATTTACCTGCTCGGCGCCAACATCGCGCTGACGGCTTCGCCGAATGCGGGCTTCGCTTTCGACGGCTGGACGGGCGACTGCGCAGCGTCAGGCAGGACGCGCACGGCCTCGGTGACGATGAACACGGCACTCAGTTGCGGCGCGGCATTTGTGGCCGCGCCGATGCAGGGCGGCACGACGCCGATCCCGACGCTGGGGCATCTGGCATTGCTGCTGCTGATCGCGGCACTGGGTATGGGCGCGGCCTTTCATCCGGGGATAAGGAGACGGGTGGCGGGTGACAGGCAATAAAAAGCGTGCGTCATTGCGAGGAATGAAAACTCCCCTCTCCCGGCCTTCGGCCACCCTCTCCCGCAAGCGGGAGAGGGGAGAGAAGTGAAGGGGAGGGGGTTATCAGGAATCAGGTATCAAAAATGCGTCATTCTGCGCGTAGCGAAGCGGAGTCGCAGAATCCATGCGGCGCTGACGGGAAGCAGCAAGCGTAGCCCGGATAAGCGAAGCGCCATCCGGGGATCAGATGTCAGAACTCCGCCGTTCCCTCTCCCGCTTGCGGGAGAGGGACAGGGGAGAGGGTGGTGGGGATGGGGTTGTCAGGAATCAGAGGTTAGGAATCAGGTATCAAAAATGCGTCATTCTGCGCGGAGCGAAGCGGAGTCGCAGAATCCATGCGGCGCTGACGGGAAGCAGGTTGCTTCCCCTGCGGGCAAGATGCGCCGATAGAACCGTAGGAGCGGCAATCTGCCGCCCGAAACGTTGCAAACCCCCGTCGGCTTCGCCGACACCCCCTTTGAAAAGGGGGCAAGGCGGGCATCATCATACGCGCGATGGTGTATAGTGCGTTCTTTCATTTTTCTTTTTACACGGAGAGCGAAACCATGAAAAAAGCACTTTCCTTGCTGTTGCTGCCGCTGATGCTTCTTCTTGCAGCTCCTGTACAGGCGAAAGAATATAAAGACTTTATCTTCAAGGGCATGTCTGGCTACGAGATTACGGATCAGACCAGAGCCTTTGGACAACTCACAATCAAATCCCCCAAGCCCGGAACGGGAGGCAAAGATTTTGTCGAAACCAAGTATGAAGGTAATCGGGTCTATAGTCGCTATGACTTTAGTGGTAAAACGGACTCCGCGCCAAGTGGACTTCAGGTTTTGAGAAACTACCAGAACGTCGTGAAAAAGCTGGGAGGAGAAATTCTCTTTGAGGGCGACGATAAGTTTGATGCTTCCTTCAAAAGAAATGACAAGCAATATTATATACAGGTAGTCAACTCTAGTTCTAGCATCAACCATCCCAGCGGGAGGTATCGGGTGTATATCATTGAAGTGGCAGAAATGGATGACGAGATCGAGATCGTCGACTCCGACACCATCCTCCACAAGCTGGAAAAAGAGGGGCATATCGCGCTCTATATCAACTTCGACACCGGTAAGGCCACGATCAAGCCTGAATCCAAAGACATCGTCGACGAGGTCGTAACAGCCCTGAAAGCGAAGCCGAAGCTCAAGGTCAAGCTGGAAGGTCACACCGACAACGTAGGCAGCGCCGCGGACAACAAGAAACTTTCCGATGCCCGCGCCAAGGCCGTCATGGACGCCATTGTCGTCAAGGGGATTGATAAATCCCGCCTGTCCGCCGAAGGCTTCGGTCTGGAAAAACCCATCGCGGACAATGGCACCGAAGCAGGCAGAGCCAAGAATCGCCGCGTGGAATTGGTCAAGGTAGAGTGAGCGAGTGTAGCCTGGACAAGCGGAGCGCCGTCCGGGTCTCCCTCCCCTTCAAGGGGAGGGTCGGGGTGGGGATGGGGTTGTCAGGAATCAGAGGTCAGAGGTCAGAAATCAGAAATACGTCATTGCGAGCGAAGCGAAGCATCCAGCGATTTTTCCATTGCGCACATTTTCTGGATTGCTTCGCTGCGCTCGCAATGACGAGTTCTTCTTCGCGGTTTCGCGTGAGATGAGGTTTTTCTGATGCCTGATCTCTGACATCTGATCCCTGATAAGTACGCATTTGAATCAAAACCGTTCCAGAAAAAGAGGATTAAATAGGATGAAAAAAGCAATCGCGATCATGATCGCTTTATCGGTGGTTCTCATGCTGCCTGTTGGCTGCGGCGGCGAAAGCGGCAGCGCCAGCCATAACAGCCAGGTCAAGGTCAGTTCAAATCTGTCAGGCATGGCATGGCCGGATTCATGGCCGAGCGACACGCCAAAAATGGAAGGTTCGCTCACGATGGTCTTGAACAAAGATGCAGACACAACGGCTGTATGGGTGAAGGTTCAGGGAGAGCGAGCCGCGAAAGCGTATGTGGATAGTCTGGTTTCACGGGGATACAGCAAACAAGATGAAATCATCACCAACCAGCACTATGCGGTGTCTTTGACAGGGCGCGGGCATACGATTCATGTCGTTTATATGGGCGGTGAGGATCAAACCGCGGTGGTGACGGTGACGAAAGAACGATCTTGAATTTAACGTCAAGACGCGAAGAAAAACCGTTTAACCACGAAAAGCACAAACGCCTTCCCCTCGTCATCCCCGCCAAAGCGGGGATCCAGTCCTTCAAATCTCAAACTTCCAAACCTTTGCATCGGTAAAGCGCACGTTTTCCATCTTCACGAAGTTGATTCCCGCCCACCGCTTTCGCGGGGGCAGGCCCCGTGGGAATGACGGCACATTTCTTTTATGTCCTTGATGTTGGACGCTGAATCCGGTAGCCTTTCTCCTTTATGCAAGTGCTTTAACTGAGCGAAAGCGCAAGGAGCATCTCGTGGAAACACTGGTCATCGTTTTGCTGTTGTTGTTCTATGGTCTGGTTGTACCCGCTTTGGCAATCATTGCGCTATCGCGCAGCAATGAGCAGAAAGAAGAAATGGAGCGCCTGAAACGGCAGATAGCGTCCATAAGAGAAAATCTGCTCATGTCGGATGCGACATCGCGGGAATCGCGCCAACCGGCGTTTGAAGACGCGGCAGAGAACGAAAAAACGGAGCAGCCCGCGCCGGAAAACTGGCGGGAGGCGTGGTACGGGAAGCAGGAAGAGAAAATTCCTGTGCTCGCTATTTCCGAAGCAATGGCTTCCCCTTCCCCTGAAGAACCGGAACTTGCAGCAGCGAAAACGCCTGCGCTTGCGACGGCAACCGTGCAAAGCCATGATGCTGCGCCGTATGCTGTTCAAGCGCCCGAGAGTATCAGGGTGCCGCCACCCATCACGCCGGCGGCAGCGCGTCCGCAATGGCTGGAGCGTTTTCTTGCCTGGTGCATCGGCGGCAATCCGCTGGTGCGCGCCGGGATTCTGATTCTCTTTCTGGGCGTTTCTTTTCTGCTCAAGCTGGCGGCGGATTATGGCGTGTTTCCGATCGAGCTTCGCCTGGCCGGTGTGGCGTTGGGCGCGGCGGCGATGCTCGTTGTCGGTTGGCGATTGCGGAACAAACGACGGAATTACGGTTTGCTATTGCAAGGTGGCGGTATCGGTATTTTGTATCTGGTGATCTACGCCGCGTTCTCGTATTTCAAACTGTTCCCACAGGAAGCCGCGTTGTTCGTTTTTCTCTTGCTGTTCGCTATCTGCGCCTTGTCGGCGTTTCTGGCGGTGCGACAGGACGCTTCCGCGTTGGCGGTGATGGGAATGACCGGCGGCTTCGCAGCGCCGGTGTTGATCTCCACCGGCAGCGGCAACCCTATCGCGCTGTTCAGTTATTTCGCTTTGCTTAACGCGGGCGTGCTCGGCATCGCCTGGTTCCGCGCCTGGCGGGCGCTCAACCTGTTGGGGTTTGTGTTCACGCTCGGCGTCGGTTCTTTGTGGGGGATGAAGTATTACGCGCCCGAACATCTGCAAAGCGTTGAAGGGTTCCTCGTTTTATTTTTCCTTTTTTACGTCGCGGTTGCGCTGCTGTATGCGGTGCGGCGCGAGCTGGAACTGAAAAGCACTGTTGACGGAACGTTGGTGTTCGGCGTTCCGATCGCATTCAGCGTGTTGCAGGCGCAACTTGTCGGCGAGATCGAATTCGGTATGGCCTGGAGCGCGGTGGCGCTTGGCGCGTTTTATCTTCTTCTGGCGATGTGGTTGATGCGTTATCGCCTGGAACGCTTGCGTCTCGTTTTTGAAGCGATGCTGGCGCTCGGCGTTTTGTTTCTTACGTTGGCGGTGCCGCTGGCCTTCGAGGGCACGCGGTTGACCGGCGCGATCTGGGCGGTCGAAGGCGCCGGATTGTGTTGGGTGGCGATACGACAACAACGCCGATTGGCGCTGGCAAGCGGTTTGATGTTGCAGCTTTTCGCGGCCTTTTCGTTTCTCATCGACCGTTCGGGACTTCCCGTTTCGGAAGCGCCGTTGCTGATCAACAGTTGGTACATCGGCGCTCTGATGCTCACGCTGTCGGCGCTCTTCTGCGGTTGGCGATTGCGCAGCGACGCAGCAAGAACATGGTTGGGGGACGCCGGGCAAAGTTTGTCGTTGTTGTTCGGAAGCATCGGCCTGCTCTGGTGGCTCGGTAGCGGCGGTGCGGAAATTCTTCGTTACTTCGGATCGTTTACAACGGCTTCTTACGCTTACCTGACGTTCGCCGTATTGACGGCGTGGCTTGCGAATGGCGTCGGTCGTCGTCTGCAATGGCCTGAAATGGAAGGGGTGGCGCTGGCGCTTTCTCCGGCGCTGTTGCTTGCCGCAGGGCTTTCGTTCTCTCATGAGTTGTTGCCGTTCGCCGGTTGGGGGTTGTACGTCTGGCCGTTGGCAATGGTTCTGGCGTATGCGCTTCTGTTCTTGCAGGAGCGCCGTGCTGTGCAACAGCCGGTTTTCGCAAAAACGCTGGGGCCTCTGCATGCGCTGATGTTCTGGACGCTGTGCCTCGTTGCCGGTCTGGAATTTCATGGCTTTGTCGCTGCGCATGTGCCCGAAGGCGCCTGGCGATGGAGCGGTTGGGCGCTTGTCGGCGCGTTGCTGTTGCTTGCACTGATTTATGTTGCGCCGCGTTTCGGCTGGCCGGTCGCGCGTTTTCGTTCGCACTATCTGACGCTCGGCGCCGCGCCGGTGGTGTTGCTGGCATTGGGATGGACGTTCCTGGGAATTTTCAACGATGGCAATCCTGAACCGCTGCCTTATCTGCCGCTGCTGAATCCGGTCGAATTGTGTCAGTTGCTCGTTTTCGCCACCGTGTTTTTTTGGGCGCGCGAAAACAAAGCGTTTTTTGATACCTTGCCGCGCGCCAAAGACGGAGTTTTGTCCGCGTGGTTGCCGGTCGGCGTTCTGGCGCTGCTTTTTCTTTTACTCAATGCCGCGCTATTGCGCGCGTCGCATCACTGGCTCGACATTCCGTACCGCTTCAATGCTCTTTTTGCGTCGATGACGGTGCAGGCGGCGTTGTCGCTGCTATGGGGTTTTCTGGCACTGATCCTGATGCTCTGGGCGGTGCGCCGCGCGCAGCGCGTGCCCTGGTTTGTCGGCATCACATTGCTGGTGTTGACGGTGAGCAAACTCTTTTTCGTCGAGCTTTCCAATATCGGCGGCACGGCGCGGATTATTTCGTTTATCGGCGTCGGCATGTTGCTCCTGCTGATCGGCTATGTGGCGCCGCTCCCTCCGAAAAAGAAGGAGTCTTGATCATGAGGCGATTCGGTTTTCTCGCGTTTCTTTTTTTCGCGGCGGCGCTGACGACGGTGTCGGCGGTCGCAGAAGCAAGTACGAAAGCGGACAAGGGCTTTCGCCATTACTTTGCGTTGGAGCTTGAAGGCAACGCTTCATATTATCTGTTCACGTTCACGCCCGAAGTACATCAGGCGATCAAGGCGCCCGATGGCCGCGATGTGCGCATCATCGACGCGGACGGCAAACCCGTTCCCTATGCGTTTGGCGGCGGCGTCAAGGCGAAGGAGGAAACGCCGATAGAACTGACCCGGCGTTCGGCGCCCTGGTTTCCGTTGCCGCGCACGCAAGGCGGCAAAAGCGTGCAGGACGGTTTTATCATCGCCGCCGATGGCGCTTTGCGCGTTCGTGAGCGTCAGATCGAAGCGGAACACCGCAACGGCGATATCGTCGATCTCAGCGGGATTTTCGGTAAAACCGAAGGGGAGGGCGGCGAACAACGCGACGAGAAAAAACATCCCGGTCTTAACGCGCTTTTCGTTCACATCGATGCTTCGACGGGAGGAACGGGAGAATACCTCGGCACGGTCGAAGTGCTCGCCAGCAACGATTTGCAGAGTTGGTATTCGGTGACGACGGCGCAATTGTTGCGGCTGGATCATCACGGTCAGCGGCTGGAGCGGGAGCGAATTGATTTCGACGGCGCGCTGCTCGGCAAGTCGCCGCGTTATCTGCAACTGTGCTGGCGCACTGCACCGCCGGTCATCGCGAACGTCGAAGCGGAGTTGCTGCCGCCGCAAAGCGACATCGACGCTGCGAAAGCGCAGCAGGAGAGACAGCGCGAACTTCGGTACTGGAAAGAAAAATTATCCGGCCAAATGCTGCCGGATGGGGAAGTGCTTTTCGATACCGACGGCGTTTTTCCTGTCGATCGCTTGCGCTTTCATCTTCCGCATCCCAATACGGTCGTGCCGGTGAAACTTTATTCTCGCGCCGATGAAAACGCATCCTGGCGATTGATTGGGCGGGAAACGCTCTACCGGTTGCAAGGTTCCGACGGCCTGGAACAGGAAACGCCGGAAACCAAAATCGCGCCGAACCGTGATCGCTTCTGGAGAGTGGTTGTAGAGAGCGATGACCGACAAAGCGGCGCCGGAAAACGTAAAGAAAGCGGCAAGAGAAGTCCTGAGTTCGGCGGTACGCCGCAGTTGTCGATCGGTTGGCGACCGGAGACCGTGACGTTTCTTGCGCACGGCACACCGCCGTTTTTGCTCGCGGCGGGTCATGCGCAAGCGACAGACGCCAGCATCCCGCTTGCGCGCTTATTGGTCGGAGAGAAGCCGTATCTGGCAGCGGCACGGGTCGGTATGGCGCAGTCGGCGCCGGCGAATGCGCCTGTCGCTTCATCCGGCGCGGAAGCCCTCTCGAAAGAAAAAATCCGACGCGCTGTTTTATGGGGTGTTCTGCTCGCCGTTGTCGCGTTGCTGGCGTTCATGGCTTGGAAACTGGCCAGACATTTGCCGCAAGGGGAGACCGGCAAAGAAGATGAGCGGGGGTGAGGGTTTGCCGCGCCTTTTTGAAGTCTTCGCAGTGCCGTAGGCTGGGACGAAACGAAGTGGAATCTCAGCAAAACCGTAGGGCGGATAAGGCGAAGCCGCAATCCGCCGTATAATCATCTCAATCTAAAACACCGCCCCACAAAAACCTATGAACCCGAACCATCCCTACAAACCGGCAAACGCAATCATCACATTTGCCGGTTTATTCTCCCTCCCCTTCAAGGGGAGGGTTG
>WQTW01000067.1 GCA_009786085.1 Pseudomonadota bacterium | reverse complement strand
CAAAGAAGTTGCTTTTCTCTCACATTCCAAGCAGCGCCGCAGGCGCGTCACGTGAGTAACCGTCGGTGGAGCGTGAGCGTAGCGAACGCGGAACCGGCGGACAGTCGATCCCAACATTCCTCAGCCCTGCAAGGGCTGAACAAATCAAATAACTTCGTTCAGCCCCTGCGGGGCTGGGTAGGTGAGATGTTCGCTTTCCGCCGGTTTCGCTCGCGATGCTCGCTCCACCGACGGTTTCTCATCACGCCCCTTCGGGGCGACTCCCATACTTGTGTAGATACCTATGCCTTCAAGGGGAGGGTTTTATCACTGAAATCACCGCTCCCCGGTCTTGTACTCTATATACGCGCGATCGCGCGTTTGCCGGAGGAAGTCTTCAAACGCGTCGTCGCTCTTGCGTTGCCGCAGCGCTTGCCGCGCTTGTTCGTGTTGGTATTCTTCGGTGACGTCTTGTTGACGGCGTTCGAGGACTTCGATCAGGTGCCAGCCGAACGGTGTGCGGATGGGTTCCGATATTTTTCCGGGTTGCAGCGCGTCCATCGCGCGCGCGAAATCGGGCACGGTGTCTCCGGGGTTGATCCAGCCCAGATCGCCGCCGCGTGAGCTGGAGGCGTCTTCGGACATCAGTCGCGCGATGGTTTCGAAGGATTCGCCTGCTTCGAGACGTTGGGCAGCACGTTCGATTTTTTGTTTGGCGTCTTCTTCGGAGGCGGTTTCGGAGATGCGCACCAGGATGTGACGGGCGTGGGTTTGTTCGACGACTTTCGGTTCGTTGCGGCTGCGCGAATCATGTCGTTTCAGGATATGAAAACCGGCAGGGCTGCGCAGGACATCCGAAACTTGATCGTTTTTCATGGTGTGTACGGCTTCGGCAAACAGTGTCGGCAAACGCGCTTGTGTGCGCCAGTCGAGCGCGCCGCCGGTCAGGGCATCGGAGGCGTCGGACATGGCGACGGCGGTTTGCGCGAAATCGGCGCCGTCGCGCAGTCGCTTGAGGATGTCTTCGGCGCGCGCCTGGCGCTCGTTGATGAGGTCGGGGGTCGCTTGATCGGGGATGACGACGAGGATGTGCGAGATCAGGTATTCGGTTTCACCGCCGACCTGGGCGTTGACCAGTTTGAGGTAGGCGTTGACTTCGGCGTCGGTGACGACGATGTCTCTGTCCACTTCGCGCTCGCGCAGTCGTTGCAGGGTGATTTGTTTGCGCAGCTCTTCGCGGTACATCGGGAACGGGATGTTTTCCTGCAACAGCGCAGCGCGCAATTCTTCGAGGGTCAGGTTGTTTTCCTGAGCGACGCGGGCGATTGCGCGGTCGATCATGGTGTCGTCGGTGCGAATTCCCGTTTCTCTGGCAAATTGCATCAAGGCTTTTTCGGTGATCAATCGTTCGATGATCTGGTGTTCGATTTCGCTGTCGGGCGGCGGTGTGACGTTGGCGGCCTGCATCCGTTTCAGGATGGTGTTTTTCTGCGCGTTGATGTCGTGTCGGGTGATGGCTTCTTCGTTGACGACCAGCACGATGCGGTCGAGTTGCACGGGTTTGGCGGCGGTTGTCTGGGCGAGGGCATGATCGGGCAGTAACGCGCCGATGGACGCCGCAAACAGGGCAACAAATGAAAAAGAAAGAAACACGCTGTGTCGTTTCATGGTGAAGCCTCAAAATTCAGGGTAAGTCGTATAACCGGGGGTGGTATCGCGTCGTGCCGGGTCGCTGGAGATCGTGTAACCCGGAACGCTGCGGCGCAGCACTTCAAGCGGCGATGGCCCCACGCGCCCCAGACCGCCTAACTCCAGTTGCAGGAAAAAGGAGGTGTTGGTTCGCTCGGTGGTCGTCGCCAGCCGGTGGATGGCGGCGCGAATGACCCAGCAACCGGCATTGTATTCGACCCCGCCGATCGCTTCCAGTACTTTTTTGGGGTCGGCGAGCGAATAATTGAAACGTCCCACCGCGCTCCAGCGGAACGACAGCGGCCATTGCGCGGCGATATCAAACTGTTTGACTTCGGTCAGCCCCTTTTCCGGGTCTTGGTATTGCCGCGTGTAACGCCAGGTTCCTGACAGCACTTTCCCCGGCGCCGGCATCCAGCGGACGCCGACATTGAAACGCTCGGCGCGGGAAGTGTCGAAGTTGTATTGGGTGAGCAACGATGCCGACAGGGCGCGCGACAATTGCGCGTCTGCGCCAAGCAAAAAGTCGGAACTGCCGGCGGAGCGCGGCGTTTCGCCGGGCAGTGTGACGCGCTGATCGGAGAAGTAAAAACGTTGGCCGGCCATCACACGCAACATTTCAGCGCCGTTGTCGGACAGAATGCGCGAAGTGAGCGCCAGCGTCAGTTGGTTGGCGTCGCCGAAACGGTCAGAGCCGATGTAGCGGTTTTCGCTGAACAACTGGGTGAAATTGAAGTCGTCGATCGTGGTGTCGAATACCGGCAGATTGTTCTGGTCGCGGTAAGGCGCGTAAACGTAAAAGAGGCGCGGCTCCAGCGTTTGCACATAGCGGGAAGCGAAGAGCGAGCCTTCGCGCTCGAAAATCAGGCCGCCGTCCAAACTCATCACGGGAATGCTGACGCCCGGCGTTTTGTTCGCGGTGGGCGCGGAAGCAACGGGGTTGAGCAAATAATTGCGCTGCTGAAGACCGGCGCGACCGGTGGCGAACCATCCCAGTTCCTGCTTCCTCCAGGCGAGCGTCGGCTGGACGACGAAACGTTGTCCCTGCGTCAGGTTGGTATGGCGGAAACGGGAGTATTCGGCCAATCCTGAAAGGCTGAGATCAAAGGGACGCAGGCTTGGCGTCATCCAGTCGGCCATCGACACCAGCACGTGCGGTGTGCGGTTATACGGCGGCTGAATGTAATTTTTGTTGTCTTGCAACGTTTGGAAATTCTGCACGCGCGTCAGCACGGAAAAAGGGCCGTGCCACATTCGGAGGCCGGCTTCGCGCGGCAGCGTGGTTTGCGAAGTGACGGACAAGCGGTCGGCGAGATCGGCGAAGTAATTATCGTCGGAAACTCTGGTCGCGTCGAAATAAGCGTTCATCCAGGGCAGCAAACCCTGCTGATGCTTCCAGGACATCAGATAACGCGAGCGGTTGGCTTCGCGGTCGCTTGGCAGGTATTCGCCGTCGAAATGGCCTTGCAGCGACCAGGGGGCGCCCAGCAGATAACGAAACTGGCTGTTCAGTTGCAGCCCGCGACGGGTCATCAAACGCGGCGCAATCGTTGCATCGTAATTGGGCGCGAGGTTGAAATAATAAGGCGTCGTCAATTCAAAACCGCGCGCGTTCGACGATCCGATTGTCGGCGTCAGAAAGCCGGACTTGCGGTCGTTGTTCAGCGGAAATTCCAGCCAGGGCGAATAGAAAAGCGGCACGTTCATGAACCGGATCGACGCATTGTACGCAGTGCCGACCGAACGCTGGGTGTCGATCTTCATCGTGTCGGCGTACAAAAACCAATCCTCGCGGGGCGCTTCGCAGGTTGTGAAGCGACTGCTGCGCATCGTGTAAACATCGGGGCCATCGAAGGTCAGCGTCTGCGCGTCGCCGCGACCGCCGACCTCATCAAGGTAAAACGACGGCGATTGCAGCGTGCCGGTTGCCGTGCTGCGCGTGTAATCAATCTCCGGGCCGGTGACCCAACTGCCGTAGCGACGCATCACCACATTGCCGCGCGCCTGCAAGGTGTCGGTCTCCTGATCGTAACGCATCCAGTCGGCGAGCACCGTTTCCCGATGCGCGCGCAATTCGACATTGCCGTGAGCTTCGATTTGTTGACGTGTGCCTTCGGTGCGGTCGGCGCGAAGAAAAACAGCGCCTTGTTCGCCTTTTTCGCGTGAGAGGGCGCGTAAATTGAATTGTTGCTCTTGTTGTTCTTGCGACGGAGTGGTTTCAAACGGCGATAATTCGCGCGCTTCGCGCAGCGCAAGCACAGAAGGCGTCTCGGCATCGGCGGACTGCGCGAACACAGCGGACATCGGCAGCCCGAGCAGCCATCCGGCGCTTGCCGCGAGGAAAAGCGCCTTTCGGGCTTCCCGCTGTAATGTCTGTCGCAATGACATGAAGATTGACGCCGACACGAAGGTGAAAATGCGTTATTCTAGCCGACTCGATGGGTTTCGTTGTCAGGAATCAGGGGGCAGAGGTCAGATGTCAGATGTCAGAGGTCAGATGTCAGAGGTCAGAGGTCAGATGTCAGAGGTCAGAGGTCAGAGGTCAGATGTCAGATGTCAGATGTCAGATGTCAGATGTCAGGGATCAGGGATCAGGGATCAGGGATCAGGGATCAGGGATCAGGGATCAGAGGTCAGGCATCAGAGGTCAGGCATCAGAGGTCAGGCATCAGAGGTCAGGCATCAGAAAAGCCCCCCGACGCGCCCCCTTTTCAAAGGGGGTGTCGGCGAAGCCGACGGGGGTTTGCGGGTGGGGGCTTGCAGCGCGTAGGTCGCTGGTGAGCGCGTAGCCCGGATAAGCGAAGCGCAGCTTTTAAGCCCTCCCCTTCAAGGGGAGGGTTGGGGTGGGGATGGGGTTATCAGGAATCAGAGGTCAGAAAAGCCCCCGACGTGCCCCCTTTTCAAAGGGGGTTTCGGCGAAGCCGACGGGGGTTTGCGGGTGGGGGCTTGCAGCGCGTAGGTCGCTGGTGAGCGCGTAGCCCGGATAAGCGAAGCGCCGCTTTTAAGCCCTCCCCTTCAAGGGGAGGGTTGGGGTGGGGATGGGGTTATCAGGGATCAGAGGTCAGGCATCAGAAAAGCCCCCGACGTGCCCCCTTTTCAAAGGGGGTGTCGGCGAAGCCGACGGGGGTTTGCCGACGGGGGTTTGCGGATGGGGGCTTGCAGCGCGTAGCCCGGATAAGCGAAGCGCCATCCGGGAATGACCTGCGCGAAGCCGCGAAAGTGCCACCTCCTCCCCTCTCCCGTTTACGGGAGAGGGTGGCCGAAGGCCGGGAGAGGGGAATATTTGTGGGGACAGGAAGTCTTTCGCCAAGACGAATGCTGACCACCGAGCCGTTTTTTTATTTTATGCCAAATTTATCTTCGCACTTGCCTTCTACCGCCAACCTCTCCCGCCCGGCAGTATTGACCGCCTGGCTTGACGCGCAGTTCGGCGGCATCGCTTACGTCATGACGCCCGCCTCGGAGGACGCCAGTTTCCGCCGCTATTTCCGCGTTGCGTTTCAGGCGTCGCCGCCCGCGCCGTATGCGGGGAAGACTTCGCTGATCGTGATGGACGCGCCGCCCGACAAGGAAGATTGTCGTCCGTTCATCAAAGTCGCCGCTTTGCTGCGCGGTTGCGGCGTCAATGCGCCGAAGATTTACGCGCAGGACCTGGCGCAAGGCTTTTTGCTGCTCGACGATTTGGGCGACACCACCTACCAAACTGCATTGGAACGCGGCGCCGATGCGCAGGCGCTTTATCTGGACGCGATCACGGCGCTGGTCGCCTGGCAGCGCGGCACGGAAGCGCAGACCTTGCCTTCTTACGACGAAGCGTTGTTGCGTCGTGAACTCGACCTTTTCCCCGACTGGTACGTCGCCCAACATTGCGGGTACGCATTGCGTGATACCGAACGGGCGATGCTGGAGCGCACCTTTGCGCTGCTGATCGCCGCCGCACGGGCGCAACCGCAGGTATTTGTGCATCGTGATTACCACATTCGCAACCTGATGGACGTGGAGGAAAACCGTCCCGGCGTACTCGATTTTCAGGACGCGGTGATCGGGCCGATCACCTACGACCTGGTGTCCCTGCTGCGCGATGCGTATGTGGCCTGGGACGAAGAACAACAACTCGATTGGGCGATCCGCTACTGGGAGCGCGCTCGCGCCGCCGGATTGCCGGTGGCCGCGCGCTTCGATGATTTCTGGCGCGACTTCGAATGGATGGGCGTGCAGCGACATCTGAAAGTCGTCGGAATTTTTGCGCGGCTGTGGCATCGTGACGGCAAAGACGCTTACCTTGCCGACGTGCCGCGTGTGCTTGCTTATCTGCGGAATGCGTGTGTGCGTTATAACGAACTGACGCCGTTGCTGCATCTTCTTGATGCGCTTGAAAGAAAAATAATTTAACCGCACGAAAAAAAACTCACGCGAAGGCGCGAAGCCGCGAAGAGGAATCACCCCTCTCCCGCTTGCGGGAGAGGGGTTGGGGGAGAGGGGTTGTATTCTGCGACTTCGTTACCCTATGCGCTCTATGCGTTCTTTGCGGTTAAAATGAATTCTTTTAAGTGAGCATGGGTTTCAGGAAAATGAAAGCGCGCGCGATGATTCTGGCCGCCGGTCGCGGTGAGCGGATGCGACCGTTGTCCGATCACACGCCGAAACCGTTGTTGATCGCGGGCGGCAAACCGTTGATCGTTTGGCAGATCGAGGCGTTGGCGCGCGCCGGATTTCACGAAATCGTGATCAACGTCGCCTGGAAGAGCGAGCAAATCGAAGCGGCGCTCGGCGATGGCGCGGCCTGGCACGTTCGCCTTCTTTACTCGCGGGAACATCCGGCGCTGGAAACAGCGGGCGGCATTGCGCGCGCGCTGCCGCTGCTCGAACCCGGGCCGGTGCTGGTCGTCAGCGCCGATGTCTGGTCGGCCTACGACCATCGAACCCTCTTGCCGCGCATCGCCGCAATGCGCGAACACACCACACAAGCGCATCTGGTGATGGTGCCCAATCCGCCGTACCATCCCGAAGGCGATTTCGCGCTGGACGAACACGGTTTGCTGCGCATGGACGGTGAACGGCTGACCTTCGGCAACATCGGGATTTACCATACGCGATTGTTTGCGGAGATGGATCCCGACGTGCCGCAGAAATTGACGCCATATTACCGGCAATGGGTCGCGCAAGGCATCGTTTCCGGCGAACGTTACGATGGGGCCTGGTTCAACATCGGCGCGCCGGAAGATTTGGCGGCGTTGGAAACGGTGCTGGGTTAAAGAACAGGCATCAGAGGTCAGGAATCAGGAATCAGAAAAATTTAACCACGAAAAACACGAAAGCCACGAAAAGAGCCGTCATTCTGCGCGAAGTCGCGAAGAACAATGCTCCCCTCGCCCGCTTGCGGGAGAGGGGAGGGGGAGAGGGCGTAGGGGCGCGATTTATCGCGCCCTGTGTAACCGCAAAGCGCGTAGGCTGGCGATGAGCGGCCTTTAGCCGCGAGCGAAGCGTGGCGGGAATCCCAGCAAAAACCAATTTCACCGCAAAGAACGCAAAGAACGCAAAGAAAAAACCGTCATTCTGTGCGTGTAGGGGCAGGTTTCAAACCTGCCCTTTTGGATCTCACGCGAAGCCGCGAAGCCGCGAAGGAACGAATCTCCCCTCGCCCGCTTGCGGGAGAGGGGCGGGGGAGAGGGCGTAGGGGCGGCAATCTGCCGCCCGTAACACAACAAACCCCCGTCGGCTTCGCCGACACCCCCTTTCAAAAGGGGGCTTTCTTCTCAGTGCCTTCGCGTGAGAAAAATCAGCGGCGCTTCGCGCCGGGGTATGGTTCCCGGATGGCGCTTCGCTTGTCCAGGCTACGCTTGTTTTTTTGCGTTCTATGCGTTTCTTTGCGGTGAAATGGTTTTTGCTGGGATTCCCGCCACGCTTCGCTCGCGGCTAAAGGCCGCTCATCGCCAGCCTACGCGCTGACCTCTGACCCCTGACAGTCACGGCAACAAAACATCTCTGTTCCGTCTGTCGTCCGACCATTGGATTTGGGCGTTCCCTGAGCTTCCGTACCAGTCGGGCGCCAATATCTGAAAGCCGTCGATGATTTCGACGCGATCTTGTCGTCCGACCCGCACTGGAAAAGGTCCTTCTTCCGTGCTTTTCCAGAAAACGTAAAGGCTTCCTGTCTCCGGATTGCCGTTCGCCAGCTTCTCATTCTGCACAGCGTTCATTTTGCCGATGCGCGAATTGGCGATACGCGCAAACTGTCCGACGTTGATCGCCATCTTGTGGTTGGCCGCATAAAGCGTGAAGTCGCCATAACCGGCGGCGGCGGGACGCGCCGGAACGAAACGCACGGTTCGGTACCGTTGCGCGGCTTCTTCCCAGAAGGGAGAGGTCAGCGCGCTTTTCCAGGTGCTGGTTTGCGCGGTGATATTTTCATGGAGCGCCTTGCGCAATTCCAGCGCGCGCGGCGACAAATCCGCGCCTTGTAAAACCACGATGCCCAGCAACAGGGTTGTTCCGATCCAGGGTCGTGTGTGTTGCAACAGCAGCGCCGCACTTCCCAGCAGCAGCGCGTAATACGGCACCCACAGCAAGCGCCCCGACGCCCGCACCATTTCCAGCATTTTCAATGCAAATTTCGGCAGCGTCACTTCCAGCACGACCCGATCATCCAGCATCACATGGGTCGAAACCGCCATCGCCCACAGCGCCAGCACCACCAGCATCAGCGGCCAATGTTGCCGTGCGTTCGCCCGCGCCGCTTTCGAGAAAATCAAAAACAGCGGCGCCATCGCCACCAGCAACAAACCGCCGGCGCCCAGGTAAGCGTAGCCTTCAAACGCCGATTCGGGCGTCGCCGGAAGGGGCGGCAGAAAACGTGATCCCCAGCCCGGGTTCCAAAAGGCGTTGAGGTTCGCGGCGTACATTCCGTAATACGAAGTGCCGCCCGAGAACGATCCCAGCGGCACGGTGAAATAGCCGGCCAGCCACATCACGGCCAGCATACTGAGCACCACCACCGCCATTTCACTCAGCGCTTTGCGAACGTCGGCCCATTCATAACGCCGCAACACGCTTGCCGCCCATACCGCCAAGACCAGATACAACAAATACGCATGCACCAGCGCCGCCGCACCGATCAGCGCGCACCAGGCGAAAACCGTCGCTGCCGGTGGTCGCAGGTACAGCAGCAGCGCCGCCAGCATCAGCCAATGTCCGACCAGCGCGTAATGGCCGACCACTTTCAGCGTCATCACCGTACTCGCGGTCAGCAGCAACGCCAGCAGCAGTTGCGCGATCCCGTGCGTCGTGATGCAACGCGCCAGCAACCAGGCGAACGCGCCCTGCAAGACGAAGCAGGTCAGCACCCAGATGCCGAAATACTGGAACGTCGAGGGCAACCAGGCCGCGAACAGCTTGAACAGCAGCGCGAACAGCGGAATGGAATCGGTGAATACGATCGAACTGCCCATTTCCATCCCGTAGCCGCTGGCGCCCGGCGGAAGCATCCAGGGCTCGCCGCGAAAAAAATGCCAGCCCACAAACGCCTGCATCAGGTCGCCCTGCATCAGCCATTGAAAGTTTTTCGGGTCGAGCACCGCCGGCGGCAGCAACAGGAAAAACAGCGCCGCGCCCAGCACCCCGCCGACCAGCAGCGCCAGCGCGACATCGCGCCCCCGCCAGTCGGGTATCGCGGTCTCGGTATCGAAGTCGGACGTCGTGTCGATATCGCGGGCGGTCGAAGAATAGGAATAATGCATACGTTCTCCAGGAAGCCGTTAACATAGCACAACAGGGATCAGAAAACCATTTCACGCGAAGGCGCGAAGAACGCAAAAAAAACCTTTTAACCACGAAAAACACGAAGGCCACGAAAAATAGCCTCACGCGGAGACGCGGAGTGCGCGGAGAAAAAACAATCGTCATTCTGCGCGAAGTCGCAGAATCCAAAACCCTCTTTCCCTCGCGGGAGAGTGGGTAAAGAAGAAAGAGCGGGCGGGACGCCCGCGCTCCCCGGCAGATTCGGAAGCGCTCACACGAAGGATGACATCGTTCTGATCTCTGATCCCTGACCTCTGACCTCTGATTTCTGATTTCTGATTTCTGATTTCTGTTTTCTGTTTTCTGATCTCTGGAACGGATTCAGGTAAAATAAGCAGATTACCCTCACGAGGAAGCGCTATGCTGACCGGATGTCTGGTGCCGATTGTCACTCCGATGACGCCTGACGGCGTGCTGGATCTTGCCACACTGAGAAATTTGATCGACTGGTACATCGCCAATGATGCAGCCGGGATTGTCGTCGTCGGCACCACCGGCGAATCGCCGACGGTCGATTTCGAGGAACACCATGCGCTGATCAAAGCAACCGTCGATCATGTTGCCGGTCGCGCCCATGTGATGGCCGGCACCGGCAGCAACTCGACCGCCGAAGCGATCGACTTGGCCGCGTACGCCAAAAAAGTCGGCGCCGACAGTTGTCTGTCGGTGGTTCCCTATTACAACAAGCCGTCGCAGGAAGGTTTGTATCGGCATTTCAGAACGATTGCCGAGGAAGTCGATTTGCCGCTGGTGCTTTACAACGTACCGGGGCGCACCGTCGCCGATCTGGCGAACGACACGGTGCTGCGCCTGTCGCAGGTACCGGGCATTGTCGGACTGAAAGACGCGACTGGCGACATCGGCCGCGCGACTGAACTCATCAAGGCGCTGAACGAGGCCGGGAAAAAAGATTTCGCGCTGTACAGCGGCGACGACATCACCAGTCTGGCGTTTTTGTTGCTGGGCGGACATGGCGTGATTTCGGTGACCGCCTGTGTCGCTCCTCAGCAGATCGCCGCGATGTGTCGCGCCGCTGCGCGCGGCGACATCGCCAAAGCGCGCGCGCTTAACGACACGTTGCTTCCGTTGCACCGGAAACTGTTTGTCGAAGGCAATCCCGTGCCGGTCAAATGGGCGATGGCGCAGATGGGGTTGATCTCCGCCGGTATCCGGTTGCCGCTGGCGCCGTTGTCCGAGTCTTTTCATGAGCCGTTGCGGCAAGCGTTGCGCGCGGCAGGTTGTCTTGCTTAATCCCTGCTTTTGAAGGTTACCAGAATGATTCGTTGTTCCGAAATGCGCGTCGTGATCGCTATCGCGGCCGCGCTGTGGGTGTTGGCCGGTTGCAGTTCCATGAAGGACATCACGTCCGGCAAACGTATCGATTACAAATCAACGCGCTCGACGCCGTCGCTGGAAATTCCGCCCGATCTTTCGGCGCCGCAATACGACGACCGCTTTGCCGTCACGTCGGCCTCCGACCTCGCCAACCGCGACATGCGCGCCGAAGCGCGGCAACGGGCGCTTTTGCCGGACGTTCCTCTCGCGCATATGGAGCGCGCCGGTAGCGAGCGCTGGCTGGTCGTCAAGACCTCGCCGACCGATGCCTGGGAAACCCTGCGGAAATTCTGGATCGACATCGGTTTCGTTCTCGCCGAAGAAAAACCGATGCTCGGCATCATGGAAACCGACTGGGCCGAAAACCGCGCGGAGATTCCGCAGGATATTGTGCGCCGCACCATCGGCAGATACGTTGATTTTTTCTACACGACCTACAGGCGCGATAAATTCCGCAGCCGTATCGAAAAGGGCAAAGAACCGGACACGGTTGAAATTTATTTGTCGCATCGCCGGATGGAGCAAGTGCCGACCACCAAGATAGAAAGTTCCACGCCGGCCGCGTTTGCCTGGGCGTTGATGCCGCCCAACCCCGAACTGGAAGCGGAAATGCTGATCCGCATCATGGCGCGTTTCGGCGCGACTGAGGAACAAGCCAGAACCATCGTCACGCAAAGCAGCAACGACCCGCAACGCGCCATCCTGCTCAAAGAAGGCGGCGGCGCGAAATTGATGCTGGCCGATGAATTCGACCGCGCCTGGCGGCGCGTCGGTCTGGCGCTCGACCGAACCGGCTTCACCGTCACCGACCGCGACCGCGCGCAAGGCATCTATTACGTGCGCTACGCCGATCCCGCTCTCCTCGCCAAAGCCGATTCCGCCGGCTGGTTCTCCAAGCTGGCGTTCTGGCGCGGCAAAGAAGGCGTGCGTCCCGAAAATTATCAGGTGCATGTGGCGGCCAGCGGTGAGCAAAGCGCCGTCACCGTTCGAGGAGACGCTGGCGCGGCGGTTCAGCCGAACGACGTCGAACAAATCCTGACCGTTTTGCAGGAGCAGTTGAAATAGTCGTCACGCAATGCCTTTCCCTGCCCCCTTTTCAAAGGGGGTGTCGGCGAAGCCGACGGGGGTTTGTCTTGGTCACTCCTCCAACTCTCGTAGGGTGGGCAAAGCAAAGCGCGCCCACCACAAGCAGCCCCATACTCCGCTCTCAGGAATCAACACCATGCGCTTTGTTTCGTTAGCGCGTTTTCGGCTCAAACGCATACGTTTTTTACCCTCTCCCCTTGCGGGAGAGGGTGCCCCGAAGGGGCGGGAGAGGGGGGGCGATAGCCGTTTTACCCCCCCCCCCCCCCCCCCCCCCCCCCC
>WQTW01000066.1 GCA_009786085.1 Pseudomonadota bacterium | reverse complement strand
GAGGGTAAACGTTCGTCGCGTTTTCCTTCTCCCTTCGCAGGAGAGGATGCCTCGACAACCTCCCGCCCATCTCCGTCGGGCAGGAAGCAAACCCCCGTCGGNTTCGCCGACACCTCTCGCAAACCCCCGTCCGCCTTCGGCGGCCNCCCCCTTTNGAAAGGGGGCAAAACGGGGGCAGGGCATCACGACGCCTCGCCGCGAAAACGCACGTTTGAAAAATTTCCGCCTTCTCCCCAATCCTCTTCCGCAAGCGGGAAAGGAAGCGGCTCTTCTTCGCTCGAAGGTGTGCGCGTTTCCAAGTTGTTGTCTCTTCGCGGTCTTTGTTCGCGCCGCGAGGCCGATGAATATATCGAACGCGGTTGGGTGCGCGTCAACGGTGAGCGCGTTTCGCTCGGTGCGCGCGCGCAGCCCGACGACGACATCACGCTGTCGCCACAAGCGAAAACGCAGCAAGCGCGTCGCGTGACGATTTTGCTGCACAAGCCGGGCGGTTATGTTTCGGGGCAACCGGAGCCGGGTTATCAGCCCGCCATCGTGTTGATCAAGCCGGAAAATCAATTTCAACAGGACGGCGATCCGCCTTTCAGCGCCACGCATCTGCGCCATCTTGCGCCGGCGGGACGGCTCGACATTGAGTCAACCGGGCTGCTGGTGTTGACTCAGGACGGTCGCGTGGCGCGTGATTTGATCGGCGAAACATCGTCGCTCGAAAAGGAATACCTGGTGCGCGTCGAAGGCGTTTTGAGCGACGAAAATCTGGCGTTGCTCAACCACGGATTGAGCCTCGACGACGAGATGCTGAAACCGGCAAAGGTGGAATGGCTCAACGACGATCAATTGCGTTTCGTTCTGCGCGAGGGAAAAAAACGCCAGATTCGCCGGATGTGCGAAGCGGTCGGCTTGACGGTCACCGGCCTCAAACGGGTGCGAATCGGTCGTGTGCGCCTCGGCGATCTGCCGCTCGGTCAGTGGCGTTATCTGCGCGACGACGAGTCGTTCGGTGGTTCAGAGCGTTAGCATTATCGCCACGGGTGTGCGCCCCGCCCTACGCGCGCAGAACAATAGCTCTTCCTTTGCGTTCTTTGCGGTTAAAATGTTTTGAAATGGGCTTTCCTGCCCGCCTTTATTTGAATTTTGCTCTTTGAAAGTTTTGCACCCATGAACTCGACGCCTTCCTCTTTTGCCGATCTGGGATTGTCCCCGGAACTGTTGGCCGCGCTTTCCGATCTCGGTTACGAAACGCCGTCGCCGATTCAGTCGGCGTGTATCCCGAACTTACTCGCCGGTTGCGATCTGCTCGGTATGGCGCAAACCGGCACCGGGAAAACCGCCGCTTTCGCGTTGCCGATTCTGCAACGTATCGACATTAAAAAGCGCCTGCCGCAGGCATTGATTCTGGCGCCGACCCGCGAGTTGGCGATTCAGGTGGCCGAAGCTTGTCAGAGTTACGCCCGCCACTTGCCGGGTTTCCACGTCGCGCCGATTTACGGCGGTCAAAACATGGGGCTGCAACTCAAGCAACTGGGGCGCGGCGTACACGTCGTGATCGGTACGCCGGGGCGTGTGATGGATCACATCGAGCGCAAAAGCCTCGACCTTTCACATCTGACGACGCTGGTGCTCGACGAAGCCGACGAAATGCTGCGCATGGGTTTCATCGACGACGTCGAATGGATTTTGCAACATGTTCCGACGACGCGCCAGACCGCGCTGTTCTCCGCCACGATGCCCGACCCGATTCGTCGCGTCGCGCAACGTTATCTGCGCGATCCGCAGGAAGTCAAAATCAAATCGACCACCGCTACCGTCACGGCGATTCGTCAGCGTTATTGGCAAGTCAGCGGCCTGCACAAACTCGATGCCCTGACCCGCATTCTCGAAGTCGAAGACGATCTCGACGCCGCGATTATTTTCGTGCGCACCAAAACGGCGACGGTCGAGCTTGCCGAAAAACTGGAAGCGCGCGGTTACGGTGCTGCTGCGCTGAACGGCGACATGAATCAAGTCTTGCGCGAGCGCACCATCGACCAACTGAAAAACGGCGCCATCGACATCGTTGTCGCCACCGACGTTGCCGCGCGCGGTATCGACGTGCCGCGCATCAGCCATGTGATCAATTACGACATTCCGAACGACACCGAAGCCTACGTTCACCGGATCGGCCGCACCGGTCGCGCTGGTCGGCAGGGCAGCGCCATTCTGTTCGTGGCGCCGCGCGAAATTCGTTCCCTGCGCGCGATTGAACGCGCGATTCGTCAACCGATCGAGCCGTTGGTGTTGCCGTCGAAGCAAGCGGTCGCCGACCGTCGCGTCGCGCAATTCAAAGAACAGATTATTCAGGTGATCGAAGGCGAGGACCTGGATTTCTTTATGGAAGTCGTCGATGAACTCGCGGAAGAAGCCGCCGACGAAACCGATGTCCGCGAAATTGCCGCCGCACTCGCTTTTCTCGTTCAACAGGAGAGACCGTTACGCGCCGACGGATTGAGCGATGCGTTGCCGCGCGACATGGATGCTTCGCGTGCCGATGCCCCGCGCAGCCGTGACCGAGGTGACCGAGGTGACCGAGGTGACCGAGGCGACCGAGGCGACCGAGGCGACCGAGGCGACCGAGGCGACCGAGGCGACCGAGGCGATCGAGGCGATCGAAACGATATGCGCGACCCTCGCGGTCCTTCGCAAGCCTACCGGATCGATGTCGGTCGTGTGCACGGCGTCACGCCGGGCGATATTGTCGGTGCGCTCGCCAACGAAGCCGGTCTCAGCAACCGCGCCATTGGCCGGATCACCCTTTTCGACGATCACAGCATCGTCGAACTGCCCGGCGATTTGTCGAAAGAAACATTGAACGCGCTGTCGTTTCTGCGCGTGCGGCAACGTCCGCTGAAATTGACGCCCATCACAGGACGCGCCCGCCAGGGGAAGAGCGAAGCAGCCGTCACGAAGAAATCTTCGGGGCGGAAGAAAGCAGAGAGATAATGTTTTAACCGCAAAGAACGCATAGAACGCAAAAAAAAGTGCGTCGTTCTGCGCACGTAGGGGCGGGTTTCAAACCCGCCCTTTTGTTTTTAACCACGAAAAACACGAAGGCCACGAAAAGCACGAAAAACAACCTCACGCGAAGGCGCGAAGGCGCGGAGAAGAACGCCCCCTTTTGAAAGGGGGTGTCGGCGAAGCCGACGGGGGTTTGATGTCCCTCTCCCGCTTGCGGGAGAGGGGAATTTTCTCCGCGTCTCCGCGTGAGAACAAACAGGGCGCGATAAATCGCGCCCCTACGCTCTGATTCCTGACCTCTGACCTCTGATCCCTGACAACCCCATCCCCACCCCAACCCTCCCCTTGAAGGGGAGGGAGTTTTCTCCGCGCCTTCGCGTGAGCCAAAATGGCGGGCGAGACGCCCGCATCCCCCCATCCCAATCCCCGCTTTCGCGAGGACAGGCTCTTCCCCCGCAAGCGGGGGAAGAGGTTTTCGTGGCCTTCGTGTTTTTCGTGGTTAAATTTTTGCAGTTAAAAAATTTATTCATCAGCCGGCTTGGCGTATTTCCATTTGTTGTGAATCCACAGCCAGTCTTCCGGGCTTGCGCGGATTTCGCGCTCAAGGGTTTGCGCGTAGCGGTCGATGATTTCCGTCTCGCCGTCGCGTTCGTAAGGCGGGTCGGCGATCAATTCGAACCGTATCGTGTAATACCCTCGCCGAACACGTCGCATCACCACGAAAAACACCGGCGCTTCCAGAATTTTGGCGAGCTTGTCCGTGCCGACGAAAAATGCCGTGTCCTGATTCAAAAAATGCGCCCAGTGTTTATTGGCATCTCTCAACGGCGTTTGATCAGCCACCAGCGCGTAGGCGTTGATTTCATTGCGGCGCTTGATGACTTCCCTGGTAAAAATCTTGTGCGGAATCATCGTGCCACCGAAGCGGGTGCGCGCGTTTCTCAAGAAACGGTCGGCGCCTTCGTTGCGCTGCGCCTTGTAAACCGCCGCGGTCGGTATCGGCAGGTAAAGTCCTGCCGACAGAATCATCCACTCCCAGTTGCAGAAATGCGCCGCCATCAGCATCACCGATTGTCCGCGGTCGGCATAAGGTTTGACCACCTCGGGATTTTCGAGCACGGCTCGCGCCCGCAGTTCTTCGGCATCGGCGCGAAGCCCCCACAAGGCTTCCGCCAGCACCCTTCCCAGATTCCGGTAATGACGGCGAAGAATTTGTTGGCGTTCCCGCTCGCTTTTTTCCGGAAACGACTTGGCCAAATTGGCCGCCGCCAGTTTGCGCCGCCAGCGAACGAGATAGAATGTCAGGACGAACACCAGATCGCCGATGCCGTAAAGCACCGGCAACGGCAGATAAGACAACCCTTTCAATATTCCCAGCATCATCCGACCCTGTTCAGCCCTTCCCTTTTCCAACAATGAATCATACAGGCAACGCCCCGTTTTCCGAAATCGCCCAGCCGCCGCAACGGTTGCCGGTCGCGTTTGCCGGTGTTTCGTTGTGGTCGGCAACGCTCGCGCAACCCGAAGCCGTCATCGCGCACTGGCAAACCTGGCTCGCGCCCGAGGAGCGGCAACGCGCCGAGCGGGTGACGCGCCCCTCACTGCGCTACCGAGCCATTGCCGTCCGCGCCTTGTTGCGCGGGTTACTGGCGCAGGCGTTGGAGCAGGAGCAAGCCGTTTCACCTGCGTCGCTGCACTTTCAAACCGATGCGCATGGCCGCCCGTCTCTGGCAACGCCTTTTGCGAACGGCGCGATACGCGACTTCAATCTTTCGCATTCCGGCGACCAGTTGCTGATCGGCATTCTGCACCACACCGCGCCGCCGTCCTGGCAGCGCATCGGCGTCGATCTCGAATCATTGCAGCGTTCCCGCGACACCGCGCGCCTGGCGCAACGCGTGCTGTGCGCGCGTGAACTGCGCTCGTTGGAAGGATTGGATCACGAAGAACACCAGCGCCGTTTTCTTCATTATTGGGTGCTCAAGGAAGCATTCTCCAAAGCCATCGGCGCCGGTTTTGCGCTGGGGTTTGACGCGATGGATTTTGATATTGATTCGGCGTCTCCGCCGCGCGCCCTCGCGCTGCCGACGCCGCACCGTCCCGGTGACTGGACGCTGCAATTCCTTCCCGTCGGCCCGTCCTTCGTCGCTGCGATGGCGTTGGGTATGTAATAAGCGTAGCCCGGATAAGCGAAGCGCCATCCGGGAAGGATCTCACGCGAAGCCGCGAAGGGACGAAAGTTCCTTCCCCTTCAAGGGGAAGGTTAGGATGGGGATGGGGTTCTCTGGATTCTGCGACGTCGCTTCGCTCCGCGCAGAATGACGCAATTATTTACCGCGCCATCCGCGCCATCGCGTGAATAAAAAAGCCGTCATTGCGAGCGAAGCGAAGCAATCCAGAAAACCCCATCCCCACCCCAGCCCTCCCCTTGAAGGGGAGGGAGATTTGCATCTTCGCGGCTTCGCGCCCTCACGTGAGATGCTTTTTCCATGTGCTCTATGCGTTCTCTTCGGTAAAAAAAACGGGGCGGGTTTGAAACCCGCCCCTACATTCCGCACGTGAGATAAGCCTTTCTGATCCCTAATTCCTGATCCCTGATCCCTGAAACAACTACTCCTCAACCGTCCGAATCGTGGCAAAGAAGTAACTGCCGTTGCGCAACACCTGCAACGTCACCGGCGCTTTTTTGTCGAGTTTGCCGAGCACGCCGTTGAGTTGCGATGCGCTCTTCGCTTCGATCATCCCGCCGCGCTGGATGACGGCGATGATCACATCGCCGGGCTGAAGGTTGCCGCGAATTCTGCCGCGGATGTCCTCGACCAGAACGCCCTCTTTGATCTCAAGCTGTTTTTTCTGCGCCGCCGTCAGATCGGACAACACCAGACCCAGCGAGTTGGACTTCGCGCCGTCTCTACCGCTCTGCCTGCTTACGACCGCGCCACTCTCCTCCTCGCTCTCGGCGATGGTCACCGTGACGTTTCTGCTTGCGCCGTCGCGCCACAACGTCAGTTCCGTTTTGGTGCCCGGTCGCAACACGGTGATGATGCGCGGCAATTTGCTGCTGCTTTCTACTTCGCGGCCATCGGCTTTCAGGATGATATCGCCGGGCTTGATGCCTGCCTTGTCAGCCGGACCGTCTTTTTCGACCGAGTTGACCAGAGCGCCGACCGCCGATTTCAAACCGAACGCTTCCGCAACATCCTTACTGACTTCCTGAATAACGACACCGATCCGCCCTCGCGTCACTTTGCCCGTCGTCTTGATCTGGTTGACGACATTCATCGCCACATCGATCGGAATCGCAAACGACAAGCCCATGAAGCCGCCGCTGCGCGAATAGATCAGCGAATTGATGCCGACCACCTCGCCTTTCAGATTGAACAGCGGGCCGCCGGAATTGCCGGGATTGATCGCGGTGTCGGTTTGAATGAACGGCGCCAGATTTTCCTGAAGATCGCGCCCTTTGGCGCTGACGATACCGGCGGTCATCGTGTTTTCCAGTCCGAACGGTTTGCCGATCGCCACCACCCACTCACCGACTTTCAGTTTTTCGGGATCGCCGATCGTGACCGTCGGCAACGGACGGTCAACCTCGATTTTCAACAACGCCACATCGGTGCGCCGATCCGAGCCGATGACTTTGGCCGTGTATTCGCTCTTGTCGGTCAGCTTGACTTTAACATCGTCAGCCCTGTCGATCACATGCGCGTTGGTCACGATATAACCGTCCGCCGAAATGATAAAACCCGAACCCGTCCCCGTCGGCCCTTCCGGCTCACTGCGCCGTTGTTGCGGCGGCGGCATACCGAAACGCCGGAAAAAATCATAAAACGGATCGTCCTCCGACATCCCCATCATCGGGTGTCCGCGGGTTTTTTGGCGAACGTCGATCGACACCACCGTCGGCCCCTGCTTTTCGTAGAGCGCGGTGAAATCGGGCAACCCCGTCACCTGCGCGCGCAGCATCGGCGCGGCCAGCAACAAGAACGCGGCACAGCACCACAACACCCATACCTCTTTTGCTTTGCGAGAAGAAAACAGCATTTTTAACGCCTCCTGGAAATCCGAAACAAAACCAAACGGAAACAAAACCAAGACCCGCCGGAGCAGGCAGATAGCGAAATATACTATCTGGAGACGAATCCTTGTGCAATCAAGCGTAACGTATCGTTTGGTTTTCGCCCCTCTCCCCTTGCGGGAGAGGGCGCTTCATTCCCTCCCCCGCTTGCGGGGGAGGGTTAGGGTGGGGGCAACGGTGGAGGCAACGGCGTAGTGACGTACACGACAAAACCAAAAAAGCGCACTACCACCGCCGTTTCTCGTCAGTATCCAGCAGCGGCTTCAATTCTGCCGCGATCGCTTCGCGCGCCCTGAAAATTCTCGAACGCACCGTCCCGATCGGACAATTCATCGCTTCGGAAATTTCCTCGTAACTCAAGCCTTCCATTTCCCGCAACAATATCGCCGAACGCAATTCCTGCGGCAAACCTTTCACCACACGGTTCACCGTCAGCGCAATCTCCTTACTCATTAACTCGCCTTCCGGCGTCGTCGCATCACGCAGCCGCTCCGCATCCTCAAAGCCCTCGGCATCCTCCACCGCGAACGAAGCCGACGCCTGAGCGCGGCGCCCGGACGACAACAAATGATTTTTAGCCGTGTTGATTCCGATCCGGTAAAGCCAGGTATAAAACGCGCTGTCACCCCGAAAATCCGGCAGAGATCGATAGGCTTTAATGAAAGTTTCCTGAGCCACATCTTCCACCTCCACCGGATCGCGTATCAAACGCGACAACAACCGCGCCAGTCGCCGTTGGTACTTCGACACCAGCCGCCCGAAAGCCAACTTGTCGCCTTGCTGCGCGCGTACGACAAGCTGCTGATCGACTTCACGCTCACTCATTGATTTGCCCTCCCCCGTCTTCGTATTCCGAAGTTTTGTTGTTGCTGTCGTTACGGAATCAGCGCAAACCCAAGACCGCACCGTATGCACCACGTCTCCGTCGAGAGACTGCGCCGACGCGAAAAAGTTTCCCCCTGCCGTCGTTCCACGACGGCCTGATTCACACAGCCTTATTTCAGCCGGACAGCGCCGGCCATTTGCCGAAACCGATAAACCCGAACGGGCTACACGAATGATCTTGTTCTCGTTAAAACAGCCCTACCGGAAACAGCAACGGTTTCCCAAAACGGGCGTAGAAATCCCACCGCCCAACATTCTTGCGCGTTGTATATTTATGTTGGTTGCCTTCTATCGCCCCTGTCCCACCTTGCCCCCGCCTTGCCCCCGTCTTGCCCCCATTCCAAAGGGGGTGGCCGCCGAAGGCGGCGAGGGTTTGCAGGAGGCGCCGCCGAAGGCGGCGGGGGGNTGCTCCCCTTAAAGAGAAATATTTTTTAAGAAGCTGGTGAAATATTGCCGTTAAACGAACCCGGCGGCAATCCTTCAAAGCGAAAATTGCTTTTCCGAAAATCGCAACAACGCGCAGGGAACTTTTTTGGCTCTTTTAAATTTTAAGTGGGTAGCAAAGCAAAGCCATCCAGAGAATTCTCACGCGAAGGCGCGAAGACGCGAAGACACGATTTTCAAATGGATAGGCATATCGAGCGTTCAATAGCGTCAAGCAGTGATATTGCTGCGCTGAGGCTTCGGGTTAATGTGCCGTCAGGTGAAAAAGCGTTCACCCATGCGAGACGCTCCTCGGCATCCCTTCGCGTCTTCGCGCCTTCCCGTGAGATATTCAACCACATAACCCACTCATATTTCAAAAGAACCGCTTTTTATCTGGCCATCCCAACCGAAGCTGCGTCCTTCGTTCCGCTGCATAAGTTTGACCATGACTTTATAAAGTGCTACATTTGTAGCACCTTAGTTAAAAACGCAGGAGTCAATAAATGCTCGTCAAAACCACAGTCCGCAAACAAGGTGGCGCGATGGTTATGACTATCCCGCCAACAATGCTCAAACAGCTTAATTTGAAAGTCGGTGCGCAGATGGAGCTTGACGTCAATGAAGGGAAGTTGATCGCCAAGCCTCTTACCGCAAGTCGTAAACGCTATCGCTTATCCGAACTGCTTAAAGGCTCCGAACAATTGAAAAAGTTGAATAAGAAAACAGCTTGGGCGTTCGAAGGAGAAGCTGTTGGTCGGGAGTTGGCCTGATGGTTCGCACCAGAACGCCTGAGCGCGGCGACATTTTCTGGATTGACCCGAACCCTGTACAGGGAAGGGAAATGAAGGATCGACATCGTTTTATCGTTATCACCCCGAAAGAAATCAACGCATTGGGCGTGTGCATGACTGTACCAATTACCAGCGGCGGGGTTTTTACGCGCAGCGTCGGGTTGGCTGTCCCGATCGTGGGTCATGATACTCAAGGGGTTGCTGTTTGCAATCAGGTTCGTAGTTTTGACATTGATGCTCGGGTTAAGCAGGGCACGGCCCGCTATATCGAAACGATCGACCTTATTACAACAGGAGAAATTATCGCCAGAGTCATCAGCGCCATTGATCAGGAGGCATGATGATGAATCTTCACTCCAGATTGACAGTGATCGGCGCGTCGGCGTGTCGATGAGGCGGTCAGCGGCGCTTCGCGCCTTCTCGCAAGCTCACCCCAACGTGAGCTACGGTTGCTCATAAGTCGCGGTGAGCACAACGAACAGCGACAAACATAACCCTCTCCGTCGCGGTTTGCTACGCTCACCACGACCTATGCTTGCTTCCCCAATGCTGATAGGGTGTGTATAATACACACCATGAACAGCGCAGAGATCATCAAGAAACTGAAATCCGACGGATGGGAACTGGTTGCGATACGTGGGAGCCATCACCCGTTTAAGCACCCGTTGAAATCAGGGCGCGTAACGGTATCGCATCCGACGAAAGACTTGAAAGTCGGTACGCTGAGTTCCATTTTGAAACAAGCAGGGCTAAAGGAGAAATGATGCGTTATCCCATCGCAATTGAACCGGGCGACGCCAAGCACGATTACGGGGTTGTTGTTCCTGACCTGCCGGGGTGCTTCTCGGCGGGCGCCACGCTGGACGAAGCCATCCAAAACGCAAATGAAGCAATCCTGCTGCATATTGACGGCTTGCTGGAAGATGGCGAACCTGTTCCTGATCCATCAACACTTGAGCGATGCGCGAAGGATAAAACCTATAAAGGCTGGATATGGGCGGTTGCCGAGGTTGATATGAGCCAACTCGGCGACAGCGCGGAGCGAGTAAATATCACGGTGCCCAAAAGGGCGCTACGAATCATTGATGAAGCGGCAAAGCGTGATGGCGAAAGCCGATCAGGCTTTTTGGTTAAGTCTGCAATGGCGGCTGCCCGAGGGCTATACAGCTCCGCTTAAAAGAATATCCGTCAGGGTGGGTTGTTGAGATGCGTTTGCCACCCTCAATGTCGAAGAGGTTGCGGCTTTGAGATCACAATCTGTGATCTCAAACGCTGGTCGCGGTGGTCGTCGCGTTGTTCCCTCCCCTTCAAGGGGAGGGTTAGGGTGGGGATGGGGTTGTTTGCTGTGCACATCCGCTCTATTGTTGGGGTTCGCTACGCTCACCACGACCTATGCTTGCTGAGTTACCGCCTGCGCAGGCGGCATTCGCGGGGTAGTAGGTGTATGCGGTGAAAGAACCATCAGGCGATTGGGCGGTGATGAACTGACCGCTGCCGTTGTACGTGTTCGTCCAGGTGCGCGACGCGCTTATGCGGCTATCTGCGCATTTCAAACATATGCTAAACTTAAGCGTACGGCTCTACGCTTAACGCGAAATCAACATGAAACACATTTCAAATCAACAAGTTATTGACCATCTTAAGCGGCTGAACCCCTGGTGGGCAGATGCCGAAATGGATCCATGGGTAACGACCTTGCGCCCACGCGCCTATTTGGGGCCGGTGCGCCAATTGTTGCTGGAGCCGAGGCTGCGCCGCGCTATCGTGCTGTTGGGGCCGCGCCGTGTCGGAAAAACCATCCTGATCCGTCACCTCATCATGAGTTTGTTGAAAGACAAAGTCGATGCGCAACGTGTTGCTTACGTGGAAATGGATCACCCGTTGCTGCACGGGCAATCGTTGGAAGCGCTGGTGCGGCACATTGAAGAAACGGCTCCTGAAGGCAATGGTACGCGCTACCTGTTCTTTGACGAGATTCAGTCGCACAAAGATTGGGAAAAACACCTGAAGCCGCTGGTCGATCATCGGCCTGACCTGCGGATTCTCGTATCCGGCTCTGCGGCAGCAGCGCTCAAGCGCCAAAGCACAGAGTCCGGCGCGGGACGTTTTACGGATTTTCTGTTGCCTCCGTTAACGTTTTCCGAATACCTGCATTTGCTTCCTGAGCCTGCGGCCATCAGCGAGGAAAGCCCCGGACTGTATGTGCTGAAGGATGATATCGAGCGCCTGAATGCGCAGTTTGTCGATTACGTCAACTTTGGTGGTTACCCGGAACTGGCGTTATCGCCAGCAGTACGCAGTAATCCTGCGCGCTTCGTCAAATCCGACATCGTGGACAAAGTGCTTCTGCGTGATTTGCCGCAGCTATATGGCATTACGGATATTCAGGAACTCAATTCATTATTCACCCTACTGGCGCTTAATACAGCAGAAGAGGTTTCCTTTGAACAGCTTTCGCAACGTAGCGGCATGAGTAAAACGACCATCCAGAAATATATTGAATACCTGGAAGCTGCATTTCTCATCAAGCGAGTGTTCCGGGTCGATCAGGATGGAAAGCGTTATCTGCGCGAACGCAATTTCAAAGTGTATCTGACCAACTCTGCCATGTACACCGGCTTGTTTGGTGTCAGGAACCCTGACGATTTGGAATTTGGCCTACTTGTGGAGACAGCTTTGTTTGCGCAGCGTTTCCACGAAGATGCAAGACTCAATTACGCGCGTTGGGGCGTGGACGATTGCGAAGTGGATCTGATAGAGTCATCATCGGCGCTCAAGCCAATAGCTGCGCTGGAAATCAAGTGGAGCGATAGATACATAGAAAGGCCGGAATTACTGAAAGGCTTGACAAGATTCTCGAACAAAAACAACCTGCTGCGAGTATGGGCGACCACGCGCAGCACATTCGGAAAANCCCCCCTTGATGGTGGCGGTGTAATCCGCCACTGGCCTGTAGCCGTACTTGCGTTCCACTATGGTGTGCGCGCTGTACAGGGGCGCTTGGCGGGGTACGAAGCGCAAGTCAAAGGCATTACCGACGAGCAGGTCTTGTAGATAAAAAAGTGTTTGCGATTTCCAATGTCGGGGTTCGCAAGCTCACTCCGACCTACGGTTGCTCATAGGTCGCGGTGAGTACAACGAACCGCGACAAACCACCATCAGGATAACCCTCTCCGTCGCGGTTCGCTACGCTCACCACGACCTATGCT
>WQTW01000065.1 GCA_009786085.1 Pseudomonadota bacterium | reverse complement strand
GCCCAAGGGCTTTATGGAAGCGTGGATCAACAACCAAACTGAGCAGGAAAAAGCCGCATGAACCAATGGGCTTGGTGGACGAAAAACAGAGGGAAGTTCAACTTTTCATGCTCTTCAATCTGCTTTGTTTTCAATAAGAGTAGTTCATTGAGTTTCTCTAACTCTACTGGCTGAAGTTGTTCTTCAACGCGCACGATTGAAGCATTTATGGATGCCAATTCCTTACGGTACTCTCCCAGCCTATTCCTGAGCGATTGTTCTTGCTGTTCCGTCAACTGATCGAAATCAAGTGCTCCCAGTCTCATATCTTCACTGGTATGCGAGAAGATCACTGATCGTAATTCCTTCTCGAAAGCGTTCGATTTTCCTGATACATGTTCGTTGCACAAGTCCTCGAAATAATTTTGGGGAATATAGCGAACTAATTCTGGCTTTTCTTCCGACGGTAACTCACTTAGAGTACGAGCCTCCGTGCTTTCATCGAGCCAAGTAAGTGTTCCAGTAAAGTGAGATGCTGGCCCTCTTCTTGATTTTCCCAAAAACCTGTTTTCCTTAAGAAAACTGAAGTGAGCTGATTGCTTCGAGTTTCCTAGCGTAGCAATAACATCAGCCAAGGCGCTCTTGCCACTGCCTTTGTTGCCAATGATGGCAACAAGATCAGGATTGAGCGGAATGTCACAGCCATCAAGCCAATTTCCAATATCAGCTTTGTTTCCTGTTTTGTTAATTTCTATTGAGTCAATGTAATATGTTTTGTTGGATCCGACCTCTTGCAACTTGGGTGGTATATCCCCAATGAAAGAGCGTTTGGCAGGCTCAAGGATGGCTTGTTTAAGCCCACGAAATGACGGATCTGCTTTAATCCATGTTTTCTTGCCGGAAGGAAAATCACCATAACCCCGTTTGTTGTTATCGCCGGGAGTACCGACGAAGCAATGAGCATCGCTCCCCGACACAACAAGCCGTGGAATATCTTTTAGTCCATGTTTGAAGTTGCCGATCCAGTTTTTATTTTTCTCTGTTTCCTCGCAAAGAAAAGCAGATCGTAGCTCCAAGTTCCTAGACTCAAAAATTGGGGAAGATTCAAAAAGTCCTAGAAAATAAGAATAATGCTCTTCCCATTTCACCTCAGTGAGACCATCGCTTGTATCATACGGCATGAATCCAATCGCCATGCCGTCTGGAACGCTTGAAATGGCATGCTTGTAGCTGTCGGCTTTTATTTCGGCTAGTTTATATCCTGCCAATAGAGCATCTGCATAATCCCTGTCAACGACTTCTTTTTTGTGGCCTTTTTTTTCCAGCATGTCAGAGGCCGTTGCGCGAGCCAAATCAACAATCGAATTTTGTGAAACAGAGCGGTCAGTTCTGTCAATCTTTAAGGTTGCCAAAAAGTCCATTAAATGCTGATCCGATATTTCATCAGAAAAAATAACATGTGCATTCAGCCTCTTTTCGGTAGGAGCGGAAAGACGTAATTCAATTCCTGGAAAAACTTTCTTAATGAGTTTTGGTGCATTCGATTCCGAAAGACGTCGCTTAAGCGCAAACCATCCATCAAACGTCCAATAGTCCATGATGGCAAAAACAACAGGAGTCGCCTTATTCATGGCGTCAATCATTTCATCGACTAATTTTCGATTTTCGTCTGATGTAATGTCTCCATTAAATTTTTTCCCTTGCCAATGGAATGAGGCGGGTGTATGCACATGCAAATCCCACGGATTCCAGAGTGCCCCTCTTACAAGTTCTCTTTTTTTCATTACGCTAACTCCCACTCGATGGTGAACAACGTGTACTCCTCAACCCGCTGCTCAAGCTGCCGCTCCAACTGCTCGATCAGTGTATTACGTTGTTCTTCTATTTCATCCTGCCGCGTGAACAATTCCCGCCGCAACTTGCTGCGCTTGCCTTCCAGTTCACGCTGCTTTTTCTGCCACGATAGCTTCTCTTCCAGTGTGGGCGAGATTGCCGCAGTACGGCGCACTTCCTTGATCTCGCGGTCGACTTCCTTGATTTCCTGCTCCAGCCCGAGCTTGAGATCGTCCGCCCAAGCGTCGAGTTTTTGCACTTCCTGCTCGAAGTAGCCGAGGTTGCGCTGGTTAATGTCTCTCAATAACGCAGTCTTGCGGGTTTTTATGTTGGCTGCCAGTGCTTGCGGTAGTTCGCCCTCTCCCTCGACTGGATTCCCGCCTTCGCGGGAATGACGCAGAGCGGGGAGACGTAGCAGTTTTTTGGGATCGTCCTCTTCCAGCAGCAAACCATCGGTCGTACTGGCCGCAACCAACAGATGCTCTTCCCGGTTGTCGAACGCTTCGACTGAAATCAGCTTTACCGTAAGCCACCCGGCCTTGCCGCGATACTGTTCGAGCAAAGCGATTCGTTTGCCGTAAGCATCGTAGTCGAACACCAGTTTGACTCTGTCGAGCGTTCGAGCCTTGGCTTGCTCAGTCACCCACAACGCCAGCGGATGATTGACCCGGTACAGGTGCGCATCACCGGAACGCCGCGGGAGTTCGTAGCGGCCAAGTTTGACCTCGGAGAGACTGGCATCGGGCAGGCGCAGGAGCGAGAAACAGCCATCGTCGTCGAATACGGCGCAGTCACCCAATTCCGTGCGAGTCAAGTCCATCAACATCCGCTCGAAACTGGTACGGGCATCGCGGCTGTCTTCGGCGCGCAACCGTAGTTTTTCCTGCACTTCTTCGTCGAAGTTTTCCAGCAATATCTGGCGCGTCTTGACCATCGCTTCGTCGATCTCGCCGGACAGGTCGAGTTGGAGTTGTTCGAAACTGGCCTTGATTTCGTCAGGATTACGGCATTTGCGGTAAATCTCCGCGATGCGCCGCTCGAAGTCCACGCCGGAACCGATGGTGCCCAACACTTCGTCGCTGGCTCCGAACACGCCCTCGAAAAGCTGGAATTTCTCCGCCAGCAGTTCGTAAACGCGCTTGTCCGCTTCGTTGCTGAAATCAACAAAGTTCACCACCACCACGTCGAACTTCTGCCCGTAACGGTGGCAACGCCCGATGCGCTGCTCAATACGTTGCGGGTTCCAGGGCAGGTCGTAGTTGATGACGAGCGAGCAGAACTGAAGGTTGATGCCTTCGGCTCCGGCCTCGGTAGCAATCATGATCCTGCCGCGCTCTTTGAAATGCTCGACCAGCGCCGCGCGGGTATCGGCGGTCCTGGAGCCGGTAATGCGGTCGGTACCTTCATGGCGCTTCTGCCAATCCTTGTAGATGGCCTGTGCGCGTGGGTCGTTGTTGGTGCCGTTGAACAGGACGATGTCGTCGCCGTAGGGGGTGTCGGCCAGCAAGTTGAGGAGGTAGTCCTGCGTGCGCCTGGATTCGGTAAAGATGATGGCTTTCCTGGCTGCACCCAGCCGGTTCAGCTCGGCAAAGGCGCGATCCAGTGCAGTAAGCAGCGCCTTGCCCTTGGCGTTGTCGCGGATGTTGGTGGCAAGCGCCTTGAAGTGGCGAAGCTCTTCGATTTCCTGCGCGATGGCGTCGCGGTCATTGCGGCTCGGCTCCGTTGCGTCCTCTTCGTCCCATTCGTCGGCAGTCTCATCGAGCGATTCGTAATCTTCATCCAGTGCTTCGGCCAGATCGTCCGCACGGGCTTCATCGAGCACGCTTTGGAGGCGCCTGGCCATTGTTTCCAGTGCGCCCGCAATTGCGTGCGTACTGGAGGCCAGCAGTTTCCAGAGCACAAGCGAAATCAGTTGACGTTGCCCGTCGGGCAGGGCTTTGAGATTGGGGCGGCGCAGGTAGTCGGCAACAAGTCTGGACAATTCCTGCTCTTCGCTCGACGGCGTGAATTCCTGGACGATGGCGCTACGCGCCGTGTACGAAACATAGGGCTGCACCTGACGGCGCAATGTGCGTTTGCAGACGGGGGACAGGCGTTTTCGCAGGCTGTCAAAAGCCTGGCTTCTGCCTTGCCCGGTGAATTGCGTGCGGAAGCTGTCGAGATCACCGAAAACCCGGTCGTCGATCATACTAACGAGGCCATAGAGTTCCAGCAGCGAGTTTTGCAGCGGCGTAGCAGTGAGCAGCACCTTGGATTGCACTTTTGCCAGCGTACCCTTCAGAGTCCTGGCGATGACATTGCCGGTTTTGTAGACATTGCGCAGACGGTGCGCTTCATCCAGCACGACCAGATTCCATCCGATCTTTTCAATGTCGTCGGCCTTGGCCTTTGCGAACTGGTATGAACAGATCACAGGGCCGGACCCCCACAGGAAAGGGTTCTTCGCCCCGTTCTTGCGAATTGCGTTGTAGCTTCTGGCCTCCAGGATCACCCCTTGCAGGCCGAATTTGTCCTGCAATTCTTGATGCCATTGCTTGCGCAAGTTGGCCGGAACGATGATCAGAATCTTGCGCTGCCGTTCGGCCCAACGCTGCGAGATGACCAAACCCGCTTCAATGGTCTTGCCAAGGCCCACTTCGTCGGCGAGGATCACGCCGTTTGAGAGCGGATTTTGGCAGGCGAAGAGCGCGGCCTCGACCTGGTGCGGATTCAGATCGACCTGTGCATCAACCAGCGTCGAAGCCAGCGACTCCACGGAATCTCCCGCCGCGCGACGAGTGAGAAGCCAAGCAACGTACTGGCTCTGGTGAGGCATCAGAAGCTGATTCGGCATTATGGTATCCCCACCCCTCTCTCCCCCTCGCTAAGCACAAAAAACGCCGCCATTTTAGCTCGAATGCCCGAGTTCATGTCAAAATTCACCACATGACGAGACATGCCGCGGCCATTCCCACCTCGAGAACCCGAGAAAAAGCGCACGTTGCTATCGACGCCGCCAAATGCGATGGCTGCGGGAAATGTATCGAGGTCTGCAAGGATTTCGGCTTCGAGTTGGTGGAAGAACTTGTCCCAAGCGCCGTCCCCGGCGAAGCGCCTACGACAACTCAAAAAGTCAGGCTCAAAGAAAAATCCTTCGTCGGTTGCATCGCCTGCGGGCATTGCATGGCCGTATGCCCGCAAATGGCGATCACCATCGATGGTCGAACCTTGTCCCCGGACGATTTGTTTCGCCTGCCGACGATCAGGAACAAAGCAAATTACGAACAGTTTTTAACCCTGCTCCAGCGAAGAAGAAGCATCCGCGAATTTACCGACAAGACAGTCGCGCCCGAGACCATAGAAAAGATTCTCGAAGCGGCGACGACATCGCCGATGGGCATCCCGCCCTCGGACGTCAATGTTCTCGTCTTCGACAGCAAGGAAAAAAACCGCAAGTTTGCCGAAGACTACTGCAACCACCTAAAAAGCAAGAGGTGGCTTGTCTCCCCGTGGTTTCTGGCGCTGATGCGGCCATTTTGGGGAAAGATAACCGACGAACTGTTCCGCGACTTCGTTCGCCCTCTTTTCGACATCTACATCGACGAAATGGAAAAGGGCGTAAACGTGGTCACTTACGACGCGCCGCTGATGATGTATTTTTACGGCTCGCCTTACGCCGACCCCGCCGACCCGATCATCGCCGCCACGACCGCCATGTACGCTGCCGAATCGCTGGGCTTGGGAACCTGTATGCTCGGCGCGATCCACCCGCTGATCCAATACGGCAGCGACGCAAAGAAATTCCGCGAAAAACACCGCATCCGCTGCAAGAGCCAGGAAGGCATCTTCGTGATTTTCGGCTACCCCTCGGTCAAATACCGAAAAGGCCTTAAAAGAACCTTCGCTTCTGTGACATACAGCGAATAGTTCCCAGGCTATGCTTGTTTGAACTTTTTCAACGCCTCGATCCGCGCTGCGTGAAGCGCCGCCGGAATGGTGGCGGGGTCGTCGGCGTGGTTGCGGGCGATGGCAGCTGCGTCAACGCTTTGCAGAGCGTCGGCAGCGCCTTCGAGAAAACAGGCGGCGGAAAGCCCGTCCCCACTGCCCTCTCCCCCACCCCTCTCCCGCAAGCGGGAGAGGGGAGAATACGGAAGGGGTGGGGGAAAAACGCCCCCTCTCCCCCGCCCCCTCTCCCGCGAGGGGAGAGGGGAGTTTCGTTCCTCCGCGCCTTCGCGGCTTTGCGTGAGGCGATCCCCGGATGGCGCTTCGCTTATCCGGGCTACGCAACTGATTTCTGATTTCTGACATCTGATATCTGACCCCTGACCTCTGACCTCTGATCCCTGTTTCACCCACTCTTTGACGCCCGCATCCACGGTCATCGCGTCGATCAGCCAGCGCAGTCGATAGGGACGACGCAACACATCCGCCGCCATCAACATCATCAGCAGGGTTTCTTCGTTCAGGTCAGGCGCGCGCAAGGCTTCGCCGTGCCAACACGCCACCAGTTGCGCCGCGTCGCTGCAATCCACCGGCACTTTCAGTCGTGCCGACAAGGCTTGCGCCAACGGCACGCTGCGCGTTTCGTGCCCACGATGGCTCGGCCATTGTTGCGGCGGCGTTGCACCTTTTCCCAGGTCGTGGCACAGCAGCGCATAGCGCACCGGCAACGTGTCGTTGCGTTGCGCGGCGTAGTCGAGCACTTGTTCGATGTGAATGCCTGCGTCGATCTCAGGATGGTGTTCGGGCTTTTGCGGTACGCCGTACAGCGCCGCCACTTCCGGCATCACTTTTTCCAGCGCGCCGCAAGCGCGCAGCACTTGCAGAAAGCGCGATGGTTTTTGCGTCATCAACGCGCGCGCCGTTTCCTGCCACAACCGTTCCGCCGCCAGCGTTGACAGTTCGTCGCTGTCGGCAATGCGCTGCATCAGCGCCAGTGTTTCGTCGGCGACGGTGAAATCGAAGCGCGCCGCAAACCGCGCCACCCGCAATACCCGCAATGGGTCTTCGACGAACGCCGACGACACATGCCGCAACACGCCGCGCAGCAAATCGCGCTCGCCACCGTAAGGGTCGATCAGCGTACCGTCCGCCGCTCGCGCCATCGCGTTGATGGTCAGATCGCGGCGGCAAAGGTCTTCTTCGAGTGTCACCGAAGGATCGGTGTAAAACGTGAAGCCGTGATAGCCGCGCCCGGATTTTTTTTCGGCGCGCGCCAGCGCGTATTCTTCCTGCGTCTTCGGGTGCAGGAACACCGGAAAATCGCGCCCGACGGGTCGAAAACCCGCGGCCAACATCGCTTCCGGCGTCGCGCCGACCACGACATAATCGCGGTCGGCCACCGGCCATCCGAGCAGCGCATCGCGCACCGCGCCGCCGACTTCGTAAACGCGCACGGCGTCCGGCAATCGCTTCAATACCGGATCGCGGAAGGTTTCTGCGGTGTGTGGTTTTCTCTCAGCCATTGTCAAACGCACTTGCCTCGTTGTCGAAGCATACCGCAACCCGCTCTCTTATGGCGCGTCTTTCTCCGTGATTGCCCGATCCGCCGGAAGATCGTCGATGTCGGCATCGACAAAGCCGCGTCCACCCGCCGTTGCCCGCGTTGGTGGTGAATGAATCGCCGCCAACGCTTCCCGCAATGAAAAGGTTTGCTGGCGCTGCTGCGCATACATCCGGGCGTTGGCCAGCACTTTCTTGATGTAATCGCGCGTTTCGTCGAACGGGATCGATTCGATCCAGATATCGCCTTCCATCGCCGCGCCGCCCCTGGCCGCCGCTCTGGCGCGCCAGGCGCGCGCCCGCCCCGGCCCGGCGTTGTACGCCGCTGCCGCCAGCACCAACGAACCGTTCAATCCGTCGAGGCAATGCCGGAGATAAAACGCGCCAAAGTCGGCGTTAACGGCGGCATCGTTGAGGTATTCGATACGGTAATCGTTCATGCCGCGCTGCGTCGCCACCCAGCGCGCCGTGCGCGGCATCAACTGCATCAAGCCGATCGCGCCGGCGCTCGACACGATGTCGGGCACAAAACGCGATTCTTGCCGCGCCACGGCGTAAAGCCAGTTCTCGTCCACGCCGTGCGTCGCACCGGCTCTCTGAAATGCCTCGGGAAACGGGCGCGGATAACGCAACGACCATTCAATGGATGCCGTCATTCGCTCGGCGGCGGCGATCGAACGGTCGAACATCCCCTGTTGCGCCATCGCTATTGCCGCGACCCGCAATTCCGCATCGTTCAGCGTGCGCGCCAGCGCCCGCCACTCGTCCAACATTTCGGTGCGCAAATCGAGCGCTTGCAGTTTGATGATCCGCTGCACCGCGCCACGCTTCAAAAAATCGCGTCCCGCGTCCGGCCAGGCCGGCGCCGAAGGCACTGTCCAGGGCGGCACCGCAGCAGAGGCCAAGCGCTCGTGCGCCAGCAAACCGTAATAGGTCGGTTGTCCGGCCAGTTGCCGGTACAACGTTTGCGCTTGTCGAATCGCCGCTTCGTCTCTGCGCTGCTCCAGGCAACGGGCGCGCCAGTAGCGCCACATCTCGTTGTCGCGGCTCGCGGCAGGCAGCGCCTCGATCGCCATCAGCGCTGCTTCGTAATCACCCGCCCACAACGCCGCGCGTATTCGCCAGGGCTGTTCGGTTTCGTTGAGCGACGCCTGACCGGCCTCGTTGAAAAAACGGTGGGCGTCGGGATGCTGATGACGCGCGGCATGGTACGCCAACCGCAGATGACCGTATTCCCGATCCGCCTGCGGCCAGTGATCGCGTATCGCCAACCAGGCGTGACGCGCTTGCTCGACATCCTGACGCGCCGCCCGTTCCAGCGCGTAATACAACAATTCGCGCGCACCTTTCTGTTGCGGCGTCGGCTTGCCGCTCAGGTATTTCAGCGGCGCGCGCTCGGCCTGCGCAAAACTTCGCTCATCGGCGCGTTGCGCCGCCGGCAATCGCTGCCACATCGCCTTCGCCAGCGAGGCGTTCGCCGCCTGTACCGCCAGCAGATAGCGCGCCCGAATGTCCTCATCGGTCAACAAACCTTTCGCCCGCATCGCATCGAACACAGGCCGACAGGATTCCGGCAAGGTCTTGCCGGTCGGCCACAACGCTTTCCCTGCGGCCAACGCGCCATCGCCGTCGCGCTGATAGCGATACTGAATGCCGTAACAAGCAAGTTCGGTGTCCTCCTCCGGCGGTGGATAGTCGATCGCAAAAGAGACCCAGTCCTGCGTTTTCCCCAGCGCCTTCAGCCAGGCGCGCTGCAACTGCGGCGCCAACGGCGTGTCGGCGGCCTGCTTGAGAAAGGTCTGAACGTTGGCCTCAAGCTGCCTCGGCGGCATTTTGTCGAGAGCGACGCGCAACCACCAATAATCGACATAAGACGCCAGAACATGACCGGTCGGATTCAATCGGTCGAACGCCGCCAGATCGCGTGCTTCATAAGCGGCTTTGGCGGCGACAATCGCGGCATCGCCGACCAGCACCGGTTTGCCGGTCTGTGCCACGCCTGCCGTCGCCAGACACCAGACCGACAGCGCCAGCCCCGCCTTTATCAGCCACCGTGATGTTTCCTGCAAGAAAAACCTTTTTCGCCGCATTGTTTTTACCTCACTTTGCATCAGCCTTAATAACATGCCATTGTCTGAAATGCAAACGCCCCTGCCGACCCCGCGTCCCGTTTCGCGCCGCAACAGGTAAAATACGCTACCTCCCAAAAAATCCGTTTGCTCATAACGCCCATGTCGTCTTCTTCCCCCCTCCCCGCCGACAAACGCATCGATAACAGCGTCGATCATGATTTCGACGATCCCGATTTTTGCGAACCGATCGATGTCGAAAACGAACCGGACCACCCCGTCGTGCCGTTGCCTTCCGGCAGTTGGCTGGCGGTTCTGGGAGGCGGCCAGTTGGGCATGATGTTTTGTCAGGCCGCGCAGAAGTTGAGTTACCGCGTCGCGGCGCTCGACCCCGATCCCGATGCGCCGATTGGCGCCGTCGCCGACATGCTGTGGACGGCGTCGTATCAGGACGCCGATGTGTTGCAGGCGTTGAGCGAACGCACACAAGCCGCGACCGTCGAATTCGAGAATGTGCCCTACGCCGCGCTCGCGCATCTGGCGATGCGCATGCCGGTGCGCCCCGCCGTTGACAGCATCGCCATCGCCCAAAGCCGCATCCAGGAAAAAATGTTTTTCGCGCGCCACGGCTTGCCGGTCGCCCCGTTCATCGTGTTGCGCGACAGCAGCGATCTCTCGTTGCCGATGCCGCAATACCTGTTCCCCGGTCGTCTCAAAACCGCGCGTCTCGGTTACGACGGCAAAGGACAGCTCGCGGTCACCGCGCCCGAGCAAGTGGCGCCCGCATTTCAACAACTCGGCAACGTCACCTGCGTGCTCGAACAACAACTGCAACTGACGCGCGAAATCTCGGTGCTGATCGCCCGCGACGCACACGGCGACACCGCCTTGTGGCCGATCGCCGAAAACATCCACCGCAACGGTATCCTCGACGTAACCATCGTGCCCGCGCGCATCAGCGAAGCGATGGCGCAAACCGCCTGTGAGTATGCGCGGAAAGTCGTCGAAAACCTAGGTTATCGCGGCGTGCTGTGCATCGAATTTTTCATCGACGCGCGGGACAACCTTTACCTGAACGAAATGGCGCCGCGCCCGCACAATTCCGGCCACCACACCATCGAGTCGTGTGTTACTTCACAATTCGAACAGCAGGCGCGCATCACCGCCAGCCTGCCGCTCGGCGACCCTTCCCAGAAAACACCGGCGGTGATGCTCAACCTGCTCGGCGACCTCTGGTTCTCCGATGAAGTATCCAACGTATCCAGCGAACCGGACTGGAACGCGCTGATCGCCGACAGCGGCGCGTGTCAGACCCATCTGCACCTGTACGGCAAAAAAGAAGCGCGGCGCGGTCGCAAAATGGGACACATCACCTGCTGCGCCGAAACACTGGACGATGCGCTGCAAACCGTGCGTCGCCTGCGCAAAGCGTTGCGATTGCCGGAGCTGGACGGCCTTCGTGCGTAATCGTTTTACTGGCTCTTTTGAAACATGAGTTGATTATGTGGCGGGATATCTCACGCGAAGCCGCGAAGCCGCGAAGGAACGAATCTCCACTCTCCCGCTTGCGGGAGAGTGGTAGGGGAGAGGGCGGTGGGGATGGGGTTGTCAGGAATCAGGGATCAGAAAAGCAATCCAGCGTTTTTTGCACACCTTTTCTGGAGGGCTTCACTTTGCTACCCACCGAAAACTCAAAAGAGCCGTTTTACCGTCGGCGCAAATGAGAAAAAAACCATGAGAAAAGCCCTGGTCGTCATCGACATGCAAAACGATTTCATCGACGGCGCGCTGGGTTCGCCGCAGGCGCAAGCCATCGTGCCCAACGTGGTCGAGAAGATAAAGGCGTATCAGAAAAGCGGCGACGCCATTATCTTCACCCGCGACACACATCAACAGAATTACCTGCAAACCCAGGAAGGCCAAAACCTTCCCGTCCCGCACTGCATCGAAGGCACGCCGGGCTGGCACATCGCCGACGCCATCGCGTCGTCGGTTCACCTGCCCTCATGCCCGATCTTCGACAAAGGCGGCTTCGGCAGTCTGGAACTGGCGCAATACCTCCGTCAGGAAAATTACGACGAGATTGAGTTGGTTGGTCTGGTCTCTTCCATCTGCGTCATCTCAAATGCGCTTTTGATCAAAGCGCATCTGCCGGAAACAAAAATCCTCGTCGACGCCGCCTGCACCGCCGGCGTGACCGACGAAGATTACACGGCAAGCTTGTGCGTGATGAAAATGTGCCACATTCATCTCCTCAATGCGTGAGGGGAGGACATGCCACGACGACGGAAACGCGATTTTGCTTCCGGCGCAGGCACTTCTCACCCCCTCCCCTTCAAGGGGAGGGCTGGGGTGGGGATGGGGTTGGCAGGGATCAGAGGTCAGGGATCAGGAATCAGAAAAACATAACCTCTCGCGGAGATGCGGAGGCGCGAAGGAACGATCCCCTCTCCCGCTTGCGGGAGCGGGGTGGGGGAGAGGGCATTCGTTTTTCTGGCTTCGCTTCGCTCGCAATGACGAGCTCTTCTTCACGGCTTCGCGCCTTCGCGTGAGATATCCAGCCACATTAACCCACGCATATTTCAAAAGAGTCGGACATGACTTGCCGCAGCGACGATAACCCTTTGCCGGAACACCCCACCGTTTACCTCGCAAAACATTGGCCGGCGCTACAAGAACGCCGTCAGTCGCTTGCGTCATCGACAGGCGCGCCAACATGGCTCGTCGTCTGTCTGTGCGCCGAGTGGTGCGCCGTGTGCCGCGATTTCAGACCAGCGTACCACACGCTGGCGCAACAACAACCGGACATCTTGTTCGCGTATCTCGACATCGAAGACGACGAAGCACTCATCGGCGCACTCGAACTCGACGATTTCCCGACCCTCGCCATCTTTCGCGGCGACGCCCTCATCCACTTCGGCGTCGTCAAAGCAAAACACGACAACATCGTTCAGCTCCTGCAAAAACTCATCGCCGCGCCACCGCAACCGATAACACCGACGAAGGCGTTGTTGCCGCTATGCAATGCTGTTTGCCGGGGATCGGGGTTGTAGCCTGGACAAGCGAAGCGCAGTCCGAGGCACCTTTCCGACGCGAAGCATTGCTGATACAAACATTAGAGCGTTTTCGGTTTAAATGTGCACGACAAACAACCCCATTCCCACCCTTGCCCCCCCCCCCCCCC
>WQTW01000064.1 GCA_009786085.1 Pseudomonadota bacterium | reverse complement strand
CCTCAAACGCACGGTTTGTCCCTCCGGATCGCGGCTCTACCGTGATCGGATTGCTGGACATCAGGCTGCCGGTCGCGCTGATCGGCAAATCGAATGTGCCAGAACTCCCGTGTGTCTTGCGGGAGAAGGCTTCCTGAAACGCAAAAGACGCAGAAGATGCGGTAAATGTCGCCGAAACGGTGCAGGCAGCAGTGATAGCGCCCGTGGTGTAGGAACGTGCCGAGGTATGAGAGCTATTGCCAGTGAATGCCGTGCCGCCACAACCGCTGATGGAAGAGATGTAATGCCCCGCGTTCGGCGTGACCGTGAACGTATGGGGCGCCCCTGAATTCACTTGCGCTGATGCTGGGCTGATCGAGCCGCCGGTTCCGGCGTTGGTTGAAACGGTGTGCACCGGCGAGCGAAAAGCGGCCACCGTTGCTGCGCGCTCGTTCCAGACGCGGGCATTATTATCTGTGGCGGTGTTACCGGTCGGATGAGTTCCGTAATTAACCGATGGGTTTGACCAGTTCTGAATCCGCGTCCGACAACGATTATCGCTACAGGGATAACTCATGATGGTGTGCCAACCGCCGGTTCTTTGCAAATGGCCGTGGCCATACGAATAATATGGATTGATATCTGTTTCCGTGTCGTGACCCGCGCCGAGGTTGTGACCGATCTCGTGGGCGAAGGTATAGTTGCCGGTTGCACACCCGTAATGAACGGCAGAGAAGGCATACGCAGCGTTCGAGTTGACCCAGGCCATGCCGCAATAGGCCGTATGGTTGACCAGGAACACCACCAGATCCGCCCCCACAGCGTTGCGCTGCTGCGCGATGTTGCTATTATTCGTCGCAAATCGCAACATTTGATCCCAATCCGCTAAACCATTCGCTGTTTTTGGCTCGGTGTAGTTTATCTGCATCGTCCCGACGAGGCGTATGCTGGCGTTGATCTGGCTTCTGGTGAACGAGGTGTTGGTCTCACTCACGGCAAGCGCAATCAGCGAGATGACGTCATTCGAGGCAGCCGCAACGGACTGCGTGTAAACAACGAGCACGTCAATGACCGGCGCGCCATCGGCCGCCACCTGCATATCGTCCAAGTCTGCCGATGACTTGGTGTCCTGTGTGCCGCCACCGTAAGGTCGTCGAGGAGGCCCCTGGTTGGGATACTTTTCAGCATAGTTGACCTTGATAACCGCGTTGACACCGTTACCGACCGGCTGGATTTTATAAGTGTCTCCCTGAGGCGACGTGATTGAACCGGTGAGATTGTCGCCATTGATGACGAGCGTTGCGCTGCCTTCAGGCAAGTCGCCTGCGCCGCTCAGCTCACCGCGCCAAAGATAGCGCCCCTGCCCAAGCTCCTGCGTTTCGCGCGTCACGCCGGCAAAGCGCAGCGTTGGCGTCACGTTCAGCGTTACCGGCGCGTCAGCGGCGGTTGTACGCAACACATCGGTGTTGACCTGTATCAGCGTGACATTGCTTGATCCGTATTCAGCGCGCAATGCTGCGACCAGCGGAAGCTCCATGTCTGGTGAGGCCGCGGCAAACGCATCGGAAGCCGTTGCTTGCGCCAGAGCGTTGTTGCTCATCATCAAAACAGCAAACCATAACAACAAAGCCTGAAATCGTGTTTTCATTCCTGTTTTCTCCTGCTGCGATTGAACCGAGAAGCCCGCCCTTTACTCACATCTCCTCGAAAATGAAGAAAAAACACGACCCTCACTGGCGTCATCCCTGCGGGGCTTACCCACGCGAAAGTCGCTGTCTCTGTATCATATCAAATCTCCATGACCTCTATGCTTTTCAATCCGACAGAAGGCGAATTTTCAGGCGCAGCCGCGAATCAGGGATCAGAAAGGCGTTGCGAGCGAAGTGCATAGGTTGCGGTGAGCCTGCGAACCGCAACAAACCAGCCTCACACGAAGGCGCGGAGACGCGGAGAAAAATGTTCCCCTCTCCCGCTTGCGGGAGAGGGGTAGGGGAGAGGGCATAAGAAGCCCTCCTCTTCAAAGCATAGGTATCTGGATTCTGCGACTCCGCTTTGCTTCGCGCAGAATGACGGTTTTTTTATTCTCGCGAAGGCGCGAAACCGCGAAGAAAAACTCCGTCATCCCCGCGGGGTCTGCCCCCGCGAAAGCGGGGGGCGGGGATCCAGCCATTCCAACCTCAAACTTCTAAACCCCTGCATCGGAAAAGCGCACACAGGAGAAGGACTTCAAACCCCCGCCCGCCTTCGGCGGGCACCCCCTTTGAAAAGGGGGCTTTTCTTCTCCGCGCCTTCGTGCCTCCGCGTGAGACCCAAAAGGGCAGGTTTGAAACCTGCCCCTACGCCCCCATCCCCGCCTTCCTCCGCAAGTTTTTCTGATCCCTGATCCCTGATTCCCGGATGGCGCTTCGCTTATCCGGGCTACGCTCGCTAAACCCCTGCATCGGAAAAGCGCACACAGGAGAAGGACTTCAAACCCCCACCCGCCTTCGGCGGGCACCCCCTTTGAAAAGGGGGCTTTTCTTCTCCGCGCCTTCGCATCTTCGCGTGAGGCCGGTTTGTTGCGGTTCGCAGGCTCACCGCAACCTATGCACTGATTCCTGATCCCCGGATGGCGCTTCGCTTATCCGGGCTACGCTCGCTTTGCGGTTAAATGGTTTTTGGAATGCAGGCGGTACGCCCGCGCAAAAAAAAACACGGCTCTTGAAGAGCCGTGTTTTAAGGTCAAGCTGTTTTTACTTAATCGTTTTTGCTAATCGTTTTTATTTATCACGCTTACGAACGGCGGCGTCTTTGCCGGAAGGCCAGGCCACCCAACGCAAGCGCCAGCAACACCAAGCCCGCCGGACTCAGCACCGGAATCGACGCGGTTGACGCGAGCGGCGTGACGCCCACCACCAGCGAAGCCGCGAAGGTGTTCACAGAACCATAAACGTTCGAGACCACGCAGCGGTACTGATTGCCGCTGTCAGCCTGCACAACGTTATTAAGCGTCAAGGTCGCGCTGGTTGCACCGGCTACATTCGCCCAAGTTGTGCCACCATCTGTGGAAACTTCCCATTGATAATCCGGCGCGGGGTTGCCCGTTGCCGTCACGGTGAAGGTGACGTTTTGTCCTGCTGTCGCGTTGAGCCGGTTCTGCGGTTGCAACGTGATCGCCGGAGCAGCGTTCACTGTCAGTGTCGCTGCGGCAGACGTCGCATTCGGGAGTGTCCCGTTCGAGGCGATGCAGCGGTACTGGTTGCCGTTCTGAGCAAGCTGGGCGTTTGTAACCGTATAGCTGGCGGCGGTGGCGCCCACTATGATGCTCCAAGTTCCACCACCGTTTGTGGAAACCTGCCACTGATAACCCGGCGTGGGAGAGCCCGTTGCCGTTACAGTGAAGGTGGCGTTGTTCCCTGCCATCACGGTCTGGTTTGCCGGATCCGTCGTGATCATCGGCGCAACAGGCGCCGGGGTCACTGTCAGTATCGCGGCGTTGGACGCCATCGGCGGGTTTACCCCGTTGTCGGCGCCGCAGCGGTACCGATAGCCGTCGGCAGTCTGTGCAACGCTATTAAGCGTCAGTTGGTTTGTGCTTTCGCCGACTACATTTGGACCGGCTGCAACCAAATTCCAGGTTGTTCCATTATCTGTGGAAACGTACCACTGATACGACGGCGTGGGGTTGCCGCTTGCCAAGCAGCTAAAGGTGGCCGTGCCCCCTGCCACCACCGTCTGGTTCGTCGGATTCTGCGTGATCGTCGGCGCAGCGGGAGCAGCGTTCACTGTCAGTATCGCGACGCTGGATGTCGCATTCGGGAGTACCCCGTTCGAGACGAGACAGCGGTACCAGTTGCCACTTTGAACAAGCTGGGCGTTCGTAACCGTATAGCTGGCGGCGTTTGCGCCCACATTAGTCCAATTTGCGCCATTGTCTGTGGAAACTTGCCACTGATACGTCAGCGTGCCGGTGCCCGTTGCCACGACGGAGAAAGTGTGGTTGTCCCCTACCGTCACGGTTACGCTCGCCGGGTGCGTCGTGATCGACGGCGCAACAGGAGCAGCGGTCACTGTCAGCATCGCGGGGCTGGAGGTCGCCCCCAAGCCTATCCCGTTCCTGGCGGTGCATTGGTATCGATTGCCGCTCATAGTCTCTGCGACGTTATTAAGCGTCAGGGTGGTGCTGGTTGCACCCGGTATATCAGCCCAACCAGCGCCAGTGTCTACTTCCCATTGAAGCGTCGGGTCGGGTCTGCCACTTGCCGCGCAGGTAAAGGTGGCGTTACTCCCTGCCACCACTGTCTGGGGCGTCGGATCCGTCGTGATCGACGGATAAGTGTTCACCGTCAATGTCGCGGCGTTGGATGTCACCGAAGCTGATACGCCGTTCGAGACGACGCAGCGGTACTGAGCGCCATGGCGACCATCCACGCCTGGAACCGTCAGGTTGGCGGTGGCTCCGGTGGGGTTGGCCGCTACGTCTATGTCACGCCAGGTGTCTCCCGGGATGAATTCCTGCCATTGATACGTTGGCGCGGGGGTGCTCGTTACCACGACGGAGAAGGCGGCGAGGTTCCCTTCCACCACCGTCAGGTTCCCCGGATGCCCCGTGATCGACAGAGAGGACTCGTCCAGCGTCAGACTTGCGGAGATGGAATGCTGGGTGAGCGTGGCACAACTGGTCGCCGATGATGAAACGCTAATGCGTGAGCTCCAAGCGGGTGGCTGCGCCACATTGATCGTGTAAGGACCGGCGCCCGCCGCAGCATCTACGCTTAACTCATACGTTGCCAACAAAACGGAGGTTCCTGGTGCTGGCGCAGGCATTGGCGCATTAATGTCATTTGTCATGCCCGCAAAGTCAGATCCGGGGGCAGGGCTGGTGTTGGTGATCGCCTGCGGAACAACAGGCAGAACCATCGACAAAATAGGATTGTTAAGGCCTGGATTTCGCGTGAAACTTTCGATCGCGAACAGCGAATCCCATGCCGCATCGGGCACACTGAGCTTTGTGGTGAACGTGCATATGTGGTCGCCTGCAGCGAAGCCATTCGCGCACAGGGAAGCTGTCACCGTACCGCCGCCCGCAGGAAATACCAGGGACGAGCCGCCGAGGCAATCTGACCCTGCGGACCAAAACGCCGCCGGCTGCGCTGCCGCGCCAGAGCTGAACGATAATGTCAGCGCGATGGCGATCAACGGCGCTGCAAGTAGTGAGGCGAATCGCCTGAATATGGATTGTTTGTTCACAATCGTTTCCTTTTGCAAAGGGTTTAACAAGATTGACGCAGGAACATCGCGCCGCCTACCAGAACTTCCTAAAAAACGCTTCATAAAAAACTCTTCTCTTGAGTGAAACGGAATCCCGAAAAACGCTCTTATTTCACTGGAGGGTTCCCCCCCCCTGCACGCTCACAGCCAAGACATCATTGATGTCGATTTGATTATTTGCATCCACATCGTTGAGGAAGTTATCCTCATCCGCCGAAGCCCCTGATTGTGTGAGCAAGAGTATCGCTAACACATCATTCACGTCCACCTGGCGATCACCGTTCACATCCCCAAACAGGAACCCGATGTTCGCGCTGGCCGGCGTGTTGGACGCGCGCACAACACCATTTTCTCTCCCGCTGACGACCAGCGAGATTCCCAGCCGCGTTGCGTCAGACACATTCGTCAGGTATACGATGACTTCGTTGTCGTTGATCTCGAAAGTGTCAACCTCGGCTGTGTCCGCCCCCGACCCGCTCAATGTAACGCCATTAACGCCGCCGATGACTTCATCCACGGCGTAGTCAAATTTGAACACCAGGTCAAACTCGCCGTTTGATCCTCCGGAACGAGGCTCCACCGTGATATCTTGGCCGAGTTCAATGCTGCCGGTCAGATTGATCGGCAGATCGAATGTGCCAACAGTCCCGTGCTCCTTGCGGGAGTAGGCGCCTCCAAACACAAGAGCCGCAGGAGGCTCTATCACCGCGAAAGACACCGAAAACGATATCCCGACGACGTTCGCGCCAGTGATGGTGACGGTCTCGGTATAGGTTCCTGCCAAAAGGCCATTTTTCGGCGCGATCTTGAAGGAGCCGAAGTCATTCACCGCAAGACCCGCGTCAATCCCGTTCTCCGAGATCGTGAAGTTGCTCTCCTCGCCGTTCCCCGGACCGCTCAACGCAACGCTCAAATTGCCTGTAGGCTGGTTGCCGGTATTGGTCACCGTCACGGTCAGCGGATCGATCTCCCCATAACCACGAATTACCCGACCAAAGTCATGGCTGGCGGGATTGCCTTCAACGTCGTGCGATACGCTCCAGGTTTTGGCAATCACAGTAAGCGAAGAGAATGCAGAGGCGAAACTGGGCTGCCCTGTGCCTGTCTCCATTTCAGCCGTGGTGGTTTTAAATTCAGTGGATGCCACATTGCCGGCTGTGCCGCTGACGGTAATGGTCACGAAGTCATCAAGCGGAAGATCGCTGATAGTCACCATGAAAGAATCGGCGCCAGAAAGCGTACCGCCGCCGCAACTGCTGCCATCGGCGTATTCACACATCCAGCTAACGTCGCTGATATTGCCCGGGATGGTATGGGTAATAACCACGTTACGGGCGTCATCAGAAAAGCCTTCGTCAACGTTTTTGACGACGGCTTCATAGTACACAGGGTCTCCGGTGAAGACCGTCAATGGCGTCTGTGTGATCGACAATTCGGCAGTTCTCATCTCCACCGTGAACGTCACCTGAAAGCTTGCCGAAATGCCGTTATCGCCCGTGATGGTGACGGTCTCGGTGTAGGTTCCTGCCATGAGACCATCTTTCGGCGCAATCTTGAAAGCGCCATCAGCGGAAGCATCAATACCATTGGCAATGTTGTTTTCAGAAATCGTGAAGTTGCTCTCCTCGCCGTTCCCTGGGCCGCTCAACGCAACGGCCAATGCGCCCGTGTGTACATTGCCGGTGTTCGATACTTGCACGGTCTTCGGGTCTATCGGATCATAAGCGAAAAGCACATCCTCGAAAACAAGGCCGCCTTCTTCAACATCGTGCGCTATGCCGTAGCTATTCGCATCAACGGTGAAGCGCACCGTAAACGAGATCGGTGCAACGCGCTGGTCAGCGCTGCTGATAGTGACGGTCGCTTCGTAGCTTCCTGCGTCAAGGTCGTCATTCGGCTTGATCGTAAAACCATCTTTTTCTTTATAGTTCTCAAGGCTGTCGATCGTCGCGGACGACAGGGTGAAGCTCTCCGCGTTATCGCCGCTCAATGCGATGGTCAATTCGCCCGTGGGCTGGTTGCCGATGTTCTTCACGAGTACTTTTTTCGCGGTGATCGGAACATAACCCTCGCATGCCTGACCGAAGTCCATTTCGCCCGTGGTGACGCTGTGCCATATGCCATAGGTAGGTGGCAACGACGTCACTTCCAGAACGAGGTCATTGTTATTCACAAACACTTTGTAGCCGTGGCCGGTGTGGAGTTGGCCGGTTTTTTCCGTGAAAGTTCCTTGCACACCCGCGATAAGGGTGTACTTGTTCCCAACTGCCATATTGGTCAGCCCGCCTTCTTCCGCTGCGTCAACGCCGAACGTGATACCCGTAAGATCTGTCCGGGTGGTTCCGGTCACGGTAAGCATCGTTCCGTTGTTTGCCAAACCTTCAGGAAGGTAGAACTTCATGGTCTGGAAGTTGGCGACGCCAATCACGCTCAGTCCGATGGAACTGAATTCCAGGGCGTTGCCGGCGGATGATGCTGCACCTATAAAGGAAGCGCTGCTAGCGGCCACCCCACCGTGAAGACGAACGCTTGAGCCAAAGGTCGGAGCGCCTTTGATGGTTACGGTGTTGTTCGAGGCGGTGGCTCTTAAACTGAGTCCCAGGCCGCTGATATTCGCTCTCCCGCCGTAAACATCGCCGTTCAGTGTGCCTCCTTCGATGATCACAGTATTGTTTGAGGCCGTAGCAGAGTCAGTGGCCGCAAAGACACTGGTTCTATTCACGCTCCCTCCGTAAACAGCACCAGTCGCCGTGCCACCTTTGATAAGAGCATGGTTCCCTGAAACAGTATTGTTGTTGCTCGTGTTACTCGCGCCGTAAACCTTGCTCACCGTGCCGCTCACGAGCGTCACCGTGTTGCCCGTAAGGGAGTTGCTGGTGTTGCCTCCGGGAGGCCCAAGAGAGGTAGCGGTTCCTCCGTCAATGGTTTGCAGCGTTGCCGAAGCGCCGTTATCGAAATCGTGAGTAACGGTTGCCTGCGCAAAAACCGACGCGGAGAAAAGAACACCCAGAGCCAGAACCAGGCTGCCCCAAAGGTGACGTAAGGAACGCTTCATGAGAAAACTCCTCTTAAGAGAAACAAAGAAAAAACGACGGGGAAAAAAGAACCGCCCCGCCTCCCGACGGGAAGCAGGGCTGTGTTTGTCTTTTGTGAGATGCTGAACGTTCGCGATGAAGCGCAGCGATGTGAAGCCATCCGCGCGCACGACCCAGCCGTGCGGAGTGGAGGGGGCGTGCAGTCTTGTGGGCGTGCGTACACACGGAAGGCACACCGACGCTATCGGTGCGCACCCTTCCGGTCGCCGTTTGTTTCCTGAAAACAAAACCGCCCTGCATCACAACCCTCTTCCTCCACATGGGAGATTTACTTCGCGTTATTTACAATGTGACATGCTAGAGTAAAAAAACACCGAATGCAATAGGCAAAAACCACAACAAAAGCAAGGAATTGTCGCCCATCCCGGATTGCGGCTTCAGGGGGATATGCGCCGCGCTTGTTACAATTGGGGTTTAAGTGCATTGGCGACACGAGCGGCTTTCACCTTAACCAACCAACTTCTTTCTTCATGCCCACTTCTACCCCCATTCCCCCGACAACTTTCTTCATTACGCCGAAGGCGCACGAGCTGCCGCCTTGCGTCCGCGTGCTGACCACCACCAGGGTTTTACCGGGGGCGTCAGGGGGTGAAAAAAACCCCTCTCCCCCAACCCCTCTCCCGCAAGGGGAGAGGGGAGAGGGGGAGCGGCGGTCAATTCTCCCTCCTCCCCAACCCTCTCCCGCAAGCGGGGGAGGGGGATTTGCGACAGACTCTTCTAGGGAAGGTTTAGGGTGGGAATGGGTTAATGAGGATGGGGTTTTAATCTACCCCTCTCCCCCAACCCCTCTCCCGCAAGGGGAGAGGGGAGAGGTTTGTTGGCCGCCTACAACACATGCCAAAGGCGCGGTGCTTGAATCCGCTTTCGCGCAGCGTGGGTGCGACTTGCATCATTTTCTGCCGACGCCGCCTTTGTGGTTGCAACAGGTGCACGGCATCGACGTAGTGAACGTGGATCGCGCCACCAACGTTGCTGCGATGCGGCAATCGCCGCCGATCGCCGACGCTGCCGTGACCTGTGCGCCGGATGTCGTGCTCGCCGTGCTGACGGCGGATTGCCTGCCTGTGATCATCGCTTGTGAAAACAGTTCTGCGCTTGCCGTCGTCCACGCCGGTTGGCGCGGCCTGGCCGATGGCGTACTGGAAAACGCCGTCCGGCGCATGGCCGCTGTGTCGTCATCTCCAGCAACATCATGGATGGCTTGGCTGGGACCGGCGATCGGTTCCGCCGCGTTTGAGGTCGGCGAGGATGTTTATGCTGCCTTCGATGCCGCCCGCGATGCTGAAACCGCTTCCTGTTTCACTCCCACCGGAGTTTCGGGAAAATGGCATGCCGATCTGGCCGCGCTGGCGCGGCTCCGGCTGCGGCGTCTGGGAATCCCGAAAATCAGCGGGGGAACTTGGTGTACCTACAGCGACGCGCAACGGTTTTTTTCGCACCGCCGACAGGGCGATGAAGGGCGCATGGCGACGCTGGCGTGGATTCAGAGGGCACGGCGTAGGTCGTGGTGAGCGCAGCGAACCGCGACGAGTCGGTCTCACGCGGTCAGGAATCCGTTTTGCCTTAATCCCTGATATAGTTGTTCGATGCTTGACAACCCCATCCCCACCCCAACCCTCCCCTTGAAGGGGAGGGCATCTACGCAAGCGCCACGTCATGGGCTATGGCGTCATTGCGAGTGGCCTTTAGCCGCGAGCGAAGCCTGGCGGGAAGCAATCCCGCGCGCAAAGGCACGAAAGCTCAAAGAAGGGCCATTCCGTAGGGGCGGGTTTGAAACCCGCCCTTGCGTGGAATGCCCCCTCTCCCCCACCCCTCTCCCGCAAGCGGGAGAGGGGAAATTTTTCTTCGCGGCTTCGCGCCTTCGCGTGAGGCCGACCCGTCGCGGTTCGCTGCGCTCACCAGCGACCTACGGGCTGGATTGCTTCGCTGCGCTCGCAATGACGCCGATTTTTTCTTTGCGCTCTATGCGTTCTTTGCGGTTAATCTGATATCTGATCGCTGACATCTGACATCTGCCACCGTGATCCCCAACGACTTCGTTCAATCCTTGCTGGCGCGTATCGACATCGTCGAGGTGATCGACCGTCTGGTGCCGCTCAAAAAAACCGGCGCCAATTATGTCGCCTGTTGCCCGTTTCACAAGGAAAAAAGTCCGTCGTTTTCGGTCAGCCCGTCGAAGCAGTTTTACTATTGTTTCGGTTGCGGCGCGAGTGGTACGGCCATCGGTTTTCTGATGACGTATTCCGGCAAGACGTTCCCGGAGGCCATCGAAGATTTGGCGCGCGACGCCGGTCTGGCGGTGCCGCACACCTACACGGAGCGCGACAAACCAGCGCCGCCCGACCACTACGCGATGATGCAGTCGGTCGAGCGTTTTTACCGCGCACAGTTGCGCGAGACGCCCAGCGCCATCGCTTACCTGAAGCAGCGCGGGCTGACCGGCGAGATCGCGGCGCGTTACGGGATCGGTTACGCGCCCGATGCCTGGCAGGCGCTGGAGCAGATTTTTCCCGATTATCGGGAGACCGCGCTCGACGCGCTCGGTCTGGTGGTTCAGAAAGAAGGTCACCGCTATGATTATTTCCGTCATCGCATCATGTTTCCGATCCACGATGCGCGGGGGCGCACGATCGCTTTCGGCGGGCGCGTCGTTGACGACAGCAAACCGAAGTATTTGAATTCTCCGGAAACGGCGCTGTTCTCCAAAGGTCATGAGTTGTACGGGCTTCATCAGGCGCGTGATGCGATTCGCCGTCAGGGCTGCGCCATTGTCGTCGAAGGTTATATGGACGTGGTGGCGCTGGCGCAACACGGTGTCGATTATTGTGTCGCCACGCTGGGCACGGCAACGACCGCCATCCACATGCAGAAACTCTATCGGCTGACTGACAGCGTTGTCTTTTGTTTCGACGGCGACAACGCCGGAAAGCAGGCCGCCTGGCGGGCGCTGGTGAACACGCTGCCGACCCTGCAAGACGGCAAACGCGCGGCCTTCCTCTTTTTGCCCGACGGGCTGGACCCGGATGATTTCATCCGCCAGCGCGGACGCGCGGCGTTTGAAGAAGCGTTGGCGCGCGCCACCCCGTTGTCCGAATACCTGCTCGCCGAAAAAATGACGCAGCATCCGCCGCACGGCGCGGAAGGTCAGGCGGCGTTGATTCATGCGTTGCGACCGCTTCTTTCTTCCGTCACCGCGCCCGCGCTGGCGGCGTTGCTGCGTCGGCGACTGGCCGAATTGACGCGGCTGCCCGAATCCGAATTGCGCGCGTTGCTGAATGACCGTTCGGCAACGACGAAGCGCGCTTCGGGCGGCACGCCTTTCCCCGAACGCGGCGGACGCGAAACGACGCCCTTTCCAACGCCCTTCCGCGCCGCCCGACGTGCGCCCTCACTGATCCGTGAACTGTTGCAGGCCGTCGTTCAGCAGCCCGAATTCGCCCGCCAGCATGTGATCCCCACCGCCGATGCGCGCTCGCCTGAGGCGCTGGCCTTGAACGAGGTGGTTCGCTATTGCCGGGATACGCACGCGCCGCTCTCCGTCGCCGGTTTGATCCAGCATTTCACCGGAACGCCGCATCACGCGCTGATCGCCGAAATGCTGGCCGCCGCCGAAACGCAGGCCTTGTCGCCGGAACTCCTGGCGTCGCAATTTGAAGCGGCGCTGGCGCGCTGGCGGCAGCAGTTGCAACAACAAGAAACCGCCGCATTGCTTCAAACGCCGCTGGCGCAACTGAGCAACGAGCAGCGGGCGCGGCTGGCGCAGATGCGCCGGGGGGAGCGCCAGGAAGCGCGCAAAGCCGCGCCGCCGCCCCCTCCTGTCGAGGAAAAGAAACCGGAACTCTCCGCCGCCAAACGCGCCCACCGGCATACGCTTCCGCAACGATCCCGTGACGCGGAACCGTCCTTGTTCGCCCAGGATGACGAAACGCCGCCGTTTTGACCTGTCATGAGGAAGCGACGGAGGTAACGCGCCTCCTTCCCCCGCTTGCGGGGGAAGAGCCTGTCCTCGTGAAAACGGGGATTGGGATGGGGGGGGGGGATCAGGAATCAGAGGTCAGATGTCAGGGATCAGAAAAACCTTTTCTCACGCGGAGGTGCGGAGAGCACGGAGAAAAATGGAGCGCGGGCCGAATTGCCCACTTCTCGTCCGCCATTTTGCCTCACGCGAAGCCGCGAAGACGAAGCTCCCTCCCCTTCAAGGCTGAGGTTTACCCACAAGCACGAGGTCATTTCGTGCCGCTTTTGCGTATTTCAAACAGCGCCGCAGGCGCGTCACGTGAGTAACCGTCGGTGGAGCGCGAACGCAGTGAGCGCGAAACCG
>WQTW01000063.1 GCA_009786085.1 Pseudomonadota bacterium | reverse complement strand
TCACGAACGAAAACGCACGGCTCGAGGCCAATGTGGGTTGCTAATCCTTCATCGAAATGGACTTTCACCATATACTCCTTGCCGGTCTCCCGGCGCACGCGAAGCGAACCCCAACGTTTTGCTCACGCGGAGGCACGAAAGAACGTTCCCTCTCCCCTTGCGGGAGAGGGGTAGGGGAGGGTTTGGATTCTGCGACTCCGCTTCCCGCCACGCTTCGCTCGCGGCTAAAGGCTCCGCGCAGAATGACGACTTTTTGTGCTCTATGCGTTCTTTGCGGTTACATTTTTCTCCGCGCTCCCCGCCTCATGACAAAGCAAACTTTCTGTAGTATATTGAATAAATCGCCCTCTTTTTGAAAGGGTTGCAACATGTCTCTACTGCTTGCCACCGCGCACAGCGCCGTTCGCCATTTTTCTCTCTCGCTTTTTTCTTTGAAGCGCTTTTTTCTCCGGTCATGTCTTGCGTTGTTCGGCGCGCTGCTCAGTGTGCTGGCCCTGTCGGCCTTCAGCCTGCCCGCGCTTGCGGCGGGAACGCCGTCCGCCCCCGTTCTCATCAATCTCAGCACGGTCAACAGCAACGGCCCCGGCTACACCTACGCTGTTGGAGGCACCGCCAGCGGCGTCACGGTTTATGTGGTCACGATCACAGAAAACGGTTATTACACCCTCACCGGCACGGTCACGACCAAGCGCGTCGTCGTGCAATCCGGCCTGACCAACGTCAACATCACGCTGAATAATCTGGACATTACCCGCACCCTCGGGTATGTCACCGGCAATTACTGCGCTTTTTCGATGGCCGGAGCAACGGTCAACCTGACACTGGTTGGAACAAACACGCTGAGAAGCGGGCAAACGTGCGCCGGCTTGCGCGCTCCAGGCGGTTCCATCCTGATCATCGGCGGCGCGGGCACGCTCAACGCCTATGGTGGCACGAACAGTGCGGGGATCGGCGCAGGCTATGACGGCTCAACCGGCGCAGGCGGTGTTATCACGATCAACAGCGGCACGATCAACGCAAACGGTGAGGGCGGCACGGGCATCGGCGGCAGCTCCTACTACTCCGGCGGAAACATCACCATCAACGGCGGCACAGTCACCGCCAATGGCGGTGTTTACAATGCGGGCATCGGTGGCCGACAAACCGTTAACGACGCCATCACCATCAACGACGGCAACATCACCGCCATTGGCGCTGCGATAGGTACCCCTGCCAACCGCGCCGGTGCGGGACTCGGCGGCGGCCAAAGCTACCCGGGCGGAAGCACCACCATCAACGGTGGCATCGTCACCGCCACGGGCGGTGTCTTGGGCGGCGCGGGCATCGGCGGCGGCAGCGCTGGCTCCAGCAGTTCCGCCGCATCGGGCGGCTTCATCGTGATCACAGGCGGCGAGATCACGGCCAGCGGAGGTCGCAGCAGCGCAGGCATCGGCGGCGGCGGCGGCTACAACGGCAGTGATTCGGGCGCCATCACCATCACCGGCGACGCCGATGTGGATGCGCAAGGCGGCAACAGCAACGACGCCTCCGGCAACGCCACCGGCAGCGGCGGCGCAGGCATCGGTTCCGGCGGCACCTGGAATCCGGAAAACTATGGAGGCGTCGCAGGCTCGGTGAATTCGATCATCATCGATACCAGCGGCACGGTCTCCGCGACAGGCGGCTCGGGCGTGATGGGCAGCAGCGGCAACCACCGCGATGGCGCGAACATCGGCTACGGCGGCGGTCTTACGGACAGGGGCACAGAAGTCACGCCCGGCACCGGCGCAGACATCACCCACCACAAAGCCGCCATCATCCAGCGCATTGGCGGAACTGTTGCTCCCCTTCCCGCCGGTATCAACATTGAGATGATTCCTCACGGCGCCAACCAGTCTTTCGTTATCACGCCGGACGTCGGCTATGCCATCCGCGCCGTGCTGGCAGACAACGTGAACGTGGGCGGCATCGTCACGCACTGGACGCTCCCGAACATCGTGAACGACGCGCGCACCATCGAAGCCCTGTTTACAAAACTCATCGACACCGCCGCCATCACCGTCACCGCGCCGGTCATCGGCGCAACGCCGAACACGACGGCAGGCGGTGGCGGCGCTGAGTTCAGCATCGGCGCCGCCACCTGGTCACCGGCGCATACCACGTTCCAGCCCGGCACGTCCTACACCGTCACCGTCACACTCTCGGCAAACCTTCCTGAGTACTCGTTTGATTGGACGCTGACCGCTGCGACCATCAACGGAGTCAGCGCGACCGTCACAAACAACACCGGCGCATCGGTCAAGCTGTCGTATCAATTTCCGCCAACGTCAACCATACGCGGGATCACCATCCATACACAACCAGCACAATTGATCTACACGGACGGTGACCTTCTTGACCTGTCCGGGCTGATCGTCACGCTGACCCACGAGCGCACCTCTCCGGAAAACATCCCGCTGGAACAATTGGGGGCGCACAACATCCGAACCGAACCGGCAAACGGCTCGGCGCTGAACATGGCGCACAATGGCTTTCCTGTGAATGTGATCTACAACAACGATCCCGCCATTCGGACGGCGACGAATGCGTTAACCGTGAATCCCAAAGCGGCAACAACCCCCGCCAGCATTCCGGTGTTGAACCCGGCGGCGCTGGTGCTGCTGGCGTTGATGTTGGGGGGAATGGCGTTGCGGCAGAGAAAAGACGTTTAACAAAAGGCAAGGCCTTTAACCGCAAAGAACGCATAGAGCGCGCAAAGGAAAAAGCCGTTATTCTGCGCGTGTGGGGGCGGGTTTCAAACCTGCCCTTTGCGTTCTATGCACCCAAATCGTATTTTTTGTTCCCGGATGGCGCTTCGCTTATCCGGGCTACGCGCTACGCGCTCGCAATGACGCCACTTTTTTTGCGCTCTATGCGTTTCTTTGCGTTCTTTGCGGTGAAATGATTTTTGCTGGGATCCGCTTCGCTCATCGCCAGCCTACGCTTTTTTCGTGGTCAAAAATAAAAGGGCGGGTTTGAAGCCCGCCCCTTGCCTGCCACTTTTGCCGGCTGCTTATTTCCTTGAAACAGTTGCTTTGTTTTGAGCTGCCGCCAAAGCATCATTTAATTCTTTTACTGCGGTTGTGACAGAACTTTCATGCAGCGCCGGATGATGAAACCCCAGCGAATATTCCGTAAACCAATAGAAATCCACGGTTAGCGCTTGCCCCAGTTTGTCGTCCACCGCCGCCAAGAGCTGCGCATCCACCAAAAAGATTCCTTTATTAACATCGCTGATAAAATCCACCGCATTGTTGATCGCGTTGTTAAGCTCTTTCACCCGCACCCTGCTTTTCTGCTGAACAAGGTCTATGCTATAGAGCGCCTCTGCGGCAGACTTCCAGTTGGCGGCCGTTCCCGGCCCGTGGCAGTTAGAACTCATGCACGTTTTATCCACTTTCTCTCTGGGCAGCGACACCTGATGGCTTGAATAGCCTTTTTCTTTCGCGTAATGGCAGCTTGTGCAAGTGACGCCCGCTTTGCTGTGAACCGATTGCACAATCAACTCCACTTGGGCGTGGGTGAACGGAATCCATTTGGTTTTTGTCACGGGGTGGACAGCGCCGTACCAGCCTTTTTCTTTATAGTGCGCATACGTTTCAAGCGGCCCTTCTTTGAACGCCGTGGTGTACGGATTGCCCTGAATGTGTCCAAGGATAGGCTTTTCTGTCTTTGCGTCGAAGATGAACAAGCTGGCATTCGGCGCGGAGTGACACTGTCCGCACATGAAATTGCTATCATACCTGTCAAGGATCACGATTTTGCGTTCGTACCCTCTTTGACCCATCACGACCACTTCCGCTTTGGGCATCAGCTTGGGATTGCTTTGGTAAGCGTTGTCTTTATACGCCGGCTCAACCATGGCCTCAATGAGCATATCGTTGATGACTCGAGGCTCTGCCGAATGAGGATCATGGCAGAAGATACAATTTACGCTGGTGTTCAGTTGCTTCAGAGCAGGCATCACTTTTGAATCCCGCTGGAGGACGGTGCCTTTTTCGGGCGCCCCCAAATAAGCATAATCCAGAATGTTGTCTGCCGACTTACATTTCAGGCACGACGCGGTACCTATGATCCCAATACTCTTTTGTGGCCGCCAGGCCAGGGTCCTTTCACGCGGGACAAAGCTCACGTCGTCGCCATCTTGCGGATGTGCGTCAACGACCGAATCCCAAAGCCTTTCTACCGGCTTGCCCACATCGTAGATGTTTTTATATTTGAAACGCCCTGCGGTGCGGTTAACGGCGATATCGGCCAGAAGTCCCGCATGAAAGCGCGGCGTTCTCGAATGCACCAGTTGGAAGATATTGGATTTGCTGTTAGGAAACGAGTTATACCCTGGTATGGTGTTTCTTCCCGCCCATTTCATGTGATAACTGATGTCGAGCATACTTTCCAACTGCTTTTCATGGCACTGCGCGCATGCGCGGTGGTCTGTGCGAACAGCCGGCCTGTTTTGCGCCGACGGGCTGGTTGAATGCTCCGGTTTTGCTTCGTGGCACATCGCGCAGTTCGCTTTGGAATGCGCCCCGCGGTCGTAGAGTTTTTTGACGGTATCGTGACAACTTAAGCAGGTTGCCACATTGACAGGATTCGCCGGTGTTTTAAGCGGCGCGTCCTTGGCTTTGCCGGTGACTGCGGCGTGTGATATCTGTATTGACAGCGCAAAACAGAACACGATGAAAAGGCAAATGTTTTTCATATTACCTCCGAGAGAATCTGTTTATACGAACGACTTACGTCGTTTGCGAGAGCCTCCCTAAGCTGAGCTTCAGAAAAACGATCTTTTGCCCAAGCTGCGCCTTTTTGACGCAGACTCACCCACAAGCGCTATAACCCTGCTCGTTGTGGGTGTATTCAATATACGCCCCCGCCCTCCTTTCATCCAGTAATGGGCGTTCCGGTAGAAACGCCTTTTCCGTTTGTCTCTTTTTTGGCTCTTTCCCGGCGACGACCAGCCCATTCTTCGCCAATGACATATTGGCGTCTCTGCAAGCGCTCTTTTTGAGGTCATAAAAAAAGCCGCCTTCCGGCGGCTTTTTCGTGAACGGCGTTTCAGCGTTATCGCACCTCGGCGCGATTTTTGTATTTCCGCAAAATTTCCATCTGCGCCATCACGGCCGCCAATTCGGCTTCGGCGCGGGCGATGTCCTCTTTCGAGGAGCGGTTGGCCATTGCTTCTTCGGCTTTCTTTTTCGCTTCCATCGCCGCTTTTTCGTCGAGGTCTTTGGCGCGGATCGCGGTATCGGCGAGCACGGTCACCAGGCTCGGCTGCACTTCCAGAAAGCCGCCTTGCACGAAGATGACTTCTTCCTGCTCTTTTCCGGGACGTTTGATCCGCACGGCGCCGGGTTTGATTTGCGTCAGCAGCGGGGTGTGGCGCGGGTAGATGCCAAGCTCGCCGCAAACGCCCGGCAATGCCACGAATTCGGCTTCGCCGGAGAAGATCAGCTCTTCGGCGCTGACGACATCGACGCGCGTTGTAATCATGGTGCGTTTCCTTTGTTCCCTTATTGCAGGGTTTTGGCTTTCTCGAAGGCTTCGTCGATCGCGCCCACCATGTAGAACGCCTGTTCCGGCAACTCGTCGCACTCGCCGTTGACGATCATGTTGAAACCACGGATGGTTTCTTTCAGCGGTACGTATTTGCCCGGCGAACCGGTGAACACTTCGGCCACATGGAAGGGCTGCGACAGGAAGCGCTGGATTTTCCGCGCCCGCGAGACGACCAGTTTGTCTTCCGGCGAGAGTTCGTCCATCCCCAGAATGGCGATGATGTCGCGCAGTTCTTTGTAGCGCTGCAACATTTGCTGCACGGCGCGTGTCGTGTTGTAGTGCTCTTCGCCGATGGTGTGCGGATCGACTTGGCGCGAGGTCGAATCAAGCGGATCGACCGCCGGATAAATCCCCAGCGACGCGATGTCACGCGAGAGCACGACGGTGGCGTCGAGGTGGCCGAAGGTGGTGGCCGGTGACGGGTCGGTCAAGTCGTCCGCCGGAACGTAAACGGCCTGAATCGAGGTGATCGAGCCGGTTTTGGTCGAGGTGATCCGCTCTTGCAGTTTGCCCATTTCTTCGGCCAGTGTCGGCTGATAGCCCACCGCCGACGGCATCCGCCCGAGCAACGCCGAGACTTCGGTTCCGGCCAGCGTGAAGCGGTAGATGTTGTCGATGAAAAGAAGCACGTCGCGGCCTTTGCCGGCGCTGTCTTTTTCGTCGCGGAAGTATTCGGCCATGGTCAGGCCGGTCAGCGCGACGCGCAAACGGTTGCCCGGCGGCTCGTTCATCTGGCCATAGACCATCGCCACTTTGTCGAGCACGTTCGAGTCTTTCATTTCATGGTAGAAGTCGTTGCCCTCGCGGGTACGCTCACCCACACCGGCGAACACGGACAAGCCGCTGTGCGCTTTGGCGATGTTGTTGATCAACTCCATCATGTTCACTGTTTTGCCGACGCCCGCGCCGCCGAACAGTCCGATCTTGCCGCCCTTCGCAAACGGGCAAACGAGGTCGATCACCTTGATGCCGGTTTCGAGCAGTTCGGTCGAGGGCGACAGTTCTTCAAAGGTCGGCGCTTGCCGATGGATCGACAGCGTTTTTTCCGCGCCGATGGGGCCGGCTTCGTCGATCGGACGACCCAGCACGTCCATGATGCGTCCCAGACATTTGGTTCCGACCGGCACCGAAATCGGCGCGCCGGTGTTCACCACTTTCATGCCGCGACGCAAACCGTCGGAGCTGCCCAGCGCAATGGTGCGCACGATGCCGTCGCCGAGCTGTTGCTGAACTTCCAGCGTCAACCCGATCTCGTCCATCTTGAGCGCGTCGTACACTTTGGGCATGGCCTGGCGCGAAAATTCAACGTCCACCACGGCGCCGATGCACTGAACTATGGTTCCTTGGCTCATTCTTCTCTACTCCTGCTGACAGTCTCTTAACTCGTTAAACCGCTGCGGCGCCGCCGACGATTTCCGTCAATTCCTGGGTAATCGCTGCTTGCCGTGTCTTGTTGTACACCAGTTGCAATTCGTTGATAATCTTGTTGGCGTTGTCGGACGCCGCTTTCATCGCCACCATCCGCGCCGATTGTTCCGACGCCATGTTTTCCGCCAGCACTTGATAAATCACCGCTTCGATGTAGCGGCGCATCACGCCGTCCAGCAGCGCTTTGGCGTCCGGCTCGTAAATGTAATCCCAACGCCCGTGCTGCGCTTCGCTCTTGCGCGCTTCGCCGGTCGGTGTCCGAAACTCCGGCGGCACCGGCAACAGCAAATCCTTGCGCGACAGTTGTTTCATCGTGTTGACGAAACTGGTCGAGAACACGTAGATTTCGTCGATCCTGCCTTCAACGTAGGCATCGAACAACGGTTTCAACGGGCCGACCAGCCGGTCGATGTGCGGCACGTCGCCGAGATGCACGGCGCTGGACAGGATGTTCGCGCCCATGCGCGACAAGAAGCCCAGCCCCTTGTTGCCGATCGCCACGTAATCGACTTCCAGTTTTTCCGCTCTCCAGGCTTTGTGCTGCTGCATCACCATCCGCAACAGGTTGGTGTTCAAACCGCCGCACAGCCCTTTGTCGGTGGAGATCACCACCGCGCCGATGCGTTTCACGGTGTCGCGCCGCGTCAGAAACGGATGGCGGTATTCGGTGCTGGCCTGCGCGACGTGCGACGCGATGTAAAACATCCGCTCAAGATACGGCCTCGACGCGCGCATGCGATCCTGCGCTTTGCGCATCTTCGACGCCGCCACCATTTCCATGGCCTTGGTGATCTTGCGCGTGTTTTGCACGCTTTTGATCTTGGTGCGTATCTCTTTCGAGCCTGCCATTGTCTTCGTCCGTTCGTTTCAGCGCTGCGTTTAGTACGTGCCGGTTTTCTTGAAATCTTCCATCGCCGCCGTCAACGCTTTTTCGTCGTCGCCGGACAACTCTTTTTTGTCTTCGATGCGGTTCATCAGTTCGCCGTACTTGCTCTTCATGAACTGGCGCATCGCGCTTTCAAAGCCCAGCGCCCGTTCGACCGGAACGTCGTCGAGGAAACCTTTTTCGACGGCGAACAGTGTCAGCGCCATTTCAAAAACCTGCAACGGCTCATACTGCGGCTGCTTCATCAGTTCGGTGACCATGCGACCACGATCCAACTGCTTGCGGGTGGCGTCGTCGAGGTCGGACGCGAACTGCGCAAACGCCGCCAATTCGCGGTACTGCGCCAGCGCCAGACGAACACCGCCACCGAGCTTCTTGATCACTTTGGTTTGCGCCGCGCCACCAACCCGCGACACGGAAATACCGGCGTTGATCGCCGGACGAATACCGGCGTTGAACAGATCGGTTTCCAAAAAGATTTGGCCGTCGGTAATCGAAATCACGTTGGTCGGCACGAACGCGGTCACGTCGCCGGCCTGCGTTTCGATGATCGGCAGTGCCGTCAGCGAGCCGGTCTTGCCTTTGACTGCCCCTTTGGTGAATTGCTCCACGTAATCGGGATTGACGCGCGCGGCGCGTTCGAGCAAACGCGAGTGCAAATAAAACACGTCGCCAGGATAGGCTTCACGCCCCGGCGGACGGCGCAGCAACAGCGACACTTGCCGGTACGCCCAGGCTTGTTTGGTCAAATCGTCGTAAATGATCAGCGCGTCTTGTCCGCGATCGCGGAAGTATTCGCCCATCGTGCAGCCCGAATAGGGCGCGATGTACTGCATCGCCGCCGAGTCGGACGCCGACGCGGCGACCACGATGGTGTATTCCATCGCGCCGTGTTCTTCCAGCTTGCGGATCACGCTCTTGATCGACGAGGCTTTCTGACCGATAGCGACGTAAATACAGATCAGGTCTTTGCCCTTCTGATTGATGATGGTATCGACCGCCACCGCCGTTTTGCCGGTCTGACGGTCGCCGATGATCAGTTCGCGCTGACCGCGACCGATCGGCACCATCGCGTCAATCGACTTCAGCCCGGTCTGCACCGGCTGCGCCACGGATTGCCGCGCAATCACGCCGGGGGCGACCTTCTCGATCACGTCGGTCATCTTGGCGTTGATCGGCCCTTTGCCGTCGATCGGCTGACCCAGCGAGTTCACGACGCGACCGATCAGCTCCGGCCCCACCGGCACTTCCAGAATGCGCCCCGTGCATTTGACGGTGTCGCCTTCGGAAATGTGTTCGTATTCACCGAGCACCACGGCGCCGACCGAATCGCGCTCGAGGTTCAACGCCAGACCGAAGGCGTTGCCGGGAAACTCCAGCATTTCGCCCTGCATCGCGTCCGACAATCCGTGAATACGGCAGATGCCGTCGGTCACGGAAATCACGGTTCCCTGTGTCTTGATCTCGGCGTGAGTATCAAGATTCTGGATCTTGTTTTTAATCAGTTCGCTGATTTCAGAAGGATTCAACTGCATGGTGTCCTCATCATGCCCCCAGGGGCTTCGCTTTAATTCAAAATGTCAGGAATGCCTTACGCGTGTAAATCGCGCGCCATCGCCGCCAGCCTGCCCTGCACAGAAGCATCGATCACCGTATCGCCGACCGTGATCCGTGTGCCGCCGATCAGCGCCGGATTGACGGAAATCTGCGCGTCCACCTTTCTTCCGGTGTGCTTCGCCAACGCCGCCCGTATTTCGCTTTCCTGCGTCGCATCGAGCGGCAGCGCCGTTTCGATGGTGGCCTCGACCGTGCCTTCCGCCGCTTCCTTGCGCAGCAAAAACAGCTTTTCGATTTCCGCCATCAGCCCGATCCGCCCGGACTGCAACAACACTTCCGCCAAACGCCGTCCTCCGGCGTCGAGCGCGTCGCCGCACACATCGACAAACAATTTCTGTTTGGCGGCAATGTCGGTCTTCGGGTCGTTGAGCAACGCGCGCACTTTCGGCGCTTCGCTCACCGCCCGCAACAACGCCAGCACCGACTGCCAGTGCGGCAGCTTGTTCTCCTCGACCGCCAGCGCAAAAACCGCTTCGGCGTAGGGACGGGCAACGGTCAATCGTTCAGCCATGGCAGCGCCTTACAGTTCCTGTTTCAACGCCGACAACATTTCGGCGTGTGCTTTCGCGTCAACTTCGCGCTGCAAAATCTTCGACGCGCCGGCCACCGCCAGATCCGCCACCTGATGCCGCAAGACCTCGCGTGCCCGCGAAACTTCCTGCTCGACCTCGGCGCGCGCCGCGACCATGATGCGTTCGGCTTCGTCTTGCGCGTGGACTTTGGCTTGATCCAGCATTTCGGCTTTCAGCTTTTCGCCTTGCGCGATGATCTCCGCCGCTTTTCCTTTGGCTTCGCGCAGGATGTCGGCAGAACGCTTGGCCGCCAGTTCCAGATCGTGCTTGCCGCGGTCTGCAGCCGCCAGACCATCGGCGATCCGTTGCTTGCGCGCATCCAGCGCACGGATCACCGGCGGCCAGATGATCTTCATGCAGAACCAGACGAGCAGAGCAAACGTGATCGTCTGGGCGATTAGGGTCGCATTGATATTCATGCGGGAGCCTTTTCAGTTCGTTGAAAACGACGATTCGTCGGGATGATTACCCCGCCACCCCGAACAGAACGAACATGGCGATACCCACCGAAATCATCGGCACCGCGTCCACCAGGCCCATCACAATAAAGAACTGGATGCGAAGCATCGGGATCAATTCCGGCTGGCGCGCTGCGCCCTCCAGAAAACGGCCACCAAGAACGCCAACGCCAACGGCTGCGCCCAAAGCGCCCAAACCCAGCATCAGAGCGCCGGCAATATAGAGCAGAGAGGTTGCGAGTTCCATCTTTTGAGTCTCCTGTTAAAAAATCAATCAAACTTTCGGGTCAGTGGTGCTTCTGATGCGCCATGTCGAGATAAACAACGGTCAGCGTCATGAAAATAAACGCTTGCAGCGTGATAATCAGAATGTGGAAAATCGCCCAGGGCAGGGCCAATAATATCTGCGAACCAAACAGCGTGATTCCGCTCAGCGAAGCGCCCGCCCAGGCGCCGCCCATCAACGCAATCAAAATAAAGATCATCTCGCCGGCGTACATGTTGCCGAACAAACGCAAAGCCAGCGAAAGGGGCTTGGCGAGCAGGTTAACCAATTCCAGAAGAAAATTCACCGGCACAATGATAATCAGCGCCACAATCCGCAGCAGATTGCCGGGGCTGAGCGAAAACTTCACCGGCAGAAAGAAGCTGGCGAACGGTTGCAACGTCAACTCGCCGATAAAACCGCCGACGCCCTTGACCTTGACGCTGTAAAAAAGAATCAGAAGGAAAACGCCGATCGCCATACCGATCGTCGCGTTCGGGTCAGTCGTCGGAACCAGCTTGAAGAATTCGAGACCCAGCGGGGCCGAAATCAGCGCGACGTAATCAATCGGCACCAGATCCATCAAATTCATCAGGAAAACCCACATGAAAATCGTCAGCGCCAGCGGCGCGACCATCGGGTTGCGGCCGGTGAAAGAGCCGCGCACACTGTTATCAATGAACTCGATAACGACTTCGACAAAATTCTGCAAGCCGCCCGGAACGTCCGCCGTGGCCTTCTTCGCCACGGAGCGGAACAAAAAGAGAAACGCCAGACCCAGCACCAGCGACATTACGATCGTATCCACATTGATCGCCCAGAACCCCATCGCTTTGGCCTCTTCCGCGCTTTGAGCGCAACGGAAACCCCCGTCCTGCAACGTGCAGGTCAAGTTCTGCAAATGGTGCTTGATGTATTCCGTCGATGTTAAGTTTCCTGACGCCATATTTCGCTCATTTTGCTTTCTTAACGCTCATCCAGATCGGGACTGCCCTGCTTCGTTTTACCGCTACCGGTCATCAGCGCCGAACTGAAAGCCAACACCGTGACAAAAAACGTAACAAAAAAAACAACGTGATGAATGCTCTTATAAAAAGCCAACGTCAAAAACAAGAGCACCACCACCAACGCCAACTTGATCGCCTCCGCCCGCAGCAGCGAAGTTAACGCTGCACCCGCCGATTGCGGCCGCGATCCCAGAAACATCGCCAGAGCATACACCGCGTTAGCGAAAACCGTAATCCCGCCGCCGATGGCCGCGGAAACAACACCCTGCGCGCCCACCCACAAACCGCCGACGATCATGGCAACCAGCGTCAAACCCGTTTGCCAGTAAAGAACCGTTTTGACTGGCTGTAACTCCTGGGGGAATCGCATCTGCCGCCTGTGCCTCGCTTGCCCTGCTCACCCGCCCGCCTTTTCCGGCAGGCTACTCGAATAATCGCGGAATTGTAAGGGCTTTTATGGCGTCCCGCAACAAGTTTTAACACCCTACGACAAAGAAAAGTGGTTTTCGGCGGGCGCAAAGCCCATAGCCCTACTCCGTGTCGGGTCTTTTGAGGCAGGGGACAGAGGTCAGGGATCAGGAATCAGCACTCCGTCATTCTGCGCGGCGCGCAGGTTGGCGGTGAGAGGCCTTTAGCCGCGAACGGAGCGTGGCGGGAACCCCAACAATCAAATCTCGTGTAGGGTGGATAAGGCCGAAGGCCGCAATCCACCATTCGTAGCGCGTAGCCCGGATAAGCGAAGCGCCATCCGGGAGTCAGGTATCAGAGGTCAGGAATCAGAAAAACCATTTCACCGCAAAGAACGCAAAGAAACGCATAGAGCGCAAAGGAAAATTCTCACGCGGAGCCGCATAGGTCGTGGTGAGCGGCCTTTAGCCGCGAGCGAAGCGTGGCGGGAACCGCGACGTTTTGATCTCGTGCGAAGCCGCATAGGTCGTGGTGAGCGGCCTTTAGCCGCGAGCGAAGCGTGGCGGGAACCGCGACGTTTTGACCTCACGCGAAGGCGCAATCAGGAATCAGAACGTAGGGGCGCGATTTATCGCGCCCTGTTTTGCCTCACGCGAAGGCGCGAAGCCGCGAAGAAAAACTTTTTAACCACGAAAAA
>WQTW01000062.1 GCA_009786085.1 Pseudomonadota bacterium | reverse complement strand
CGGGAATCCAGAAAAAAGTCGCGCGTAGGTTGGACAAGCTGCGAAGCGGCGCAGTCCAACAAGCAACCATCCAATCAGCGGCGCTTTGCGCCGTAGGCGGGTTTTCCCGGACTGCGCTTCGCTTGTCCAGGCTACGCAACTGTCTCCGCGTGAAATACAAGGGCGGGTTTGAAACCCGCCCCTACACGCGCAGAATGGCGTTTTTTCTTTGCGCTCTATGCGTTCTTTGCGGTAAATTTTTTCTGGATCGCTTCGTCGCTACGCGCAGACGGCCATTTTTGTGGCTTTCGTGTTTTTCGTGGTTAAAAGCTTTTCTCTGCGGTCAATCGCGTAATTCGGCAGCCAGCGCCAGTGCGCCGCGCAGGCCGAGTTCCTGGTCGGTGACGACGTAGAGCGGCATGGCTGGCATCAGTCCGGCGTGTTCGCGTTTGGCGCGGAAGGCGGCGACGAGCGGGGTGTGGTCGATGTGCGGAAGCAGTCGGGCGATGACGCCGCCAGCGAGATAGACGCCGCCTCTGGCGAGCCAGTGCAACGCCAGATCGCCGGCGAAAGCGCCGAGGCAGGTCAGCCACAGTTGCAGCGCAGAATTGGCAAGTGAGACGTCGGCGCGGGCATTGCCGTTATCACCGTAGCAGATGGCCTCGCCGATCGCTTCGGACATTGTTGGTTCGCCACCGAGGAATTGGTAGATGCGAGCCAGCCCAGGGCCGGAAACGATGTCCTCGGTTGTTACCCGTCCCCGTTCCGCCAGCAGCCAGCGCCACAGTTCGCCTTGTTCAGATGTTTGCGGCGCGAAGCCAAAATGGCCGCCTTCGCCCGGGACGACGCGAAACTTGCCATTTTCAGGAAGCAATCCGGCGACGCCGAGGCCGGTGCCGGCGCCGATGATCAGGCGCGGGGCGGCGGCATCGGGGATGCCCGTTTGCAATGCGACGAGGTGTTCCGGCGACACTCTCGCCAAGCCATGCGCGGCGGCGGCGAAATCGTTGACCAGTGTTGTGCGGGCGATGCCGTAGCGGCGACTGAGATCGGTCGCCGACAGTTGCCAGGGCAGGTAGGTGAGGCGGGCGGTTTGGCCATCGGTCGGACCGGCGATGCCGAAACAGGCGGAGGTGATGCTGCTCTCGCCGGAGGCGAGGCCAGTTCCGCCAGCAAGAAAATCGTCGAGCAGTTCGGTGAAATTTGCGTAGTCGGCGCTGGCGTAACGCTGGCTGCGGACGATGCGTCCGTTGGCGTCGGCCAGCGCCAGCAGTGTTTTGGTGCCGCCGAGGTCGCCGCCGAGGATTATGTTGCGAGCGTCGCAGGCTTTGAAAATTTCGGCGGGCGGTGAGGAGTTCATGGGGTGTTGGCGAGTATCAATGCTGCTGCTCAAAGAAGGTTAGCACACGTTGCGGCATCCAGGTGCGAGTTGGTCCGCCGGTGGGAAAACCGGCATGGCCGCCTTGATTGGGACGTTCGAGCCACACGCAAGGGCTGGTTTCTTTTTCGTTGGGCAGGGAATCGGCGGGTACGAGCGGATCGTTCAGCGCGTTGAGCAACAGCGTCGGCGTCCCGATGGTGTTGAGCCAGGGACGCGATGACGCGCGACGGCGATAATCGGCGACGTCCTTGAAGCCGTGCAACGGCGCGGTGATCACGTCGTCGAAGTCGGTCAATGTGCGTGCCGCGGCGATTTTTCGGAAATCGATTTTGTCGGGATGTCGTTTCGCCATCGCGAGGGCTTTGCGCTTCAGTGTACTCATGAAGTTGCGTTCGTAGAGGCGATTGACGCCTTCATCAAACGTGCGAGCGGATCGTTCCAGATCGACGGGCGTTGAAACCGTTGCGGCGGCCGTCAATGTGTTGATGGTGTTGCGTCCCAGCCAGTTCAACAGGGCGCTACCGCCGAGCGAAACACCGATGGCGTAGAGCGCCGTTTTCTCCGGCACGCGCGCGCGAATCGCGGCGAGCATGGCGGCGATTTCGTTGTGGTCGCCCATGTGATAGGCGCGCGGCGTCAGATTGAGCTCGCCACCGCAACCGCGAAAATGCGGCACAACGCCGCGCCAGCCGCGTCGGGCGACTGCCGCCATGATTGCGCAGGCGTAGTGCGAACGCGAATTGCCTTCCAGACCGTGAAAGAGAACAACGAGCGGTGCGCCGTCTTTTGCCGGTGCGTCGAGCCAATCGAAATCCCAGAAGTCGTGATCGGGGGTGGCGATTCGTTCGCGCCGCCACGCAACCGGCACGCGCGGTTGCATGAGCGGCCACACGGTCTGCGCATGTGCGCCGACGAGCCAGCGCGGGCAAACATAATCGGAAACGATGTGTTTCCCGTGCGGTGATGCGGTGCTGCCTGACATGGGTGTCGGGAAGGGTTTAACCTTTCTGCGCGGCGGCAAGGGCGCTGCGTTTCAGATAGGCTTCACGAACGAGCGCGCAGTCGTCAAGGAAGTATTGCAACTCGTTGAGGCGCAACGCTTGCGGGCCATCGACCAGCGCTTTTTCAGGGAACGGGTGGAAATCGACCAGCACCATGTTGGCGCCAGCGATGATGCCCTGGCCGACGACGTGAAAGATGTCGAGGATGCCATCGGAACTGGCGGCGCGCGTACCGACCGAATGCGACGGATCGATGCACACCGGCATCCGGGTCAATCGTTTCAACACCGGTACGTGTGCGAAATCGACGAAATTGCGATGCGGGTCGCCCATGTTGGTTTTCATGCCGCGCAGGCAGAACACGACTTTGCGGTTGCCTTCCGAGGCAAGGTATTCGGCGGCGTTCAGCGATTCGTCGAGCGTGATGCCGAAGCCGCGTTTGATCAGCACCGGGAATTCCTGTTGGCGCCCGATGGATTTCAGCAATTCAAAGTTTTGCGTATTGCGGGTGCCGATCTGCAGCATCACACCGGTGGCGTTGCCGGTGTCTTTGAGCGCGTCATGGATCTCATCGACCTGCGATTCGTGCGTGATTTCCATCGCGATGACTTTGATGCCGTATTTTCCGGCAAGCTCGAAAACATAAGGCAGGCATTCTTTGCCGTAGCCCTGGAACGCGTAGGGGCTGGTGCGCGGTTTGTAAGCGCCCATTCGGGTGCATACCTGGCCGTGTTCTTGCAGCGCTTTCATCATCACTTCGACCGATTCACGCGAATCGACGGCGCACAAGCCGGCAAAGACGTGAAAGGTGTCCTGACCGAACGTGACACCGTTATACTCGAACGAGGTTGCTCGATCATCGCCTTGCTGATGGCGACCGAGGATTCGGTAAGGTTCCGAGATACGGACGACTTTATTGACACAGGGAAGCTGCGCCATGGTTTCCTGAACCAGCGTTCGGGTGTTGCCGATCAGATAGATTTCGGTCAGCGTGACCTCAGTGCCCACTTCGCGGTGAACCCGATGTTTGATGTCGGGCAGTTGGCTCAAATGTTCGATCAGCGCCCGATACTCGATGCTGTCGGGGGACGTGTTGGGAGCGAGTACTAAAATCATGGTGGCAATCCTTTGTTGGAGCGTGAAAATAAAGATTAATAAACCGGCAAATCGGGGAAAAGCACAATAATACAACCAAATCGCTTCACATTCTTCGTTGCCGTCATGCTACGCAACGCAAACCGCGGCAATGGTTTTACAATAGGCGGGCTGCAAGCATAGCAGTGTTTTTTATAATGGGGAGGATCATGAAAACACAGTGGAAAAATAAACTGGTCGTGTTGGGGGTGTTGGGTCTGATGGCCTGGCCGTTGGCGGCGCAAGAGACGCAACAGATGACGCAACAGGAGCGAATGACGTATTGCAATCAGCAAGCGGGTGACAAAAAGGGCGACGAACGCAAGGCATTCATGAAGCAATGCCTGTCGAAGAAGAAGGAGGCGACGGTTTCCCCAAAACCGGCAAGCCAGAGAGAAAAAATGAAGCATTGCAATCAGCAGGCGGGCGACAAGAAAGGCAACGAACGTAAAACGTTCATGCGTGAATGTTTGAAGTCGGAGTAAGGCGCATCTGAAGCGAAAATGAAGCATATAGCGAAGCCGGTTTAACACCGGCTTCGTTGTTTTTTGCGACCGCAGGAACTGGAAGATAGCGCTTGTTTGCAACTTGTTGACATGGATCGGGGAAAGCGGTGTCTCAAGGGCAGAGGCGGTTCTATGTTGGGGGGGCTTAACCGATTGTTTTGTTTGCTGTTTTTTTAGAGAAGTCCATAAAAGTTTACCGTTGTCCGGCTTGAATGGGGCTGCTATAAAGGGCAGGATTGGGCATTGACAAATCCAGAATGCTTGTTTACTATGCGGACATTCTAAATGACGGCGGCTTTTGCTGACCGTCTCATCAAATGTTTTCGCTTTGAGCCGTTGGGGGTTTCTTCGGGGAAGAGGCGAAAACGCGCCCATACCCGAGCGAAACCGCATTTTGTCGGATATGTCGGGAGCTTAACATGTGTTTGCTGTCCAAGAAAACTGCCCTGTTTTTGGTGTGGATTATCGGGTTATTCACCTTTGCAAGTTTTTCCTTTGCCCAAGCGCCTTCAACGCTTTATTACCAGACCTACCTGAACCTCGACGGCAACCCTGCCACCGGCTGCACCGTCACCGTTCCCGACAACGCTGGCGCAAACCAAACCCTCTCCGGCGTTGACGTTTCCGTCGTCGTCACCGTCACCAACGGCGCGCTTGTTTCCGCTGAACGCTTTGCCTGCGTCGGCGGCGCTCTCGCTTCTCAGGGCGCAGACCCCGACCATCCGACCTACACCCTGACCGGCAACTTCATCGAATACCGGATTCCCAACGTCACCATCACCCCGCAAACCACCGTTGGCTTCGCCGCCTCGACCTCGCCGAACTTCAACATCCCTCCGACGCACTATTTCAAAACGCCGGCGGCCAACCCATCGTCCTCGCGCCGCTGCTACGTGCCGGAGGCGGAAACGTTCCGATTCCGGTGTCCACCCCGCTCCTCCTTCTCTTGATCGCCATCGCCTCCGGCTTGATCGCCGCTCGTTACTTGCGTACACCTCATGGTCGCCGCATCGGCGCCATCGCCCTGATCTTCTGCTTGACCGGCATCAGCGGCGCCGTTCTCTCCGCCGCCAAACTTGCTATCGACGGCAGTGGCCGCATCTGGACAGGCGTTTCCGTCCTCGCCAGCGATCCCGAAGGCGACGCACTGACCTACAGCCTTACCGTAGCGCCAGCAGACATGAACATTGATAGCGATGGCCTCATTACATGGACTTTGCCGACCCTCGGAACGCACAACATCACCGTAACCGTTTCCGATGGACAGACTCAGGCAGAGCAAAGCTATACACTTACCATCAGCGCCGCACCGATACCAGAGATCATACTGGCTTCCCCGACCAATGGCAGCACTTATCAGGTGGGTAGCACGATTTCGTTGGCGGCTAACACGAATATGGCGCCGACAGATGTAAAGACAATCGGATTCTTCGCAGGAGCAGATATCGTTGCCGTGGGGGTTTTAAGCGCAGGCCAATATACCGCCACATGGGCAGCGCCTACTGGAAACCATTCTGTCTTCGTGCGTTTGACCGACAATGCCGACAACACCTACGACTCCGGAAGCGTCAGCATTACAGTGAGCGCTTCTTGTGTACCGGAAGTCAGCCTGACCAGTCCGGCCAACGGCACAACCGTCACTGCGCTGGGAGAGTTGGTCTTGACCGCTCAAGGCCTGTTATTTGTTCCAAAATCCATAAAACCCCACCCCATCCCAACCTTCCCCCGCACGCGAGGGAAGGGGATCCGCAAGCGGGAGAGAGACGTTTTTTCTCCGCTCTCTCCGCGTCTCTGCGTGAGAATCATTCTTTGCACCCTTTGCGTTCTTTGCTGTTAACGGTGGCCGAATGTGTGCTACGCTTTCCCTCACCATGAGCCAGCCAACCCTTCGAATCATTGACCCGGAACAGCCGCCCTCCCAGGCAGATCTCGAATCATGGATGGGCAAGAAGGCATACGTTTTCTGGACGGAGGTTTCCAACTGGATCGCGCAAAGTCATCCGGGCGTTTTCAATCCGGAATGGCTTTTTGGCGGCAAGAAACACGGCTGGTCGCTTCGGTATAAAAAGAGCAAATCGTTCTGTACGTTCGTTCCGGAAAAGAATCAGTTTGCCATCGTGATTGTTTTTGGCGCCGACGAGCGGGCAAAGGTGGAAGAGATACGTGCCGAATTGTCCCCCATGACTTTGGACGCTTACGATCAAGCGACGACTTACCATGATGGGAAATGGCTGTACCTGAAAGTGAACAGCAAGAGCGTGATCCGCGATGTGCAACGGCTCCTGGCGGTCAAGCGGAAAAGCAAAAGCGAGAAATAAAAACACCTCGCACCTTCGCGTGAGGCAAATTTGCGAGCGGGACGTCCGCGCTCCATTTTTCTCCGCGTTTCCGCGTGAGGCCGGTGACGACCCGACCCCGCGATTTGACAGTCGCGGAACAATGTGCTTTCCTACTGTTTTTGTCGGAATTGACTTATCGCAAGTGCCGGAAACAGTGGACATGCGATACTTGTTTGCTCAGCAATATTCAGATGGCAAGTTGTTCAATGAAAAAAATACTGGTTTTGGGCGTAGGCAACGTCTTGTGGGCGGACGAAGGTTTTGGTGTGCGCGCGGTTGAGGCGCTGCATGCGGCGTACCGTTTCGACGAGCAGGTGACGCTGATGGACGGCGGCACGCAGGGTCTGGCGCTTTATCCGTATTTGATGGACTCGTCGCATGTGCTGGTGTTCGACGCGATTGAATTCCGTTTGCCGCCGACGACGCTGAAGGTGTTGCGCGACACCGAGGTTCCCGTTCATTGTTCGATCAAAATTTCGCCGCATCAGACGACGTTGAGCGAGGTGTTGGCGCATGCTTATCTGCTGGGCGCCGAGCCGGAGAAGATCACGGTGATCGGTGTACAGCCGGAGCGGCTTGACGATTTCGGCGGCAGTTTGTGCGAGGGTGTCAGAAAGAGGATTCCGGAAGCGGTGGCGCTGGCTGCGGAAGAGTTGGCAAGCTGGGGCGTTTCGGTGGTGAAGCGCGAGGAAGGCGAAGCCGTGACGCCGCTGAATGCGCAGGCGTTGATGCTTGAAACGTATGAGAACGAACGTCCGTCGGAAGCGGCGGCTTGCCGGATCGGCGATGAGCGCGTTTTGTCGATGAGAAAATAAAAATGTGTGTCGGAATTCCAATGCGGGTGACTGAAACCGGAGAGACGGCGGTCTGGTGCGAAGCGCGCGACGGGGGGCGACGCGAGCGGGTCAACATGTTGTTGGTTGGCGATCAGATGCCGGGAACCTGGGTGTTGACGTTTCAGGGTTCGGCGCTGCGGGTGATGACGCCGGAAGAAGCGGAGCAAACCAGCGATGCGTTGTTGGCGTTGGCGCAGACGATGAGCGGCGACACATCGCAACTCGATACGCTGTTTGCCGATCTGGTGGATCGCGAACCGTCTTTGCCGCCGCACTTGCAGGCCGAGCTTGCGGCAACCCAAGCAAGAAAGGAACTATCGTGACGATGGAAACGTCTGCGGAAACCGCTGTTGTCAACGCGGCTGTTAAAATTCCGCCGCTGGTGGCGCGGCTTCTCGAACGTTCCGACGCTTTTGAGATTTCACTCGAAGCGTTTGATGAAGTGTTGAAAAAAACGCCCGGATTGCTTCTGCTTTTTTTCACCGAAGACCCGATGCGTTACCGCGAAACGCTCGATCTGGCGGTGATCGCGCCGGAACTTCTGGCGGATTCGGCGGAGCCGATGCGTCTTGGCGTGTTGTTGCCCGAAGCGGCGCGCGCGCTTCAGCCGCGTTACGGTTTTGGGCGCTGGCCGGCGTTTGTGTTGCTGCGCGATGGGCGGTATGTGGGCGCGATCGACGGGATGCGTCCCTGGGAGGAGTACCAACAGGAAATGGCGCGTTTGCAGCAGACGACGCCGGGTCGGGCACCGACGGTCGGCGTGACGGTTCGTTCTGCCGACGGCGACGATCATTGCCATTGAGTTTGAAAACAACGGATGTCTTGATGAAACCACTCTCCATTCCCATTCATGCCGCACCGGCGGATGCCCGACACGACGACGATGCGTTGCAATACCCCGAAATGCCGCGCGGTATGGCGACGTTTTCGATGCCGCACTTGCCGGAGGATGCCGACACTTCGGCGGTGAAAGCGGCGCAGCAATTGCTGCAAACATTTCTCGATGCGTTGAACGATTGGACGTTTGATGCGCAGGCGACAGGGCCGCGACTCGATTTACGCGGCCAACCGGAAGCGGTGTTGAATGTTCTGGACGAGGTGTTGGGCGAAGGTGAGGTCAGCGCCCGTGTCGAGGGGTTGCCGGGTTGCGATGTGCGCGTGCAGGAGTCGGTGTTCACCGGTCTCTGGCGGGTGCGCGAATTGGATGTGAAGGAAAAAGAAACATCTGAAAAAGAAACCTCTTATTGGCTGGAAGCGAGCAGTTTACCGACCGTGTTGCTCGATGCGGCGCATCGTGGCGCACAGCCGGCATTGCCGGATATTGCTTTTCCGGAGGGCGCGATGAACGCGCCGGCGTTGTTCACCGAAATTCGCGCGCAACTGGCGTCGCTCAAACGCAACGGGGCGGCGTCGTCGCACGAGATCAATTTGACCTTGCTGCCGTTGACACCCGCCGACCATCAGGCGTTACAGGAAGCGTTGCCGGTCGGGTCGCTGGCGATTATTTCAAAAAGTTTCGGCAGTTGCCGGGTGACATCAACAGGAGCGCGCCATGTCTGGCGCGTTCAGCAATTCAACAACAAGAACACATTGATTCTGAACACGCTGGTGGTTGCCGAAAGGCCATCGCTGGTTCTGGCGGCTGCCGAAGATATCGAGGACGCGCGCGGGCGGTTGGCGGAGTTGATTTCCTGGATGCGCGCCGATACGGAGGATTGAAGATGCTTTTTGAAGGCTCTTATCTCGGCGATGGCAGCAAAATCGGCCCGACCACGCGGCTCGAATGCAAAATATGCTGGTATGTGTACGATCCGGCGGAAGGCGATCCCGAATGGCAAATCCCGCCGGGCGTACCGTTTTACGATTTACCGGAACACTGGACGTGTCCGCTGTGCAGCGCGACCAAGGATCAGTTTCTGGTGTTGAGCGACGAAGCGTAAACAGGAAAATGCAGAAGGAAAATGCAGATGGCTAGCGATGCTTGCGCCGAAATGGCGTTGCCTGCGGTGTTGCCTGACCCGTCGGCGCGTCTCTGCGCGGCGTTCGAGCACATCGGGAACACCCGAATGCAGGGCTTGCCTTTTCTCAATCCTGCGCTGCGCGTGGAAGCCGTCGGTTTTCAACCCTGGAAAGAATTCTGGCTGGGCGTGATCGTGACGCCCTGGATGATGAACCTGATGCTGTTGCCGCGCGAGTCGGAACACTGGCCGACGATTGAGCGCGGGGATCGTCTGCATTATCCGTTTCCGGCCGGCGACTACGATTTCATCATGGCGCATGATGCGTCGTTCGGCGAATACATGATGTGTTCGCTGTTTTCGCCGATGCAGCAGTTCGGCGATCACGAAACAGCGCGACAAACCGCTGAATTCGCGTTGAAAATGTTGTTTGAGGACGATGTGCCGGAAACATCGGGCGAAGAAAAAAAACGACCGACCTTGCAGGAAAAAATGGCGACGCCGCTGTCGAAGCGTGATTTTTTGCGTGGCCGCTTTTTGAACAAGGAAACGACGAAATGAAACGCGAACTGATGCTGACGTTGACGACCGACGGCGAGCGCGTGCGCGCGATAGACGTACGATTGCCGCGTTTTGACGCGACGGCCTTGCTGGCGCAAAAACAGGCATCGGCGGCAATAACGCTGCTGCCTTCGGTTTTCAGCATTTGCGCACAGGCGCAGGCGGCGGCGGCGGCGGGCGCGACCAGCGCAGCGCGCGGGCAACCGTTGTCGGCAACGCGGATCGCAGCGCACACGCTGGCGGTGAAAATCGAGAGCGTTCAGGAAAGTTTGCGCTCGTTGTGTCTCGGCTTGCCGGAGACGTTGTTGCCGCGGCAGTCGGCACAAGGCGCGGCGCTGATCGCCGATTTTTCGCAAGTCTGGCGCGACAGCACGGCATTTCTGGCGCGGTTGCAAAAGGCGTTGTGCAGCGATGTGCATGATGAGGCGTCGGCGTTCGCTGCGTTGACTCAGGAAGCGAAACCGATTGCGCAGGCATGGGATCATTTTTGCGCGCGCCATGTGCATGGTGTTTCTGTCCTGAACTGGCAGGGAGAAGAAAACGGCGCATCGAACGATGCACTGCCGGTGATGCGCTGGTTTCGGCAAATGGCCGAGGATGTTCCGACGCTGGGGAAAACGGCGTTGTCGCCGTTGCCGCTGGCGATGTTTCGCGCCGACAAGTTGTCCTGGCGGGCGTTGGTGCATGCGCCTTACGACGCAAGCGCCTGGTGGCGCGTGGAACAGGATTTGCGGATGGAACAAGTCGCGGCGCATTTCGGAAACAGCGCGGCGGCGAGGCTGTGGGCGCGGCTGGTCGATGTGGCGAGAACGTTGAGTGGACTGCTCGATACGGCGACGGAAGAGGGAAGGCCCTGGATTCGCATTCATTCGCTCGGCGACGGCGACGGCATGGCGGAAGTTGAATGCGCGCGCGGTGTGCTGGTGCATCGGGCGCGACTGGCAGCGCAGAACGTTATCGCTTACGATCTGTGTGCGCCGACCGATTGGAATTTGCACCGCGATGGCGCACTGGCCACGTTGATCGGTTTGTCGGCGACCGATGTTGCTCGTTTGCGGACGCACGCGACCTGGTTGGTTCAAATGCTTGATCCGTGCGTTGCGTTTGATATCGAGGTGGTTCATGCATGAGATGTCGCTCGCCGAGAGCATGCTGGAAATCGTCGAAAGCACGGCGCGGAAAAACAACGCACAGCGAGTGACATCGGTGCAGTTTGAACTGGGCGCGTTGTCGCACGCCGACCGCGGCGCGCTGGCGTTCGCGTTTGATGTGGTGACGCGCGGCACACTTGCTGAGGGCGCACGTTTTGAAGTGATCGAAGTTCCGGGCGCCGCCTGGTGCATGCTGTGCTCCAAAACCGTGGCGCTGGCGAAACTCGGCGACGCTTGCCCGGAATGCGGGCGTTATCAGTTGACGGTGACGCAAGGCGACGCGATGCGGATTGCGTCGATTGAAGTTATCTAAGAAATCTCAGAAAAGAAAAGGAGACGATGATGTGTTCGACTTGCGGTTGTGGTCATGGCGAAGTGAGAATTGACGGCGTGCCGGTGAGCGAAGGGCAGGGCGATCCTCATTGGCACCAGCACGAGGACGGAACCTGGCACAGCCATGCGCACGTTCACGAACATACGCACACACACACGCACGGCGGCGAGGCGCACAGCCACGCTCATCCGCACGCGCATGACCATCCGCATGAGCACGGGCATGGTCACGCGCACGGTCATGCACACAGCCACGGCGATCATGAGCATCCGCACAGCCAGACGCATTCGCACGATCACACGCATCCACACGCGCCGCTCGGCGCGGTGCATGCGCCGGACGTGTCGGCAGCGCGGGTGATCGAAATCGAGCGCGACCTGCTTGAGAGAAACGACGCGGTGGCGCGGCAGAACCGGCAACAGTTCGCCGATCGGGGATTGTTCGCACTGAATCTGGTGTCAAGCCCCGGTTCTGGCAAGACGACGCTGCTGGTGCGCACCATCGAAGCATTGCGTAAAGAGGTGTCGTGCGCGGTGATCGAGGGCGATCAGCAAACCGAAAACGACGCCGACCGCATTCGCGCGACCGGCGCGCCTGCCGTGCAGATCAACACCGGCAAAGGTTGCCATCTCGATGCGCGAATGGTCGCGCAGGCGTTGCCGAAATTGCCGAAACTTGAAGATGCTTTGCTGTTTATCGAAAACGTCGGCAATCTGGTGTGTCCCGCCGCATTCGATCTCGGCGAAGCGCACAAGGTGGCGATTCTTTCGGTGACCGAAGGTGCCGACAAACCGTTGAAGTATCCCGATATGTTCCGCGCCGCTGACGTGCTGTTGATCAACAAGATGGATTTGCTGCCGCACGTTGATTTCGATGTCGAACAGGCGGTGGCTTACGCGCGCCGGATTCAGCCGACGTTGACGGTGATGAAAGTGTCGGCGACGACCGGCGAAGGGATGAACGACTGGCTCGCCTGGTTGAAGCGCGGCGTCGAAGCGGCGCGTCACGCGCGCTTGAATGATGTTCAGGCGTTGCGGCAGAAAGTCGCGGCGCTGGAAGCGCAGTTGCAGGCGCGTTAATGTCGCCGGATACGCTGCTCCGGCTACGCAAACGTTTTCAGGTGCGCGGTATCGTGCAGGGCGTCGGTTTCAGGCCGTTCGTTCACCGACTGGCGAGCGAAATGGCGTTGGGCGGTTGGGTGCAAAACGGCGTCAGCGGCGTCATCATCGAAGCCGAGGGCAGCGCGTCGCAACTGGACACTTTCGTGCAACGGTTGTTGGCGGAAGCGCCGCGTCTGGCGCGTATCGACGACGTGATACCGCAAGAGGTTGCACCTGTTCCGAATACGCGCGGCTTCGAGGTCATCAAGAGTGCGCACGATGGCGCGCTTGCCACCATGATCGGACCGGACAGCGCCATCTGCGATGATTGTCTGCACGAAATGCTGTTGCCTGACAATCGCCGTTACCGTTACCCGTTCATCAACTGCACGCATTGCGGGCCGCGTTATACGCTGGTGCGCGGCTTGCCGTATGATCGGACGATGACCAGCATGGTGGCGTTCACGCAATGTCCGGCCTGTCTGGCCGAATACACGGATGCGACGCATCGACGTTTTCACGCCGAACCGAATGCTTGTCCGCAATGCGGGCCGCGTTTGCATTGGTGTGATGCGCAAAGCCCTCCCCTTCAAGGGGAGGGTTGGGGTGGGGACGGGGTTTCAATCCCCCTCTCCCCCCACCCCC
>WQTW01000061.1 GCA_009786085.1 Pseudomonadota bacterium | reverse complement strand
CCCCCCATCCCGGCCTTCCCCCGCAAGCGGGGGAAGGGGCTTCAAACCCCCGCCCGCCTTCAGCGGGCAATAAAACAACCCCATCCCCACCGCCCTCTCCCCTACCCCTTCCCGCAAGCGGGAGAGGAGAGAATAGTGAACGGGAGGGCTTTGACGCGCCCTCCTCCGCGCCTCCGCGTGAGGACAAAAAGGGCGCGATAAATCGCGCCCCTACGCCCTTCCAGAACTACGCCTCGCTTGTCCAGGCTACGCAACCCCATCCCCATCCTAACCTTCCCCTTGAAGGGGAAGGAACTCGCGTCCCGCGCGGCTTCGCGGCTTCGCGTGAGGCAAAATTGCGGGCGAGAAGTGAGCAAATCGGCCCGCGCTCCTTTTTTCTCTTCTCCGCGCCTCCGCGTAAGGCAAAATGTTGGGGTTCCCGCCACGCTTCGCTCGCGGCTAAAGGCCGCTCACCACCAACCTATGCCCACGATCGCAATGACAACGTATTCTGACCTCTGACCTCTGACCTCTGACCTCTGACATCTGACATCTGACATCTGATCCCTGACCTCCGATTCCCGTCAGTGGTATAGTTATCTTTATGAATCATTCCGCTTCCGACTGCCCGCTCTGTCTCGGCGACAGCGGCCTTGTGGTTTACCGCGATGTACGGTGCCGCGTGGTGCTGACCGACGAGCCGTTCCCCGGCTTTTGCCGGGTGGTCTGGAATGCGCATGTGGCGGAGTTCACCGATCTCGCCCCTGCCGATCGCCAGCACTGTATGACGGTCGTCGCGGCGGTGGAGTCGGCGTTGCGCGCGCTGTTGACGCCGGACAAGGTGAATCTGGCTTCTCTGGGCAATCTAACGCCGCATTTGCATTGGCATGTCATCCCGCGTTTTGCCGATGACTCTCATTTCCCGCAACCCGTTTGGGGCGCGCGCCAACGGCCCGGCGCCCCCCGGATGTTGCCGCCTCTTTTCGCCGAATCCCTGGAGACACATCTGGCGGGCGCTTTAGATTCGCCCGCTGTGTCAGAGAGGAAATTATCATGAATGACGTTTCTTCAGCCTCATCGGCGGCCTCCTCGGCGGCCTCATCGGCAGCTTCACACCGGCTGATGCAGAAAGGCTGGGCAACGCAGCTTTTTGCTGCCGAGTTGCCGCAGGCCAGCGCCCAGTTGCGCACCGAGATGGAGCGCGCGCTCGACGCGCCGATGTCCGCTTTCGAGCGTTTCCGCCTGACGGAGGTTTGCCGGGTGCTGGTGATGGGCTTGCACAATCGCTGGTGTCGTTTGTCTCACAAGGAAGAAATGGCGTTTGCATCGGATGTCGCGCTGTGGCAGGCGCTGTGGTCGCATTATTCGCTCAGTCTGCGCACCTTGCTCGACGGCGACCCCGAATTGACGCCGCACAAGGCTTTTTTCATGCAGCAGTCGTTGTTTATCGGCAAGCAGTTGCGGCTGATTCACGCGCTTTCTCATCGGCCGTTCCCGGAGAAGCTGTGGAAGGAAATCCACGCTTATTACCGTTTTTCCGAGCTTTTGCAGTGCGCACTCGAAAACGTCACCGACAAGTTGCTGACTTCCGAGAATCGGGTTTGTTGTTACTCGACTTACGTCCATACGCTGCTGATCGATCTCGCCAATCTGCCGGTTTTGTCGTCGCAGCAAATCCTGTGGATGGACCGCTGGCTGCCGCGGCTGGCGCGCAAGGCGCAGCCTGTCGATACGTCGGCGCCGCAGATCGGGCTGTTTCTGGAAACGCATCTCGACAGCAACCAGGGCGGGGTGCTGCGGGCGCGGGTCAAGCCTTCGTCGGATCCGTCGTTGCGCGTCGCCGATCTCAACGAAATCGCCAAAACCCTGCGGCGGCGGCGGCGTCATCTGATCACCGGCGAAACGCCCGCCCGGATCAAGCTCGGCGAGGACATCAACAGCGATCAGGCAACGACGCTGCTGGCGCATCTGGAAGCGGCCTGGTGCCCGCCGGACTTGTCGCATGTTCCCGATGCGCCGCAATTCGACGATTGGGAAACTTCTAAAGCATAAATCGCTGTAGCTTGGCGAACGCTTCTGCTATAGTCAACGCCTATCCATCGGGTTTCTCCGACGACTGTTGAAAACGTGTGACTGTGCTGACCTCTGAAAGCTTTGCTCTGCTACGCCTGCTCAACGCCGAAGCGCCCAGCGCCGGGCCGGCGCTCGCCGCGCAACTGGAGATTCCCAAAGGGCGCATTCCGGCACTGATTCGGGAGCTCGAGGCGGCCGGTATCGACATCGCCCGTATCGGCGGCCGCGGTTATCAACTCGCCGTTCCCTTCCGGCGGCTGGACCTTGCCGTCTGGCGCGATGCCTGCCTGGCGCTGGGCGCGTCCCTGCCCATCGAGGTCAAGAAAAAACCGCGGCTGCAAACAGTGCTGCACCCCTCTGTCGTCGGCACGGAGAACGGCCACGCGCCGCAGGCGCTCAGTCTCGAATGGGTCGAACAGATCGATTCAACGTCGAGCGAATTGATGCGCCGGATTTCGCGCCATGACATTCACGGTCTCGCGCTGACGACCGAATGGCAGAGCGACGGGCGCGGTCGTCGTGGCCGCCCCTGGCTGGGGCTGCCCGGCAACAGTTTGATGTTTTCGCTGGGCTGGCGCTTTGAACAGGGCGCGGGTTTTCTGGCCGGATTGTCGCTGGCGATGAGCGTCGCCATCGCGCGGGCGCTGGAAAAAGAAGGCTTCGCCGGTATCGAACTCAAATGGCCTAACGATTTGATTCACCATTACCACAAGCTGGGCGGCATTCTGGTGGAGCTGAACGGCGACGCGCTGGGCCCGTCGCAGGCAGTGATCGGCGTCGGCCTGAACCTCACACTACCCAAGACGGCGCGCGGCGACATTCCGCAAGCGGTGTCCGACTTGGCGTCGATCAAAAAAGACCTGCCTTCGCGCGAGGCGCTGCTGGCGCGTTGCCTGCTGGAGATGGCGACGGCGCTCGCCGATTACGCGCAACGCGGCTTCGTCGCCTTCGCGCCGGAATGGCAGCGGCGGCATGCGTACCAGAACAAGCCGGTCAAGCTGCTGCTGCCGGACGGCCAAACGGTTCGCGGCGATGTCGTCGGCGTTGACGCCAGTGGCGCGCTGGTGCTGGCCGAAAGTTCCGCCATCGGCAAAGACAGCCGCCGTGGCCGCTACACCGCAGGCGAAATCTCGCTGCGCCGGACCTAGAACAGCAACCCCGAAGAGCCAGACCGACATGAGCCACATTCTGGTTATCGATGCCGGTAACGCCCGTTTGAAATGGGCGCTCGCCAACCGCTACGGTTGGTCGGTGTCGGGTTCCATCGCCAATGCCAACGTCGGCGTGTTGGCGCTCACTCACTGGCAAAGCATCGGGCAGCCGATGCGCGTTATCGGCGTCAATGTCGCCGGTAAAGCGATGCAGCACAAACTCGAAATGCAGATGGTGCGCTGGCGCGTTCGCATCGAATGGCTGGCGCCGCAGGCGGAGGCCGCAGGCGTCAAAAACAGCTATGCCGATCCGTCCCGGCTGGGCGCCGACCGCTGGGCGGCTTTGGCGGCCGCCCGCTGGCGGCAACGCCGCGCTGCCGATGCCAACGCCATCAACATGGCGCGGCCTTGTCTGGTCGTCGGTCTCGGCACCGCCACCACCATCGACGCGCTGGCCGCCGACGGAACTTTTCTGGGCGGTCTCATCCTGCCCGGTTTCTCGCTGATGCGTAACGCTCTCGCCGCCAACACAGCGGGATTGCCGCTGAGAATCGCCAAAGGCGTTTACGCCGATTTCCCCACCTCCACCGAAGACGCGATTTTCTCCGGCGCCGTGCAGGCGATCCGCGGCGCCATCGCCGAAATGCGGGCGCTGCTTGCCGCACAACATGGAATCAGCGCTTCCGATGTCATGCTTCTCGCAGCGGGCGGCGACGCTCCCACTTTTCTGCCCCACCTGACAGAACCCGTGACGATCGTGGATAATCTCGTGCTGGAAGGCGTTTTGGCGCTGGCGGCGCCGGAATACCTGCCTAAATGACGAAAACAGCTTCTGTATGCTTTTCCCCTCTCCCGCCTGCGGGAGAGGGATAACATTTCGGGAATCAACCTATAAAACAAGCACCCACCGCACATGCGCTTTTTATTGATCTTCCTCCTGATCGCCAACCTCGCTCTGTTCCTGTACGTGCGCGGTGAGGACGCGCCGCCTGCGCCGTCGCCGCCGCCGTTTGCCGACGACAAAATCGTGCTGATCAAGTCGCTGGACGAGAACGAACCCGTGCCAGCCGCAGCACCCGCAGCGCCCGCAGCGTCCCCACCGCCTTCCGCACCGGCCACCGCCTGCCTCCAATGGGGGCCGGTCGCCGACGTGCTGCTCGACAGCGCCCGCGCCGCACTCAGCCGCGTTCCCGACATCGGCGCTTATCAGGAAACCCGCCAGCAGGGGCCGGCGCGATCCTGGCTGGTGAGCATCGACGGCTTCAACAACCGCAACGCCGCCATCAACCGCGCCAACGAATTGCGCCGTCAGGGCATCAACGATGTTTCCGTGCTGGAACCGCCGGAGTCCGGCTCAACCTACGCGCTGTCGCTCGGCGTGTTCAGCAGCGAACAGGGCGCGCAATCGCGCCTGGCGGCGCTCAACGAGAAAAAGATCAACAACGTCAAAGTCACGCCGCGCGGCGGCGTTGTTTCCATTTTCTTCGTCGTCTCCAACGCCACACCGGCGCTCGAACAACATCTGCGTGAACTGATGCCCCGCTTCGTTGACAGCGCCGTTCAAAGCATTGCCTGCCCGTCGCCGCAATCCAACTGATCCTCTTCGTTTCCGCCCCATGCAACCCGACCGCACCGCCGAACTCGTCAAACTGCTTCGTCAACGCATCCTGATTCTGGACGGCGCGATGGGCACCATGATCCAGCAACACCGTCTTACCGAAGATGATTTTCGCGGCGGCGCATGCGGCTGTCTGCACAAACCTCCGCAGACCGAACTGAAAGGCAACAACGACGTACTCGTGCTGACCCGACCCGACATCATCGCCGCCATCCACGACGCCTACCTCGACGCCGACGCCGACATCATCGAAACCAACACCTTCGGCGCATCGCGCATCGCCCAAGCCGATTACCAACTACAAGACCGCGCGCGAGAGATGAACCGCGTCGCCGCCGCACTGGCGCGGCAATGCGCCGACCGCGCCGCCGCGAAAACCCCGGACAAACCGCGCTTCGTCGCTGGCGCACTCGGCCCGACCAACCGCACCGCGTCGATCTCCCCCGACGTTTCCGATCCCGCCGCACGCAACGTCAGCTTTGACGAACTCGTCGCCGCCTACCGCGAAGCGATCGAAGGGCTGGCCGAAGGCGGCGCCGACATCCTGCTCATCGAAACCGTCTTCGACACATTGAACGCCAAAGCCGCCCTGTTCGCCGCCGAAGCCTTCTTCGACGATGCCGGACAACGGCTGCCGATCATGGTCTCCGGCACCATCACCGACGCCTCCGGTCGCACCCTGTCCGGACAAACGCCCGAAGCCTTCTGGAATTCCGTGCGCCCCTACGCGCCGCTCGCCGTCGGCTTGAACTGCGCACTCGGGGCAGAACTGATGCGACCGCACATCGAAGCGCTCGCGCACGTCGCCGATACCTTCGTCCTGTGCTACCCGAACGCCGGACTGCCCAACCCGATGTCCGACACCGGCTACGACGAAACCCCGGAAACCACCGCACGCCTCGTCCGTGAATTCGCCGAACAAAGCTGGGTGAACATCCTCGGCGGCTGCTGCGGCACCACGCCTGCGCATATACAGGCGATGGCGGAGGCGGTGAAAAGTATTAAGCCGCGTGCGGGGAAAGGAGCGCTCTCATGAACGCGCAGCAAAAATCATTTAACCGCAAAGAACGCAAAGAACGCAAAAAAAATCTCACGCGGAGGCTCGGGTTTGAAACCCTCCCCTTCAAGGGGAGGGTTTGGGTGGGGATGGGGTACCCTCCCCTCTCCCCTCGCGGGAGAGGGGTCGGGGGAGAGGGGGCAACAAGCATCGCCTGGAACGTAGGGGCGGCAACCTGCCGCCCGCGCGCATCATCATCTCTCGCAGGGTGGGCAAAGCGAAGCGTGCCCACCGAACAATGTCGAACAACGACCCATGCTGCTATCTACCGAATAATATTTTGTTGAGAGGTTCTTATGGCTATCCCTACATTCGTTGATTTGTTGCTTCCCCTACTTCGCCTTGTTGCGGATGATAAAGAACACTTCCGGCGTGATGTTATCGAAGCTCTTTCCGATCATTTCCAACTTACTGATGCTGAACGTGGGGAACTCCTCCCCAGCGGCCAGCAAACTGTGATTGACAATCGTGTCGGCTGGGCAAGGACAGGGTTAATAAAAGCAGGCCTTCTGGAATCACCTCGTCGCGGTGTAATGCGCATTACGACACACGGAAAAGACGTTCTCAAAAAGAACCCGCCCGCTATTGATTTCGAGCTTCTCAGACAATTTCCCGGATTTGTTGAATGGCGTTCGGGGTCTTTCTCGCGATCAAGAAATAGCGAGAAATCAACGCCTTCAGAGTCCTCGTCTTCTTCAGCAGAACAGACACCAGAAGAGGCGCTTGGAACCGCTTATCAAGAACTCCGTAACACTCTCGCCGATGATCTTTTGAGCCGTGTCCTCTCACGCGACTCCGCCTTCTTTGAAAGGTTGGTCATCAAACTACTTGTCAAAATGGGTTATGGCGGCTCGCACCAAGATGCCGGAAAACATCGTGGGAAAAGCGGAGATGGCGGTATTGATGGAGTTATCAACGAAGACCGCTTGGGATTGGACGTCATCTACATTCAGGCAAAGCGCTGGGAAGATGGCACCGTCGGTCGCCCGGAAATTCAAAAATTCGTTGGGGCGCTTCAGGGACAACGCGCAAGAAAAGGCGTTTTCATTACTACCTCTTCATTTTCCAATGAAGCGCACGAATACGTTTCACAAATAGACACAAAGGTTGTCCTTATTGACGGAAAACATCTTGCAAACCTTATGATAGATTTCAATGTGGGCGTTTCTACTGTTTCTTCATACGAGATCAAACGCATTGATTCGGACTATTTTGAGGAAGATTAAATGGCTGAGAATTTATCTTTCCCCCTCTCCCCTGACCCCTCTCCCGCAAGGGGAGAGGGGAACGTTCGTCTTCGCGCCTTCGCGTGAGATGCTTTTCTGATCCCTGATACCTGACTTCTGATGCCTGATACCCGCCCCCTCCGTCTCTCCGGTCTGGAGCCGCTGAACATCGGCGATGATTCGTTGTTCGTCAATGTCGGCGAGCGCACCAACGTCACCGGCTCAAAGGCATTTGCACGGCTGATTCTGGCCGGTGATTTTGCGGCAGCGGTCGAGGTCGCGCGAAATCAGGTCGAAAACGGCGCGCAGATCATCGACGTGAACATGGATGAAGCGATGCTCGATTCGGTCGCCGCGATGACGCGCTTTCTGAACATCATCGCCACCGAGCCGGACATCGCCCGTGTGCCGGTGATGATCGACTCGTCGCGCTGGGACGTTATTGAAGCCGGTTTGAAATGTGTGCAAGGGCGCGCACTGGTCAATTCGCTGTCGCTGAAGGAAGGCGAAGCGGAATTTTTGCACCGCGCCCGCTTGGTTAAACGTTACGGCGCGGCGGCTGTCGTGATGGCGTTCGACGAACAAGGACAAGCCGATTCTTTCGAGCGCCGCATTGCGATCTGTCAACGCGCTTACGATGTGCTCACGCAGAAAGCCGGATTCGCGCCGGAGGACATTGTTTTCGATCCCAACGTGTTCGCCATCGCCACCGGTATCGACGAGCACGCCGATTACGCGCTGGATTTCATTCGGGCAACGCGCTGGATACGCGAGAACCTTCCGCACGCCAAAATCTCCGGCGGGATTTCAAACGTCAGCTTCAGTTTTCGCGGCAACGACACAGTGCGCGAAGCGATTCACACCGTGTTCCTTTACCACGCCATTCGTAACGGCTTGACGATGGGCATTGTCAACGCCGGACAGCTTGGCGTTTACGATGAGCTTGACCCGGCGTTGCGCGAAGCGGTGGAAGATGTTGTGCTCAACCGTGAGTCAAAACATGGAAATGCCACCGAACATCTCATCACCCTCGCCGAACGTTACCGCTCGCAAGGCAAGCAAGCCGAAACCGCGCGCGATGAATGGCCTGCCACGGCGGAGGAGCGCGTCATTCACGCGCTGGTGCGCGGCAACGCTTCCCGCTTGACCGAAGACCTCGAGACGGTTCGCAATGAAACCATCGCACGCGGCGGCAAAACCCTCGAAGTGATCGAAGGTCCGTTGATGCAGGGGATGAACGTTGTCGGCGACCGCTTCGGCGAAGGCAAGATGTTTCTTCCGCAAGTCGTCAAAAGCGCACGGGTGATGAAAGAAGCGGTCGCCTGGCTGGTGCCGTTCATCGAGCAGGAAAAAGGCGGCAAAGCGCAAAGCAAAGGGCGCATCGTGTTCGCCACCGTCAAGGGCGACGTTCACGACATCGGTAAAAATATTGTCTCCGTCGTACTGCAATGCAACAACTTCGAAGTGATCGATCTCGGCGTGATGGTGCCGGCGCAAAAAATCATCGACACCGCCATCGCCGTCAACGCCGACGCCATCGGCCTCTCCGGTCTCATCACGCCGTCGCTCGAAGAGATGGCGCATGTCGCCGCCGAGATGCAGCGCGCCGGTTTGCGTTGCCCGCTTTTGATCGGCGGCGCGACCACGTCGCGTGTCCACACCGCCGTCAAAATCGCGCCGCACTATCAAGGCGTCACCGTCTATGTGCCGGATGCGTCGCGCAGCGTCAGCGTCGTTTCCCGTTTGCTGTCGGAAACACAGCGCGATGCTTTTGCCGCCGAGATCGCCGCCGACTACGCCAAAATCCGCGAACAGCACGCGCAGAAAAAAGGCGCCGCGCTGATTCCGCTGGAACAGGCGCGCGCCAATGCGTTCAAACCATCAATTGCCTACACACCCGTCGTGCCACAAAAACCAGGACGACAACTTCTTGCCGACGTACCGTTGGAACAACTCGTTCCTTATATCGACTGGTCGCCGTTTTTTCAGACATGGGATTTGCCTGGCTCCTATCCCGCGATTCTCGACGACGCCACCGTCGGCGAACAAGCGAGACAGGTTTTCGCCGACGCGCAGACGATGCTGAAGAAAATCGTCGAGGGGCATTGCTCAGTTCGCTGGCTACGTGCCGCTGCCGTGTTCGGTGTATGGCCTGCTTATCGCGACAGCGACGATATTGTGCTCGACGACGGCGCACAACCCTTGCGCTGGCCGTTGCTGCGGCAACAACAACAGCGCCCCGAAGGCAAACCCAATTATGGCCTCGCCGATTTTGTGCGCAGCCAGAAAGAAGGGCGCGATTACGTCGGTGCGTTTGCGCTCACCGCCGGTCTCGATATGGAACCGCAACTCGAACGCTTCCAGCAAGAGGGCGACGATTATTCGGCGCTGATGTTGAAGGCGCTGGCCGACCGGCTCACCGAGGCACTGGCCGAATGGCTGCATCGGGAAGTGCGCGTTCATTACTGGGGTTACGAAAAAGCGACCGCATCGGTGGATGTCGCGGCGTTGTTGAAGGAGCAATACCAGGGCATCCGCCCGGCGCCCGGTTATCCGGCCTGCCCCGAACACAGCGTCAAGGCCACGCTGCTCGACTGGCTGAACGCTTCCGAAATCGGCATGTCCATGACCGAAAGTTTCATGATGCTGCCTGCGTCGTCGATCTGCGGCTTTTATCTGGCGCACCCCGAAGCGCGCTATTTCGCCGTCGGCGCCATCGGCGACGACCAGTTGCGCGATTTTGCCGCACGCAACAACCTTGATGAGGAAACGGCACGGAAGCTGCTGGCGCAGTCAGAGGTCAGAAAACCATGACCTTTGACACCTGAAAACCCCATCCCCACCCCAACCCTCCCCTTGAAGGGGAGGGAGCCTTCTGATCCCTGACATCTGACATCTGACATCTGACCTCTGACATCTGACATCTGAATCCCTGATCTATAATAGCGACTTATGAACCCCTTTCTCATTCCGGTCATTCTTGCCGGCGGCAGCGGTCAACGCTTGTGGCCGCTGTCGCGCACCGAGCATCCCAAACCGTTTCTGCCGTTGCCGCAGGGCGGTACGCTGTTCGGAAAAACCGTTTCCCGCGCCGCCGCATTGCCTGGTGTCGAAACGATTCTGACCGTCACCGCCGAACCGCTTTGGGCCATGAGCCATTCGCTGGCCGAAGAAGCCTTATCGGGCGCAGACCATAAAATTCTGTTTCTCACCGAACCTGTCGGTCGCGGCACCGCTGCGTCCATCGCCCTGGCGGCGTTGTGGGCGCGTCAACATTACGGCGAACATGGAAACGATGCGGTTTTGCTGGTGCTGCCTGCCGATCATTTGATCGAAAATCAGGAAGCGTTTGCCGCTGCCGTCCAGACGGCGGTTGCCTGTGCTGTGCAAAAGAAACTCGTTACCTTCGGCGTGTCGCCGACGCGCATCGAAACCGGCTTCGGCTATATCGAAGCCGGTCGGCCTTTGCAGGAAAACGGTTCTGCCGCTGCACTGCCCTCTTACGACATCGCCCGTTTCATCGAAAAGCCGCCGGAAGAAGAAGCGCGTCAACTGATCGCGCAAGGCCGCGTCTTTTGGAACGCCGGAATGTTTTGTTTCCGCGTCGGTGACGTTTGCGAAGCCTTCGCGCAACACGCCACAACATTGTGGGACGCAACGCAACACGCCTGGCAGAAAGTGCACACGTCGCAACCCGATGTCTGGGCGCTGGAACACGCTTCGTTTTCGCAGGTTCCGAAAGCTGTTTTCGATCGCGCGATCATGGAAAAAACCGGCGATGGCGCTGTCGTTTGCGGCGCGTTTGACTGGAACGACATCGGCTCCTGGACAGAGTGGACGAACCTCGTCGCCGAAGACCGCGACGGCAACCGCCTGCACGGCGACGTGATCGCGCACGCGAGCCGCAACACGCGGGTCTATGCCGAAACCCGATTGGTGGCGACCGTCGGCGTTGACGACCTGATCGTCGCCGAAACCGCCGACGCCGTACTGGTCGCACGCCGCGACCACGTGCAGGAAGTGCGCGCCGTCACCACGCAACTCGCCAGGCGCGGCGATGTCCGCTGTCAACTTCCGAACACCGTCCCTTGCCCCTGGGGGCGCTACACCGTGCTGCACGAAAGCGCCAACGTCAAAGTCAAAGAAATCGAAGTCGCGCCGGGAGAGGCGCTGTCGCTGCAACGCCATCAACGCCGCAGCGAACACTGGGTCGTCACGCAGGGAACCGCCAAAGTCACGCGCGGCGAAGAAAGTTTCACGATACAACATAACGAATCGGCGTTCATCCCGGCGGGCGTCAAACACCGTCTCGAAAACCCGGGAGAAATCCCTCTCTTGCTTATCGAAGTGCAGTGCGGCAGCTATTTCGGTGAGGATGATATTGAGCGTTTTGATGACTCGTATGGTCGTGCGTAAAAAATCTTTTTGACCACGAAAAACACGAAAAAAATGGGTGCTGTTCTGCGTGAAGCGAGTCGCGGAATCTACAAAATCTCACGCGAAGCCGCGAAGAAGAAGCTCCCTCCCCTTCAAGGGGAGGGCTGGGGTGGGGATGGGGTTCTCCGCTTCTCTGTTTTTTCCCTCTCCCCCTCCCCTCTCCCGCAAGCGGGAGAGGGGAGATTCTCCTTCGCGTCTTCGCGTGAAGCAATCTCTGCCGTCATTGCGAGGAACGAAGTGACGAAGCAATCCAGAAAGCGGATAGATTCTGCGTCCTGCGACTTCGCGCAGGGAGATGTGCGCAGAACGACAGTTGTTTTTTCGTGACCTACGTGGTTAAAAAAGACTTTGCGATTAACATGTTTTCCCGCTCTCTGACAACGCTGCCCGCCGCCGGACAAAAAATCACGTTGCCGACGATGGCCGGTTCCGGCGATGCGCTGGCGCTCACGCAGACGGCCATCGCGTGTCTCCACCAAAAATCCGCGCTTCTGGTGATTTGCGAAGATTCTGCTCATGTCCAGCGCCTCGAAGAGGAAATGCGCTGGTGGCTGACGCAGGCAAAACTCCCGCAAACGCGCATTGTGGTATTCCCCGACGGGGAAACTCTGCCTTACGACCCTTTCTCGCCGCATCAGGATTTGATTTCGGAACGCATCGCCACGCTTTACCGGATGCAGCGCGGCGATGTCGATATCGTGCTGGTCGCCGCAGCGACGGCGTTGCAGCGTTTGCCGCCGCCATCGTATCTGGCGGCGCACACCTTTCTTCTGAAAACGAGCGACCGCCTCGACGCCAACGCCTTGCGCGCGCAACTGATCCTCGCCGGTTACAGCGCCGTCACGCAAGTCGTCGCGCCCGGCGAGTTCGCCGTTCGCGGCAGCCTGATCGACTTGTTCCCGATGGGCGCGCCGCAACCGTACCGTCTCGATTTGTTCGGCGACGAATTGGAAAGCATCAAAACCTTCGACGTTGACAATCAACGTTCGCTCGACACCGTCCACGAAATTCGGATGCTGCCCGCCCGCGAGTTCCCGTTTGACGACGCGGCGCGCACACGATTCCGGCAGGCGTTCCGCGAATCCTTCGAAGGCGATCCGTCGCGTTCATTGCTTTACAAAGATGTTTCAAACGGCTTGATGCCGGGCGGCCTCGAATACTACCTGCCGTTGTTTTTTGAACAGACAGCGTTGTTCACCGATTATCTTCCCGAAAACACCGTTTTGGCGTTGCACGGCGACGCCGTGAAAGCCTGCGAAACGTTCTGGACAGACACACAGCAACGTTACCGACTGCTGCGCGGTGATCCGCAGCGCCCGCCGTTGCCGCCGGAAACCTTATTTGCGTCAACCGATGTTTTGTTCGGCGCTGTCAAAACGTTGCCGCGTGTTGTTTTGCCTACTGAACCTACTGGAAGCCCTCCCCTTTCAACCCTCTCCCCCAGCCCCTCTCCCGCGGAAAGCGGGAGAGGGGAGGCATTTCCCGCCCCTCTCCCGCAAGGGGAG
>WQTW01000060.1 GCA_009786085.1 Pseudomonadota bacterium | reverse complement strand
TACGTCCTCTCCAAAGAAGAAGGCGGACGTCACACCCCGTTCTTCAGCAACTACCGTCCGCAATTCTACTTCCGGACGACCGACGTGACTGGCAGCGTGGATCTTCCGGCGGGCACCGAAATGGTGATGCCGGGTGAGAACGTTTCGATCACCGTGAAGCTGATCTCGCCGATTGCGATGGAAGAAGGTCTGCGTTTCGCCATCCGCGAAGGTGGTCGCACCGTCGGCGCCGGTGTCGTGGCGAAGATCATCGAGTAGTGTGGTAACTGAGGTGGTAACTGAGGTGGTAACTGAGGTGGCAACTGAGTGGTAACTGAGTGGTAACTGAGTAGTCGTAGTGTAGGGGCGGCAACCCCCGCTTTCGCGGGGCAGGCTTAGCCGCCCGAGCATTTTTTGAAGCGCGCCTGAAAGCAGGCGCGCGCGGTGTTTAAAGAGGGCGTAGGCCAGTAGCTCAATTGGCAGAGCGGCGGTCTCCAAAACCGCAGGTTGGGGGTTCGATTCCCTCCTGGCCTGCCAACGCGCCTCGCAAGGAAACGGGATGACATTAGCTGACAGAATCAAGATCATCGTTGCAATCGCGTGTGTGGTGCTCGGTTTGTGGGGCTACTACAACTATGTCCATATGTCGGGCGGTCTGCGGGCGCTGATGATTTTTGGCGGTATCGTGGCGGGCGCCGTGGTCTTTTGGCTGTCCTCGCCGGGCAAGGAATTCGTCGTTTTCGCGCGAGAAGCCTGGCAGGAAGGCGCTCGGGTGGCTTGGCCATCGCGTCAGGAAACCGTCAAGATGACGCTGATCGTATTTGCGTTTGTGGTGGTGATGGCGTTGTTCCTCTTTTTCATTGACCAGATCATTGCCTGGCTCATCAAGTTGTTCATGGGCACCGGAGGGGCATGATGAGCGATAAAAGATGGTACGTGGTGCACGCCTACTCCGGCTTCGAGAAGACGGTGCAGCGGGCGTTGACCGAGCGTATCGTTCGCGCTGAGTTGCAGGACAAGTTCGGCCAGATTCTGGTGCCGGTCGAGGAAGTGGTGGAAATGCGCGGCGGTCAGAAAGCGATCAGCGAGCGCAAGTTTTTCCCCGGCTATGTGCTGGTCGAAATGGAAATGACCGATGAGACCTGGCATTTGGTGAAAAGCACACCGAAGGTGACCGGCTTTGTCGGCGGCACGGCGCACAAACCGGCGCCGATTTCGCAGAAGGAAGTCGATGCCATCATGCACCAGATGCAGGAAGGCGTCGAAAAACCGCGTCCGAAAGTGTTGTTTGAAGCGGGCGAATTGGTGCGGGTCAAGGACGGCCCGTTTGCCGACTTCAACGGTACGGTTGAGGACGTCAACTACGAAAAGAGCAAATTGCGGGTGTCGGTCGCCATTTTCGGGCGGGCGACGCCGGTCGATCTGGATTTTGCGCAGGTCGAAAAAGCGTGACCTCTATCCCCTCTCCCGCTTGCGGGAGAGGGTGCTCCGAAGAGCTTGCCCCCGAAGTGCTTTTGATCGGGGGAGCGGGAGAGGGAAGGTTGAGCATCATCGTCGTTACAGCCCCGGCGGTGATAGCAGTAAAAAAGGGCTGCTGATGGGGAGAGTGACAACACTCGTTTGAACCCGAAGGAGTTTGAAACATGGCAAAGAAAATCGTCGGCTATATCAAGCTGCAAGTGCCAGCCGGTAAAGCCAATCCCAGTCCGCCCATCGGACCGGCGCTTGGTCAGCGTGGTCTGAACATCATGGAATTCTGCAAGGCGTTCAACGCGCAGACGCAGAAAGTGGAACCGGGTCTGCCGATTCCGGTGGTGATCACCGCTTACGCGGACAAGAGCTTTACCTTCATTATGAAAACGCCGCCGGCGACCGTCCTGATCAAAAAGGCGGCGAAGGTGGACAAAGGCAGTCCGCGGCCACACACCGATAAAGTCGGCAAGCTGACGCGGGCGCAAGCGGAAGAAATCGCCAGGACCAAACAACCCGACCTCACGGCTGCGGATATGGATGCCGCCGTTCGCACGATTGCGGGCAGTGCGCGCAGCATGGGCATCACGGTGGAAGGGGAGAAATAATCATGAGCGAACAGAAAAAGCAAAAAAGCAATCTGAGCAAGCGCATGCAAGTCGTGCGCGGCAAAGTTGATCGCAGCAAGAACTATCCGCTCGACGAAGCACTGGTGCTGGCGAAAACCAACGCAGTTGCCAAGTTCGATGAGTCGATCGACGTTGCGGTGAATCTCGGCGTCGATGCGCGCAAGTCCGACCAAAGCGTGCGCGGTTCGGTGGTGTTGCCGGCCGGAACCGGCAAGACGGCTCGCGTCGCCGTGTTCGCGCAGGGCGAAAAAGCCAAGCAGGCGGAAGAAGCGGGCGCCGATATCGTCGGTTTTGAAGATCTGGCGGCGAAAGTCAAAGGCGGCTTCATGGATTTCGACGTGGTGATCGCCACGCCGGACGCGATGAAAGTGGTCGGGCAACTGGGTCAAGTGCTGGGTCCGCGCGGTTTGATGCCGAACCCGAAAGTGGGCACGGTGTCGGCGGATGTGGTGACGGCGATCAAGAACGCCAAAGCCGGTCAGGTGCAGTACCGCACCGACAAAGCCGGGATCATCCATTGCACGATCGGACGCGCGTCGTTCGAGACGGACGCGCTGAAAACGAATTTGCTGGCGCTGATCGAAGCGTTGAACAAGGCGAAACCGGCAAGCTCGAAGGGCGTTTATCTGCGCCGCGTCAGCGTGTCGAGCACGATGGGCGCCGGCATTCGCGTGGACACCAGCGCGTTGCAGCAAAAGTCGGCCGCGGCAAGTTGATAGCAAATGGGAAACCTGTTGGCCGTATGGATCGACAGGTTTCACAAACATTTTGAGGGCGCACGCAAGCGTGCAGGCCGTCAAAGACCGCAGGAGCCATCAAGGCTTAAAGCGGAAGCGAGCAGAAGTCAGCGAGCTTTCGGTCCTGCGCAGATGGTGCCTTAAAGAACAGGATTTCCTGGACGTTAGGACACCGTATCGAGGCGTCAGCCGTTGGGGCGCTGTGGTAAAGATGAGCATGTCGTCCATAAAAGGCGCGACACGCTCGATGGATAGAGAGGTGGACCTTGCTTAATCTTGAGCAAAAACAAGCAGTGGTCGCGGAAGTGTCAGCGCAGGTGGAAAAAGCGCAGTCGATCATTCTGGCGGAAAACCGCGGAGTGAGCGTCGGCGATATGACCAGGCTGCGCGCCAAAGCGCGCGAGTCCGGTGTTTACTTCAAAGTCGTGAAGAACACACTGGTTCGCCGTGCGGTGGCCGATACGCCGTTTGCAGGGTTGTCCGAGAAGATGAGCGGGCCGTTGATGTACGGAATCAGCAGTGATCCGGTCGCGGCGGCCAAGGTGTTGAGCGATTTCGCCAAAGGCAACGACAAATTCGTCGTGGTCGGTGGCGCGATGCAAGGCAAGGTGATGTCGGTGCAGGAAGTGGTTGCGCTGGCGTCGTTGCCGTCGCGCGACGAACTCATCGCCAAACTCATGGGCACGATGCAGGCGCCGGTCGCCAAGTTTGTCCGGACGCTGAACGAAGTGCCGGGCAAATTCGTGCGGACACTGGCCGCCGTGCGTGACGCCAAAGCGGACGCCAAAGCAGCGTAAGCGTAAGCGTTTACTTTTGCGACTTAAACATTTTTAGTATTCAGATCAACGTTTCAGGAGTTTTACATGTCTGTTCAAAACGAAATTCTCGACAAAATTGCGTCTATGTCCGTTCTGGAGCTTTCCGAACTGATCAAGGCGATGGAAGAAAAATTCGGCGTGTCCGCTGCGGCGGCAGTTGCCGTGGCAGCGCCGGCAGCGGGTGGTGCGCCGGCGGCAGCCGCCGAAGAGCAAACCGAATTCACCGTGATCCTGGCATCGGTCGGCGAAAACAAGGTGAATGTGATCAAGGCGGTGCGTGAACTGACCGGCCTGGGTCTCAAGGAAGCCAAAGACCTGGTGGACGGTGCGCCGAAGCCGGTCAAGGAAGGCATCGCCAAGGCTGACGCCGAAGCGGCCAAGAAGAAGCTGGAAGAAGCCGGCGCCAAAGTCGAAATCAAGTAAGCGATTTCAGGCACGTGCTTGGGATGTGGTAAAGCCGGTGGCGATCACCGGCTTTGCCGCCTCTGAAATCAGAGCACGAAAAAAAGCGGGTTGTGGTGGGTCAATCTGCTTTTTTTCGTCTTCTGAAACGACTGGAGAAGACAGGCCTGGTCGGGCGACAAAAACGGTCGCCGTCCGCCAGCGGTTGGTAGAGGCCAACCACCAAGCCTTGACGCGCGCAGCGCCTTTCTGAAACACGACGTATCGTGTGAGAAAAGCGCATGGAAAAGTGCGCGCGTTCAGTCGATGACCCTCGGGCGCTTGCGATCAAAGCGTTCGTTCATCGGAGAGGTTATGGTTAAAAATTATTCCTTCGCGGAAAAGAAACGTATCCGTAAAAGTTTTGCCAAACGCGGTACCGTTCTGACCGTTCCGTTTCTTCTGGAAACCCAGCTTGATTCCTACCGTTCGTTCTTGCAGCAGGATGTGCCTGAAGGCAAGCGCAAATCACAGGGATTGCAACTGGCGTTCGAATCGGTGTTTCCGATTGTCAGCCACACGGGGAATGCGCGGCTCGAATATGTGTCGTATTCGTTGCAGGCGCCGGCGTTTGATGTGATCGAATGCCAACAACGTGGTTTGACGTTCTGTTCGGCGCTGCGCGCGCGCGTTCGTCTGGTGTTGATGGACAAGGATTCATCGACGCCGAAGATTCGGGAAGTGAAGGAACAGGAAGTTTACATGGGCGAGATTCCGCTCATGACCGAAAACGGCTCGTTCGTGATCAACGGCACCGAGCGCGTGATCGTATCGCAGTTGCACCGTTCGCCGGGCGTGTTCTTTGAACACGATCGCGGCAAAACGCACAGCTCGGGCAAGCTGCTGTTCTCGGCGCGGGTGATTCCGTATCGCGGTTCCTGGCTCGATCTCGAATTCGATCCGAAAGACATTCTGTTCTTCCGCGTGGATCGTCGCCGCAAGATGCCGGTGACGATTCTGCTGAAAGCGCTCGGTTACGGGGTGGAAGACATTCTGCGCGAATTCTTCGAGTTCGACACTTTTCATTTGTCGCCGACCGGTTATCAGATGGCGTTGATCGCCGACCGTCTGAAAGGCGAGTTGGCCAGCTTCGACATCATCGGCAAGAACGGCCAGGTGGTGGTTCCGAAGGACAAGCGCGTCACTGTGCGTTCAGTGCGCGAGTTGCAGGAAAGCGGCGTCAAGACCATCGCGGTGCCGGAAGATTATGTGACCGGACGGGTGCTGGCGACGCATGTGGTGGATCAGAGCACGGGCGAAGTGCTGGCCAGAGCCAACGATGAAATCACGCCGGAACTGTTGGTCAGATTGACGACGGCGGGGATCACCGAGGTTCAAACGCTGTTCACCAACGAACTTGACTGCGGCGCGTACATTTCGCAAACGCTGCGCACCGACGACACGCCCGATCAATACGCAGCGCGCGTGGCGATTTACCGGATGATGCGCCCCGGCGAGCCGCCGACCGAAGAAGCGGTGGAAGCGTTGTTCAAAGGATTGTTCTTCTCCGACGAGCGTTACGATTTGTCGGCGGTGGGTCGAATGAAATTCAACCGCCGCGTTGGTCGCCCCGAAGTCGGCGGCGCGACGACACTGAGCAACGAAGACATCGTGGCGGTGATCAAGATCGTCGTCGATCTGCGTAATGGTCGCGGCGAAGTCGATGATATCGACCACCTGGGCAATCGGCGCGTGCGTTCGGTCGGCGAGCTTGCCGAAAACCAATTCCGTTCCGGGCTGGTGCGCGTCGAGCGCGCGGTGAAGGAACGGCTCGGCCAGGCCGAGAGCGAAAATCTGGTGCCGCACGATTTGATCAACGCCAAACCGATTTCGGCGGCGATCAAGGAATTTTTCGGCTCCTCGCAGTTGTCGCAGTTCATGGATCAAACCAATCCGTTGTCCGAGATCACGCACAAGCGCCGCGTGTCGGCGTTGGGGCCAGGCGGTTTGACGCGCGAACGGGCAGGCTTTGAAGTGCGCGACGTGCATCCGACGCACTATGGTCGTGTTTGCCCGATTGAAACGCCGGAAGGTCCGAACATCGGTCTGATCAATTCGCTGGCCTTGTATGCGCGCACCAACGAATACGGTTTTCTCGAAACGCCTTATCGCAAAGTCGTCAACGGCGTGGCGACGCGCGACATCGAATACCTGTCGGCGATTGAAGAAGGTCAGTATGTGATCGCGCAGGCGAGCGCCGAGATGGACGCGAAAGGAAAGCTGACCGAAGATTTGGTGTCGTGCCGTCTCGATGGCGAATCGATGCTGTCGCCGGCGGACAAAGTGCAGTACATGGACGTGGCGCCGTCGCAGATCGTGTCGGTGGCGACCGCGTTGATTCCGTTCCTCGAACACGATGACGCCAACCGCGCGTTGATGGGTTCGAACATGCAACGTCAGGCGGTTCCCTGTTTGCGGCCGGAAAAATCGCTGGTCGGCACCGGCATCGAGCGCACAGCCGCGCTGGATTCGGGAACGATGGTGAAAGCCGCGCGCGGCGGTCGCGTCGATTACGTTGACGCCACGCGGATCGTGGTGCGGGTCAACGACGATGAGACGGCGGCGGGTGATGTCGGCGTCGATATTTACAATCTCGTCAAATACAAACGCTCCAACCAGAGCACCAACATCAACCAGCGACCGCTGGTGCGCGTCGGCAACATGATTCATCGCGGCGACGTGATTGCCGACGGCGCTTCGACCGACAAGGGCGAATTGGCGCTCGGCCAGAACATGCTCGTCGCCTTCATGCCCTGGAACGGTTACAACTACGAAGACTCGATTCTGATCAACGAGAGCATCGTGGCGGACGATCGCTACACCTCCATTCACATCGAGGAATTGACGGTGGTGGCGCGTGACACCAAACTCGGCGCCGAGGAAATCACCCGTGATGTGCCGTCGCTCGGTGAAGCGCAGTTGTCGCGTCTCGACGAAGCAGGGATCGTCAACATCGGCGCCGAAGTCGAAGCGGGCGACGTGTTGGTCGGCAAAGTGACGCCGAAGGGCGAAACGCAGTTGACGCCAGAGGAAAAACTGTTGCGCGCGATCTTCGGCGAGAAAGCGTCCGACGTGAAAGACACCAGTTTGCGCGTGCCGTCCGGCATGGCGGGAACGGTGATCGACGTGCAGGTGTTCACCCGCGAGGGGTTGGCGCGCGATTCGCGGGCGCAGCAGATCATCGACCACGAATTGAAAAATTACCGTCTCGATTTGAACGATCAATTGCGCATCGTCGAGGACGACGCCTTCGCGCGTCTCGAACGGCTTTTGATCGGCAAGAAGGTCAATGGCGGCCCGAAGCGCATCGCCAAAGGAACGGAGATTTCTGCCGATTATCTGAAAGATGTGCCGCGTCACGACTGGTTCGACATCCGTCTTGCCGACGAAACGACGGCGCAGCAGATGGAAGCGATCAAGGATGCGCTGGCGCAGATGCGCGTTCGTTTCGATGAAACGTATGAAGTCAAGAAACGCAAGCTGACGCAGGGCGACGAATTGCCGCCGGGCGTGCAGAAGATGGCGAAGGTGTACGTTGCCGTGAAGCGTCGTTTGCAGGCCGGTGACAAAATGGCCGGTCGTCACGGTAACAAGGGTGTGGTGTCGAAGATCATTCCGACCGAGGACATGCCTTACACTGCGAACGGAACGCCGGTGGACATCGTGCTGAACCCGTTGGGGGTGCCGTCGCGGATGAACATCGGCCAGATTCTTGAAGTGCATCTGGGCTGGGCGGCGAAAGAGCTGGGACAGAAAATCGAGCGGATGCTGAAAGCGCAAGCGAAGGCGAAAGAAGTTCGTCAATACCTCGATGAAATCTACGGCAAACTCGGTCAGCCGGAAGACCTCAAAAAGTTTTCCGACGATGAGATTCTCGAGATGGCGGACAACCTGCGCAGCGGCGTTCCGTTTGCGACGCCGGTGTTCGATGGCGCCAATGAGGGCGAGATCAAGCGCATGCTCGACATGGCGGGTTTGCCGCGCTCCGGTCAGGAGACCTTGTACGACGGTCGCACCGGCGACGCTTTTGATCGGCCTGTCACCATCGGCTACATGCACATGCTGAAACTGCACCATCTGGTGGACGACAAGATGCATGCGCGTTCGACCGGCCCCTACAGTCTGGTGACGCAGCAGCCGTTGGGCGGTAAAGCGCAGTTCGGCGGTCAGCGTTTCGGCGAAATGGAAGTCTGGGCGCTGGAAGCGTATGGCGCCTCGCACACGCTACAGGAAATGTTGACCGTGAAGTCGGACGACGTGACAGGGCGCACCAAGGTCTATGAAAGCATCGTCAAAGGCGATCACAAGATCGAAGCGGGCATGCCCGAATCGTTCAATGTGCTGGTCAAGGAAATCCGCTCGCTGGCGATCGATGTCGATATGGAAACCCGATCCTGAGACCGGACGACGAGCACGAAAACCCAATATCTCGCTATGACGGCATTCATGAATGACAACGGTTGCATGAACGCCACAACAGAAACGGAGTACGCATGAAAGCGCTTCTCGATTTATTCAAACAAGTCTCTCAGGACGCAGAGTTTGATTCAATTAAGGTAGGTCTGGCCTCGCCGGAAAAAATTCGCGCCTGGTCTTACGGTGAAGTCAAAAAACCGGAAACGATCAATTACCGGACGTTCAAACCCGAACGCGACGGTTTGTTCTGCGCCAAGATTTTCGGCCCGGTCAAAGACTACGAATGTTTGTGCGGTAAATACAAGCGGTTGAAACACCGCGGTGTGATTTGTGAAAAATGCGGCGTCGAAGTGACGCTGACCAAAGTGCGGCGCGAACGGATGGGGCATATCGAACTGGCCAGCCCGGTATCGCACATCTGGTTCCTGAAGAGTCTGCCGTCGCGTTTGGGCATGGTGCTCGACATGGCGCTGCGCGACATCGAGCGCGTGCTTTATTTTGAAGCGTATGTCGTCACCGATCCGGGGCTGACGCCGCTGAACCGTTGCCAGCTTTTGACCGAAGAAGATTATTGGGCGAAGGTTGAGCAGTACGGCGATGACTTCCGCGCGAGCATGGGCGCCGAGGGTGTTCGTGATTTGTTGAAAGGTTTGAACGTCGGCAATGAAGTCGATCGCCTGCGCAAGGAATTGGCGGCGACCAATTCGGAAGCGAAGATCAAGAAAATCGCCAAGCGGTTGAAAGTGCTGGAAGCGTTCGTCAAATCCGGCATCAAACCGGAGTGGATGATTCTCGAAGTGTTGCCGGTGCTGCCGCCCGAGTTGCGGCCGCTGGTGCCGCTCGATGGCGGTCGCTTCGCAACGTCGGACTTGAACGATTTGTACCGCCGCGTGATCAACCGCAACAACCGCCTGAAACGGCTGCTCGAATTGAAAGCGCCGGACATCATCGTGCGCAACGAGAAGCGGATGCTGCAAGAAGCGGTCGATTCACTGCTCGACAACGGGCGTCGCGGCAAAGCGATGACCGGCGCCAACAAGCGTCCGCTGAAATCGCTGGCCGACATGATCAAGGGCAAGAGCGGTCGTTTCCGTCAAAACCTGCTCGGTAAGCGCGTGGACTATTCGGGGCGTTCGGTGATCGTGGTCGGCCCGCAGTTGAAACTGCATCAATGCGGTCTGCCGAAGCTGATGGCGCTCGAACTGTTCAAGCCGTTCATCTTCAACAAACTGGAGATGATGGGACGCGCGACGACGATCAAAGCGGCGAAGAAGATGGTGGAAAGTCAGGAGCCGATCGTTTGGGACATTCTGGAAGAAGTGATCCGCGAGCATCCTGTTCTGCTCAACCGCGCGCCGACGCTGCACCGTCTCGGTATTCAGGCGTTCGAGCCGGTGCTGATCGAAGGCAAGGCGATTCAGTTGCATCCGCTGGTCTGTACCGCGTTTAACGCCGACTTCGACGGCGACCAGATGGCGGTGCACGTGCCGTTGTCGCTGGAAGCGCAGATGGAAGCGCGGACATTGATGCTCGCGTCGAACAACGTGTTGCTGCCGTCGAACGGCGAGCCGTGTATCGTGCCGTCGCAGGATATCGTGCTCGGTTTGTATTACGCGACGCGCGAGAAGATCGGCGCCAGAGGCGAGGGCATGTTGTTCGCCGATGTGGCCGAGTTGTCGCGCGCTTACGAAACCAAGCAGGCCGAGTTGCACGCCAAAGTGACCGTGCGCATCCGCGAAACGGTCAAGGATGGCGACGAATTGCTGGAGCAGATCACGCGCTACGAAACGACCATCGGTCGGGCGTTGTTGTCGGAAATCCTGCCGCCCGGAATGCCGTTCTCGGCGCTCAACAAACCGCTGAAGAAGAAAGAAATTTCAAAACTCATCAACATGAGTTTCCGCTTGTGCGGCTTGCGTGAAACGGTGATCTTCGCCGACAAACTGATGCAGTCCGGCTACGCGCTGGCGACCCGTTGCGGCATTTCGTTTGCCGCCGACGACATGATGGTGCCGGAAGAAAAGAAAACGATCATCGAGGCCGCCGAAAAAGAAGTCAAGGAAATCGAACGGCAATACACGTCCGGTCTGGTCACGCACGGCGAGCGGTATAACAAAGTGGTCGATATCTGGGGACGCGCCGGTGACGACATCGCCAAAGTGATGATGGCGCAGTTGTCGAAGATGAAGGTGGTTGACCGTGAAGGCAAAGACGTCACGCAGGATTCGTTCAACGCGATTTACATGATGGCCGATTCAGGTGCGCGGGGTTCGGCGGCGCAGATTCGTCAGTTGGCCGGGATGCGGGGCTTGATGGCGCGTCCGGACGGTTCGATTATCGAAACGCCGATCACCGCGAATTTCCGCGAAGGCTTGAACGTGTTGCAGTACTTCATCTCGACGCACGGTGCGCGTAAAGGCTTGGCCGATACCGCATTGAAAACGGCGAACTCGGGATACCTGACGCGCCGTCTGGTGGACGTGACGCAAGACCTGGTCGTCACCGAAAACGATTGCGGTTCGCGCAACGGCGTGATGCTGAAAGCGCTGACCGAAGGCGGCGAAGTGGTCGAACCGTTGCGTGATCGTATCCTCGGACGTGTCACGGCCAGCGATGTGGTGCATCCCGAAACGCAAGTGACTTTGTACGAAGCGGGAACGCTGCTGGGCGAAGAAGAAGTCGAACAGATCGAACTGCTGGGTATCGACGAAGTCAAAGTGCGCGCGCCGTTGACCTGCGACACACGCTACGGCTTGTGCGCGAAGTGCTACGGGCGCGATCTGGGACGCGGCCATCTGGTGAACGTCGGCGAAGCGGTCGGCGTGATTGCGGCGCAGTCGATCGGTGAACCGGGAACGCAGTTGACCATGCGTACCTTCCACATCGGCGGTGCGGCATCGCGGACGGCGGCGGCATCGCACGTCGAAGCGAAGTCGGCGGGAACCGTGCGTTTCTCGGCGCAGATGCGCTACGTGACCAACGTCAAGGGCGCGCTGATCGTGATTGCGCGTTCCGGCGAGATTTCGATTCACGACGACAATGGCCGCGAGCGCGAGCGCCACAAGATTCCTTATGGCGCGACCTTGCTCGTCAAAGACGGCGAAGTGATCAAAGTCGGCACCTCGCTGGCGCAATGGGATGCGACGGCGCGTCCGATCATCACCGAGTACAGCGGTCGCATCAAATTCGAGAACGTCGAAGAAGGCGTGACCGTCGCCAAGCAAGTGGACGACGTGACCGGCTTGTCAACGCTGGTGGTCATCGATCCGAAACGTCGCGCCGGAAGTTCTGCCCGAGGCGTGCGGCCGCAGGTGAAACTGCTGGACGAACGCGGCGAAGAAATTTTCCTGGCGGGTTCCGATCAGCCGGTGAACATCACCTTCCAACTCGGCTCCATCATCACCGTGAAAGACGATCAAATCGTCAATGTCGGCGACGTGCTGGCGCGTATTCCGCAAGAAACCTCGAAGACGCGCGACATCACCGGCGGTCTGCCGCGTGTGGCCGAACTGTTTGAAGCGCGTTCGCCGAAAGACGCCGGCGTGCTGGCTGAAGTGACCGGCACCGTTTCCTTCGGTAAAGACACCAAAGGCAAACAGCGCTTGGTGATCACCGATCTCGACAACGTGCCGCACGAATACCTGATCCCGAAAGACAAACACGTGATGGCGCACGACGGGCAAGTCGTCAACAAAGGCGAAATGATCGTCGATGGTCCGGCCGATCCGCACGACATCCTGCGGCTGCTCGGCGTCGAAGCGCTGGCGCGTTACATCACCGACGAAGTGCAGGACGTTTACCGGTTGCAGGGCGTGAAGATCAACGACAAACACATCGAAGTGATCGTTCGCCAGATGTTGCGCCGCGTTCAGATTCACGACGCCGGCGACACGCGCTTCATTCCGGGCGAACAAGTGGATCGCTCCGAAATCCTCGACGAAAACGATCGCGCGATCAAAGCGGGCAAACAGCCGGCGACCTACGAGCACATGCTGCTGGGCATCACCAAAGCGTCGCTGTCCACCGATTCGTTCATCTCGGCCGCGTCCTTCCAGGAAACGACCCGAGTGCTGACCGAAGCGGCGATCATGGGCAAACGCGATGACCTGCGCGGGCTGAAAGAGAACGTCATCGTTGGCCGCCTGATACCGGCGGGAACGGGATTGGCGCACCACAACCTGCGCCGCGCCCAGAGACATCACGACCCCTATGCCGCGCTGATGGCGGCGGTGCAGGCTGATGACAGCGCGGAGAAAAGCGTTTAAGCACGGAAGTGCAAACCCCGCAATTTTTCCTCACGCGAAGGCGCGACGCCGCGAAGGAAAAACCCCTTCCCCCGCTTGCGGGGGAAGGGCCTGTCCTCGCGAAAGCGGGAATCCAGCGCGTAGTCTTCCTCCCCTTAACCATTCTCCCCTCTCCCGCTTGCGGGAGAGGGGTAGGGGAGAGGGCAGTGGGGATGGGGTGTCAGGGATAGGTTGGCGGTGAGCGAAGCGAACCCCAACACGCAAGGGGCGGGTTTCAAACCCGCCCTCTTTGTAATCACGCGAAGGCGTGGTCTT
>WQTW01000059.1 GCA_009786085.1 Pseudomonadota bacterium | reverse complement strand
TTCGTTGGTTGGACGGGCACGGGTTGCACGGTTCCCGACGCTGCTGAGCCGCTCAAACTGGCCGCCGACATGACTGCGAATCGCACCTGCACCGCGACCTTTACACTGGTGCCGCGTGATCTCACCGTTGTCGTTGTGGGTGGCGGCAGCGTCAGCGAAACCTCGCCCGGCAACCAAATTGATGACTGCCGCGCCGCCACTGGTGATTGCACCGGCACCTACAGCCACGGCACCACCGTGACACTGGTTGCGACACCGGACGCGAACTGGACATTCACTGGCTGGAGCAGTACGACGGGTCTTATTGGTTGCACCGGCAACAACCCGACCATCACCGTTACGATGGACGCTGACCACACGTGCGTTGCGACCTTCATGCTGGAGCCTCGCTACCTTAACGTCACCGTGAATGGTCAAGGTAGCGTCAGCGAAACCTTGCCTGGTGATCAGATTGATAGTTGCCGCGCAGGTGGCGCCGGTGATTGCAACGGCACCTATGAACACGACACCATCGTGACGCTGGAAGCTACGCCGGATGCCTACCACGTAGTGACATGGGGTGGCGCTTGCGCCGCTGCGGGCAACTCGCTGACAGCGACCGTCACGATGGATGCTGACAAGACCTGCACCGCGACATTCGCAGACAGGGGATACCGCGAAATCATCGTGACCAAAGAAGTGGACGACGTGACAAGCAACGGATACAACATCGGCGGCGCTTCAAGCGGTCGGTTTAATATCACCGTGACTTGTGGTGGCGTGCCGCATCTCTTGCAACTGGCCGATGGCGAGGACAACGCAGCCAGTCCCATACAGGTGTCGGTGAACGCTCACTGTACGGTGGTAGAAGCCGTTCCCGCGGATGTGATCAACGCGGGCTACACCAACTTCGCAGCGATTTCGCCGTCGAACTTCATTGCGGCGGGAGATCAGGAAGTCTTGGTGACCAACCGGATCGAAGGAGGGGCACCCGCCAAAGCGATGATTGAAGTGACCAAGTTCGTGACCGGCGAGCTTAATGCTCACGATCCGGAGGAACCGTTTATCATCACTGTCGCTTGTGGAAACGACCCTCTGAACATGAGGATTGAGCATCTCGAGCTGAAAGGGGGCCAAAGCGGAACCGTGGAAGGCGTGGTAGGGGAGCGGTGCGTGATCGACGAAGCCTATATACCGCCGACACGAGATCCGGCTAACTACCAGTACGTGTGGGCTATCTGGCCGATGGAGACGACGCTGCGTGCGGGCGAGATTATTGAGGTGACCGTTGATAACAAGGTGGTGCCGCTCGACCCCAGGGGGTTTAACACCGTGACCCTGAGGAATGAAGTTTCCGGCTCGAACCCGACTGCGTTTGATCCCAACGGACGCTTCGTGCTGGAGCTGAACTGCGGCGCACACTACACTTGGATGACCGGGCCGATGCGTGTGGGAGAAACGGCGGGTTACAGCGTGCCGGACGGTATAAGCTGTACGGCGAGCGTGGTGAGCAGGCCGAACCCGATCAGCGGCTACCGATGGAGCGGCGAGACCTACAGCCTGGGCAAGACGTTTACGACCAGAGCCAGAGGCACGGATGATAACGAAATAGTGACGCACAGCCTCCAACGGATGGACGCCAATGTGCCGATTCCAACGCTTGATCCGAAGGCGCTGCTGCTGTTGATCGGGTTGTTGTCAGGGTTTGCATTCTGGCAACAGAGAAGGCAACGCCGTCATTGGCAGGGATGAGGCGTAGCGTAATCCTGATGTTGTAGTTGTAGGGGCGGGTTTCAAACCCGCCCTTTTTGTTAACCACGAAAAACACGAAAGCGTGTAGCCCGGATAAGCGAAGCGCCGTCCGGGGATCAGGAATCAGAGGTCAGGAATCAGGGATCAGAAAAACATCATCTCACGCGGAGGCGCGGAGTGCGCGGAGAAGAAAGCCCCTTCCCCCGCAAGCGGGGGAAGGCTGGGATGGGGGGCAGGCGCGTAGGGGCGCGATTTATCGCGCCCTGTTTTGTGGATTCTGCGACTCCGCTTCGCTACGCGCAGAATGACGATGAGCATTATTCTTGCTGTCTTGACGTAAAAATGGAATAGCTCCGTCATCCCCGCGAAAGCGGGGATCCAGGCATTCAAACCTCAAACTTCCAAACCACTACATTGGAAAAACGTGCGTTTTCCATCTTTGCGAAGTTGCTTTTCTGGATTCCCGCCCCCCGCGGGAATGACGGCACATTTGCGTAGCGCGTTCGCCTTCTTCGCGCCTTCGCGTGAGGCGCTTTTTGTGGATTCTGCGACTTCGCGCAGAATGACGCGCTTCGCTTGTCCAGGCTACACGGTGGATTGCGCCGCTACGCGGCTTATCCACCCTACGCCCTGATACCTGCCAACCCCCTTTCCCCTGCCCCTCTCCCGCAAGCGGGAGAGGGGAGAATTGGTGAAGGGGAAGGGACTTGGGTTCTTCGCGGCTTCGCGCCTTCGCGTGAGATCATTTTTCGTTTTTTTCGTACCTTTTCGTGGTTAAAAGAAGCGCGCAGGGGTTTCTTACAAAATATAATCCGACAAGGCCTGATCGCGGACGATGCCGTCCAATGTCGTGTTGACGAACGCGGCGTCGATCATGATTTCCTTGCTTTGCCATTTGCTTGCGTGGAACGATGTTTCTTCGAGCAGTCGCTCCATCACGGTGTAAAGGCGGCGTGCGCCGATATTTTCCTGTCGCTCGTTGACATCAAACGCGATTTCGGCGAGCCGCTTGACGCCATCGGCGGCAAAAACGAGTTTGACGTTCTCGGTTCCAAGCAACGCTTCGTATTGCCGTGTCAAACAAGCGTCGGTCGCCGTCAGAATCTGTTCGAAATCGGCGACCGACAGCGACGCCAACTCCACACGAATCGGAAAACGTCCCTGCAATTCGGGAATGAGATCCGACGGTTTTGACAGATGAAACGCGCCGGAAGCGATGAACAGAATGTGATCGGTGCGGATCATGCCGTACTTGGTGGAAACGGTGGTGCCTTCCACCAGCGGCAGCAAATCGCGCTGCACGCCCTGACGCGAAACATCGGGGCCATGCGACTCCGAACGCGCGGCGATTTTGTCGATTTCGTCGATGAACACGATGCCGTTTTGTTCGACGGCGGTCAGCGCCCGCGATTTCAATTCATCTTCGTTGAGCAGTTTGGCGGCTTCTTCGTCGGTCAACACTTTGAGCGCATCGACGACTTTCATTTTCTTTGTGGCGCGACGACCGCCGCTGGCGTTCTGAAACATGCCTTGCAGTTGCGACGCCAGTTCTTCCATGCCGGGCGGCGCCATGATTTCCATGTTGGGCGGCAACGTCGAAACTTCAATCTCGACATCCTTGTCGTTGAGCGAACCTTCGCGCAGCATTTTGCGGAACCGCTGGCGGGTGTGCGTGTCGGCGGGCTGCATGTCGTGAAAATTCACTTCGCGCGGCGGCGGCAACAACACATCGAGCAAACGTTCTTCGGCGGCGTCCATCGCCCGATCGCGCACCTTGCGCGTTTCGGCTTCGCGCGTTTGCTTGATCGCCGTTTCCGTCAGATCGCGGATGATCGAATCGACATCACGACCCACGTAACCGACCTCGGTAAATTTGGTGGCTTCGACTTTGATGAACGGCGCTTGCGCGAGACGAGCGAGACGACGGGCGATTTCGGTTTTGCCGACGCCGGTCGGGCCGATCATCAGAATGTTTTTAGGCGTGATTTCCTGGCGCAACGGTTCGGCGACTTGCTGCCGCCGCCAGCGATTGCGCAGGGCGATGGCAACGGCGCGCTTGGCGTCGTTCTGGCCGATCACATGTTTATCGAGTTCGTGAACGATTTCTTCGGGGGTCATTGACATGGTGGTATCAGGGGTCGGGTATCAGGTATCAGAGGTCAGGGATCAGAAGTCAGTTGTATCCGCTCCCCTCGCCCCTCGCGGGAGAGGGGTTGGGGGAGAGGGGGCGACCATCATATCAGAAAGTTTTAATCGGTACGCCGATTTGCTTTGCTGCCGCGATCAGCTTCTTGTCGAGCGTCGCAATGGGTAAATCAAGCCTTACGGCCAGCGCCAGATAGCAAGCGTCGTAAACCGTCAGGTCGTGCGTTCGTGCCAAACTTGACACAAGCGGAATCTCGAAGCCGATAGGCGAATGGTCACGCCTTATCGGCAGGTCGTTGATTGAAGCCAGCGCCCGCTCCGCTTCCAGACTCGAAATGCTGCCTCTTTTTTCAAATGTCCGAAAGACATTGTTTATTTCCAGGCAGCACAGCGGCGGCGTAATCGCCATTTCTTTGCCGAGGCAGCCTAAAATATCGTCTGCATAGGAGTTTTCTTCTTCCGGGTTGTACCAGGCAAGGATGACAGAAGCGTCAATCACAAACGAGGGCATCATCTTCTGCCCTCTTCGATGAGCTTCTTAACGCTCGTTCCTTTAAAAGCAGCGGCAAATTTTTTACGCGAGGCTCGGATGGCCGCGATGGTTTCATGGACATTGGTCGCGGGGCTTTCGGCAGGGCTGATGGTGGCGATGGGAACGCCGTGCCTTGTGATGGTAAAAGAATCCCCCTCACAAACGTGGTCTAAAATAGCCGCCAGTTTCGTTTTGGCTTCATACACTCCGACCGTTTGCATTGGCATGGCTCCTTTCTGATTAAGACCAGTATAAGACTAGTCTTAATCATGCGCAGCGTCAAGTATTTTCCCTCCCTGCCTTCGCGCGGGCTGTTTTTTTCCGGGATGATGGGCAAGATGCCGAGGCTCAAGCCCGTAGAAGAAGGCTTGCCTGGGATGAAAAAATGGAAAAAAGCACAAATTTACCCATGAATAAAATGTTGTTCAATCACAAAAGTCCTTGTATGTTTTGTGATTTTGCGGCATGATAATGTTCTCGTACACTTTGGATGACATGTCATGTACCGCGCAGCGATGGAAGAATTATTCAAGTGGAAAGAAAAAAAAGACCCAAAACCTTTGGTTATCCGAGGGGCGCGGCAGGTCGGCAAGACTTGGCTGATGAAAGAATTCGGCGCAACCGCCTATAAAAATTGCGTTTACATCAGCTTTGATAACAACCGGCGCATGCGAGCGCTTTTTTCGGCGGATATGGAGGTGAGCCGTCTGGTCACGGGTATTGAGCTTTATGCGGGACACAAGATTGACCCGGCGAACACGCTCATCATCTTTGACGAGGTTCAGGAAGTACCGCAAGCGCTGGCATCGCTGAAATATTTTAATGAGGACGCGCCGCAATACCAGATACTTTGTGCGGGCTCGCTTCTTGGCGTTGCGCTTCATCGAGGCACCTCTTTTCCCGTGGGCAAGGTGGCCTTTTTGGATTTGTATCCGTTGTCTTTCGCGGAGTTCATGCGGGCAATGGGCAAAGCGTCTTTCGTTTCGCTGTTGGAACAGGGCGATTTTGCGATGGCGACCACATTCAGGCAGGAGTATATCGACCTTCTGAAACAGTATTACTATGTTGGCGGTATGCCGGAGGCGGTTTTTTCCTTCACAAGAAACCGTGATTTCAACGAAGCAAAGGAGATACAACAACGCATCCTGACCGCTTACGAACAAGATTTTTCCAAGCACGCGCCGAAAGAGATTGTTCCCCGAATCCGCATGTTGTGGAACAGCATACCGTCGCAACTCGCAAGAGAAAACAAGAAATTCATCTACGGCCTAGTCAAAGAAGGCGCTCGCGCTCGAGAATATGAGTACGCCTTGATGTGGTTGGCCGATTGCGGTCTGGTTCATAAGGTGCATCGTGCGACGGCGCCCCATTTGCCTCTGAAAGCCCATGAGGACGCAAAAGCATTCAAGTTATTTGCCGTTGATGTTGGGCTTTTGTCTTGTATGACGCGGCTTAGGCAGGATGTTTTGTTGGATGGGAACGATTTGTTTAAAGAGTTCAAAGGCGCTTTGACAGAGCAATATGTTTTGCAACAGCTAAAGACACTCCGCGGCATAGAAGCGTTTTATTGGACGAACGATCGAGGCACCGCAGAGGTGGACTTTCTGCTGGATACAGGGAACAAGGTTATTCCGCTCGAAGTCAAGGCCGAAATCAACTTGCAAAGCAAGAGCCTGAAAGCGTTTGCTGAGAAATACAAGCCGGCTTTGTCGGTTCGTTCGTCCATGTCGGACTACAAACACGAGGGCTGGCTGTTGAATCTGCCGCTGTATGCGATGGGGAGCGCTTCATGGATGGAAAACAGTCCCTTGTGTCGCTTTACGGCGACAAAAATAACGTAAAAGGACAAGCTGCTCGCTCAATGTCTTTGCACGACAGGCAAGCCCCGTTGAGGCCATAAAAAAACGGATGGCGCACCATCCGTTTTTTGGAAGTCAAGGGAAGATCGGGGTTAGAAGCGATAGCCGACCGCGATGCCCCATACGATCGGATCTATTTTGACTTTGCCTTCTTTAACGCCTTCAATCTTGACATCGCTTCTCATCTGAATCCAGCGGGCGTCGAGCGTCATCAGCCAGTTTTTGTTGAAGTTGAAATCGACGCCGACGTGCGCAGCAAGCCCGAAGGAATTTTTAACGTCGAGCTTGTAGTTGCGGATCGCCCCCATCGTTTTTTCTTTGTAGATGAACGTGTAGTTGAGACCAGCGCCGACGAACGGCGATACAACGTTATCCGGCAGGAAATGGTATTGCAAGCTGACGGTCGGCGGCAAGACGTCAACACGAGCCAACTTGGCGCCATTGAGCTTGATATCGTTGCGGAACGGCCAGGCGCCCAGCACTTCGATGCCGATGTTCGGCGTGACCATGTACTCGAACGTGATCGACGGACGGACACTGTTACCGACATCGGTTTTAAAAAGGCCGTTGGCAAGATAACCGTTGTCAGATTTGGGCACGACGCCTGCGACGCCCAGTTTGACGACGTATTTGGAATCGGCGGCTTGGGCAACGCCGACCGCGCCCAACGCCAGAGCGGCGATGGCAAGGGTGGAGGTTAGGGCTTTCATTTTCATAAACAGTTCTCCCAACGAAATTCACTTGTGAATAAAAACCGCGCCATCGCGCAGTCGAGTTTAACAGCGGTCAGAAAAGCGCCGCGACAACGCTTATTTAAACACGCGGCTATTGTCGTATGCAAGCGACGGTGGGGGTTTATCGGCGCAATTCAGCGGATCTGATGTTTTGTGGAAAGCCATGCGACACATTGTTTACATTTCATGCGCGACCAGTAGATGGACTTCCTTCGGGCAAAAAAAACGGATGGCGAACCATCCGTTTTCTATGCTGTTAGAGCTAGAGACTAAAGGTCAGTCGGTATTAGAAACGGTAGCCGACGGCTGCGCCCAATACCCACGGATCAACTTTGACTTTGCCGAGCTTAAAGTAGCCGACATCGTCGATGCCCAGGTTGACCTTGTTTCTCATCTGGATCCAGCGTACATCAACGCCGACGACCCAGTTCTTGTTGATGTTGAAATCAACACCGGCGGTCGCTGCAAGACCAAACGAGTTTTTAACTTGAAGATTGGTGCCTGCAATAGCGCCTGCCGTCTTTGCTCTGTACATGAAGGTGTAGTTGAGGCCAAGACCGACAAACGGCGACGCGACGCTGTCCGGCATGAAGTGGTACTTCACGCTGACGGTCGGCGGCAGTACATCAACACTACCGATCTTGCCGACACCCTTGTTGAACTTGATGTCGTTGCGGAACGGCCAGGCGCCCAGTACTTCAACGCCGATGTTCGGCGTGATCAGGTATTCGAGCGTGATCGACGGACGAACGCTGTTGCGGACATCGGTATCAAAGACGCCCAACGGTGTATCCAGCTTGCCGTTGTTGGACTTGGGCACGACGCCTGCAATGCCGACCTTGACGAGGAATTTGGAATCAGCGGCCTGGGCAACACCCGTAGCGCCCAGCGCCAAAGCGGCGATAGCGAGGGCAGAAGCTAGAGCTTTCATTTTCATAAATATCTCTCCAAACGAGGTTTGACTTGTGGAAAAAAACCGCGCTCATCGCGCAGTCGGTTGTAACTGCGGCAAAGAAAACGCCGCGAATGCAACTACGTTATTGGAACATGTGATCATTCCTTCACGCAAGCGACGATAAGAATTTTGCCGCTTGGCATGGGGCATGTGTCGCGCGCCGCACACACTGTCACGGCGAAAGAAGCCCAAGTGGCGACATATATGCCTACGCACGTATTTTTTTGGGATATGGCCATGCTTTTTCCATGCGTTTTTCCAACTATACCACGTGATTTCGGGAAAGAGTGCGGAGGGTAGTGCTTTTTCTGTTTGGGTTCGCACACTTCCGCGTTGTGTCGCTTTGTTCCCTCACCTTCAAGGCATAGGTATCTACACAAGTATGGCGACATTTGCCCGACTCCTCTCGCGTACCTCAAAAAGCGCCGCAGGCGCGTCACGTGAGTAACCGTCGGTGGAGCGCGAACGCAGTGAGCGCGAAACCGGCGGAGACAGACAGCATCGTCGTCCAGCCCTGCAAGGGCTGAACAGACATTATTCAGCCCTTGCAGGGCTGGGGGAATGTTGGATGTTCGCTTTCCGCCGGTTTCGCTCGCGATGCTCGCTCCACCGACGGTTACTCATATCACGCCCCTTCGGGGCTGCTTTCCTACTTATGTAGATACCTATGCTTCAAGGGTTGGGGTGTGGTTGTTGCTGTGCATGTTTAACCCCAATTTTTCCGCAACGAAAAACAACGCGCAAAAACGATAACGCGCCGGCGATGATAACGAACGCGCTTTGAATGTTTTGAAAAAAGGAACAGCGTTTTCCACAAAAAGTTTTCCTGCTTTTTCATGTTAGCTTCACTGTGTCCCTATGAAGTTCAGGGAAAAAACGATGGCGGCACACGATGAAGATGCCGCTCAATAATAAGTTTTAACGGAGGGGTTTTATCATGAAGCGCAGAAAAATCAACGCCGGCAAGGCGTTTTTGTTTTTATTGGTCGGAGCGGGTTTGATGTCGTCGGCGCTGGCGCAAACAGCGAACGTGACATTGTACGGAACGCTGAATATGAGTTTGGACGCGGTGAGCAGCAGCGACAGCAGCGCGCTCAAGACGCATCGCGTGACCTCATGGGGTGGCTCGATGTTCGGCTTTCGCGGAACGGAGTCGCTGGGCAACGGAACGAACGCCATTTTCCAGATCGAATCGGGCATTTCCGGCGACCAGGGAAACACGGCATTGGCGGGACGCACGACGTATCTCGGTCTGCAAGGAAATTGGGGAACGGTCAAGCTGGGGCGGGCGACCATCGCTATCGACGATCTCTATTTCATCTTCGCCGACAACACTTGGCGCAATCCCGTGTTGACGAACGCGGCGCTGTGGGCGCAAGGAGGGCTGAACGCCAAGAACGGAAGTTTTGACGACACGTTGCCGAACGTGATCCGCTATGAAACGCCGACATGGAATGGCCTGCGCGGCGCGGTCGGGTATTCGATGGGAGAGGACAAAAACAGAGCGTACAATCTGAGCGGTTCGCTGATTTATAAAAACGACAAGCTGCGAGCGGGCGTTGCTTATACCTACCAGCACGATTACCGCCATGCGCTCGGTGATGCTGCCGCATCGGGCAATAACGATTGGGCGACATCGTTCGCCGTCGGCTATGATTTCGGTTTCGTCACGCTGTCCGGTTTATACGAGCATCTGGAATACGAGTTAAATAACGGCAACGACAAATTGAAGCGCGATCTCTACGGCGTGACGGCGACAGTACCGATCGGTTCGTTCAAGGTCTTCGGCTATTACGGTTACGCCGACAACGCGAAAGGCAAAGAATCGTTGCGGGTTGGCGACATCCGTGGCGGCAAAGACACGGGCGCTCAACAGTTCACGTTATCTGTCAGTTACCCGCTTTCAAAGCGAACTGTTGCCTACGCCGGGTATATGTACCTGAAAAACGGCGCGCGCGCCAATTACACCTACTTCCGCGACGGAAATCGCTCGACGCCGTTCGGCCCCAGCAATGTCGCGCTGGGAACACATCAACAAGGAGCGGCACTGGGGATGCACCATTTCTTTTGACGGTTAAAGCTGACCGCAAAGAACGCATGGGTTGGCGCAAAAAAGAATTCTCACGCGAAGGCGCAATCAGGAATCAGAGGCCAGAGGTCAGGTATCAGAGCGTAGGGGCGCGATTTATCGCGCCCTGTTTGGCCTCACGCGAAGGCGCGAAGCCGCGAAGGAACGGCAAGCCGCCACCTTTTCAAAGGGGGTGTCGGCGAAGCCGACGGGGGTTTGCGGGGCGCCTACCGAAGGCGGGTGGGGGTATTTCATACATAAAAAGGGCGGGTTTGAAACCCGCCCCTACGGATGGTGGATTGCGCCGCTGCGCGGCTTATCCACCCTACGTGCGCTGACGATTCTTTCTTTGCGCTCTATGCGTTCTTTGCGGTTAAATTGTTTTTCAATCGCGTTTCAACTGCGACAAAAAATCCCGAACCAGAAGAAGGCTCTCCTCGATGCTTGACGTTTTTTGTTCAATCCGCACACGGTGAGGCCCCGCGAAACGAACCCGTCCGTCGCGTTGTATCAGCAGGATCAGATGGCCGGGATCGAACGCCGGTTTTTCGGTGAAGGTGAAAACGGCGCGTTCGGCGTCGATGTCGAGCCGCGTGATGCCGTAAGGGCGCGTCATCAAGCGAAGGCGGTGGCAGGCGATCAATGTTTGTCCTTCGACAGGCAACAGGCCGAAACGGTCGATCAATTCTTCGTACAGCGCGTCGAGCGCCTCAAATGTGGAGGTGTTCGCCAGCCGTTTGTAGAGCACGAGCCGCTCATGCACGTCGGGGCAATACGATTCCGGCAACAACGCGGGACGGTGCAGATGGATTTCGGTGGCGATTCGTAAAGGTTCGTTCAAATCCGGTTCGCGTCCAGCCTTCAGCGCTTCCACAGCGTGCGTCAGCATGTCGGTGTAGAGTTGAAAGCCGACTTCGGCAATTTCGCCCGACTGCTCTTCTCCCAACACTTCGCCTGCGCCGCGAATTTCGAGATCGTGCATGGCGAGGTAAAAGCCGGCACCGAGTTGTTCCATGTGCTGAATGGCCTCCAGCCGTTTTTTCGCCTGCGCGGTCATGGCTTCTTCCGGCGGGGTCAGCAAATAGGCGTATGCCTGATGGTGCGAACGACCGACGCGACCGCGCAATTGATGCAACTGCGCCAGTCCGAAACGGTCGGCGCGTTCGATCAAAATGGTGTTTGCGTTCGGCACGTCGATGCCGGTTTCGATGATGGTCGAACACACCAACACATTGGCGCGTTGTTGGTAAAAGTCGCGCATGACGTGTTCGAGTTCGCGCTCCGGCATCTGGCCGTGCGCGACAACGACACGCGCTTCAGGAACCATCTCGGCGATTCGCGCCGCTTTGTCGGCCAGCGTGTGAATTTCGTTGTGTAAAAAATACACCTGACCGCCGCGTTTGAGTTCGCGCACCATCGCTTCGCGGATGACGCCCGCCGAATAAGGAGACACGAATGTTTTGATCGCCAACCGTTTTTGCGGCGCGGTGGCGATCACCGAAAAATCGCGCAAGCCTTCGAGCGACATCGCCAGCGTACGCGGAATCGGCGTGGCGGTCAGCGTCAACACATCGACCTCGGCGCGCAACTTTTTGAGTTGTTCTTTTTGGCGCACGCCGAAACGGTGTTCCTCGTCGATGATGACCAGCCCCAGATTTTTGAAGTGAATGTCGGGCTGAATCAGTTTGTGCGTACCGATCACCAGATCAATGCTGCCGTTGGCGAGACCGTCGAGCGCCGCTTTGATTTCTTTCGTCGAACGAAAACGCGATAGCTCGGCGAGGCGCACCGGCCATTCGGCGAAGCGGTCGGAGAAAACCTGAAAATGCTGTTCCGCCAGAAGCGTCGTCGGCACCAGCAACGCGACCTGTTTTCCGTCGGCGATGGCAACGAACGCGGCGCGCAGCGCCACTTCGGTTTTGCCGAAACCGACATCGCCGCAGACGAGACGATCCATCGGTTTCCCGGACGTGAGATCGGCGATGACGGCGTTGATCGTCGCCTGCTGGTCGGCGGTTTCCTCGAAAGCGAAACCCTCGGCGAAGCGTTCGTAATCGTGTTCATCGAACGCGAAGCGGTGTCCCTGACGGGCGGCGCGTTGCGCGTACAGGTTGAGCAGATCGGCGGCGGTGTCGAACGCTTTTTTGGCGGCGCGTCGTCGCGCTTTTTCCCATTGTCCGCTGCCCAGTTCGTTCAATACGGCAGACTCCGGCGAAACACCGCTGTAGCGCGAAATCAGGAAGAGATCGGAGACCGGAACGTACAGCGTTGCGTCATTGGCGTATTGCAAATGCAGAAATTCGGCGGAACCGTCATCGAGCGCAAGCGTGACGAGACCGAGGTAACGACCGATGCCGTGCTGCTCGTGAACCACCGGATCGCCGAGCCGCATTTCGGCGAGGTTGCGGATCAGCGCATCGACATCGGAGGCGTAACGCGCGCGTTCGCGCCGACGTCGTGCGACAGTGCGGTTTGCCGAATCGCGGTACAAATCGTATTCGGTGAAAAGCGTCAGATGGTGCTCTTGCCAGAAAAAACCGGCGGCGAGCGGAGCAACGGCAAACGCGCAGGGTGGTGACACGGCATCGGCCAACCAGGCATCAACGTCGTCGATAGAAGCAAACACAAGCCCGCCATCGCGCAACATGTGCTGCATCGTCTCGCGCCGTCCGGCGCTTTCGGCGACCAACAGTACGCGCGCTTTTGTCTTGGCTCCCCTCTCCCCTTGTGGGAGAGAGGAGGGAAATGCCTCCCCTCTCCCGCTTTCCGCGGGAGAGGGGCTGGGGGAGAGGGATGGAAGGGGAGGGTGCTGCTTCGCTTTAACGCTCGTTGATTCAAGCCACTGTCGCAATGCCGCGAGCGGGTCTTTGGCGCGGCGGTCGATGGTGACCGGCGGCAGCGGTTGTATGGGGGTATCACATGCTGCGCCCCTCTCCCCTTGCGGGAGAGGGGCGGGAAATGCCTCCCCTCTCCCGCTTTCCGCGGGAGAGGGGCTGGGGGGGNGGGGTGNAAGGGGAGGGCTTCCAGTAGGGTCAGTAGGCAAAA
>WQTW01000058.1 GCA_009786085.1 Pseudomonadota bacterium | reverse complement strand
TGCTTTGGACGCTGTTGGACGATGTTTTTCGATTTCCCCTATGAAAAAAGCCGCCCGATGGATGTTATCGGACGGCTTTGGATGATTCTTTGGTGGCGAGTCAGGGACTCGAACCCCGGACACAAGGATTATGATTCCTCTGCTCTAACCAACTGAGCTAACCCGCCAAGCGCGCTATTCTCTCCGATTCCGGCGAGGTAGTCAAACAGAAATCAGGGGGCATAGACCAAGAATCAGAACATCATCATTTCGATTGAGCCTGGAAGGCGCAAGCACCGTCCCTTCGGGAGCTTGCCAGCGAAGCGATTTTGATCGGGGGGAGGGTAGGGTGAGGGCGTTATTTGCCCTACGATATCTGATGCCTGACATCACGACAAGCAGTCCAGCGGAAGAAAATGGTTCGGGAGGTCGGTCGCATCTCTGCCGTGAACGCTCATCCCTTCGGGCACTTTTGCTTTGGCGCAAACCCAGGCGATCGGCACGATGGGTGCGTCTTTGACGATGGCGGGGCGCAGTGTCAAGGTTTTGTCGCTGGCGTTGCGGTTGATGCGATTACCGAAGGTGATGTGAATGGCGCCGTTTTCGACTTCAACACGACGAACATAATTGCCGACAAATTTATCCGGCGCAGGCAGACCCAGAGCGGCGTTGTTGACCGGAAGTCGTCCGTGTTTGCTGTAGTACTCCGCTTCGGCTTTTTTGACAGGAGTGACCATCTCCAGCCCTTCCTGAATCTGGGCTTTGATGATGCGCTCTTGATAGGAAGGGAGCGCGAATGTCGCCATGATGCCGATGATGGCAATAACGATCATCAGTTCGATCAGCGTGAAGCCGCGATGTGTTTGGCGGGATTTCATATCAGAGCTCCAAAGGAGAATAGAGGCAGGTAAACCGCAAGAGCGACCCAGAAGATAAGAACGAAAACAAGGACTTTTGAAGTAATGTCAATGCGGTTGTTCAGGGTTTGTGTGTGACGGCATAACAGATCGGCAGACATTTCTGTCAGTTCCGGCAAGGTTTCTTCAAGTGTTTGCGTTTTTTCAGCGATGTTCAACGCAGCAATGAAAGTTTCAGGAATAAGGGAGCAGGACTTCAGAATGTCGGCAATAGAAAACGATACGTCGGAGGTGTGCGAAGCCGCGGCTTCGGTAAAGGCGTCTTGCAGGCGGCGTTCGATGACAACATTTTCAATGGAGGTGGTTGCCAGTATCAGCGCATGCCGAGGGGTAACTTTTTTCGACAAAAGAAGCAGCAGCATGTGTGTGAAGCGTGTCAAGGCGATTTTTTCGCTGAGGGCGCCCCAGGGACGAAACAGTCGTAGTCGGTCAACCCATGCGTGTAATGGTTTTGGACGAAAGCGCAAGGCGAGGAAAACCGCCATCAGCAAAAAAAGCAGAAAAACGATCCCGTGTCTAAGCGCTAACAGGAACGAGGCTTCTTTCTGAAGCGAACTTCCCATGTTTTCATACATCACAGAAAAGAGCGGGAGAAGGTAATAGAGGATAAAAACAAACGTGCTGCCGCCAACAATGAAATAAAGCATCGGCCAGTACAAAGAATTGCCACGCAACTGATTTATCCAGCTCGCTTGAGAATAACGCGCCGAGATCGCTTGCAGCAGGTTAATATGCTCTTCGATGCGCGTTGTTTTTTCAAACAAGTCAAGGGTTGCTGCATCAAGCGTAAATACTTTCAGTTTCAGGCAATCGGACAGCGAAGCAGTGGGCGGTAGCGTTGCCAACAATGGCGGTAATTGTGTTTTCAGCTTTTCTGAGAGAGGTTCCTGCATCAATTGCGACAAGCTTTCGATGGGCGAGTATCCTGCCGCCAACAGGTTGCCGAGCAGTTTATAAAAGAGCGCCCATTCGGACGGCTTGATGGATTTCACGTTTGCGTTTCCTTTTTCCAGTAAAGCGGCCAATACTATCGACAAAGCCAGAAGTTTTCTTTTGGGGGTATGGTGGTCAAATTTTCGCCGAGCGCGTGAGAGCCTTCGGGGGGTGGTTTGCTGCCGCAAACCCAAAGGACGGTCGGCGCATCATTCCCCATGATGGCGGGGCGGATGCTCCACCATTCGGGAAGCGCGGGAGGGCTTTCCTTGTCGTGAGCCTCAATGTCAGCATCGCCTTGCTGGTAGCGTCTGTACGCTGCCGCCCACGATTGGAGAGGGGCTTTCCTGTTACGAACTTCGATGTGAATAGCACCCTGCCGGATGTGCCCGATATGCGCCGACGTAATAAAATGGGTCGGGTGATTTTCGTCGGGCTGAGTTTCGTCAAGCCAGAGCCAGTCGCCTGTCACGGCGTGGTGTTCGATGACTTTGAGACGTCCTGTGGAAACAGGCGACATCAAGGTAGAAACCAGGCGTGTTTTTTCGATAATGGAAGGCATCTGTTTCCCTAAAGTGAGAGACAAGAGTGCGATAACCAAGCCGGAAAAGATCAAGTTGAGAACAAAGCGGTGCCCTTGACGCTGCACGGTTCGGTCGTTGTAGCGAAGCCATGTGCCGGGAAGGTTCATGAGCGAGGTTTATTGCTTCGGCAAGGGGCAGGAAGGGATCTAGAAGGTAGCGTAAGACGCTCTTCGGGAATCTCGACTGCGAACGTCGTGCCTACAGGCGGTGTCGCCCCTTCGCAAACCCAAGCAAACGGCGCTGTCGGAGAAGCGCTGTTGATAGCGGGGATCAAGTGGAGTTTTTGGCCGTTGAGTTGTGGGAATCGGTCGTTCAACGTGATCAATATGACGCCACGTTCCACAAGAATGCTTTTGGTATTGCTGCCGATGTAATGTTCGGCAGCATGCAAACCAGCTTCGGCGTTGTCGGCAGGAAAAACGCCCCAGCGATCATAGTAATCTCGCACCGTTTTCTGGATCGGTTCTGCCAGCACAAACGTCTCCGCGATTCTGCCGCGGATGATGTAGTCCTGATAAGCGGGCAAAGCGATAGCGGCGAGAATGCCGATCACGCTGACGGTAGTCATCAGCTCAAGGTAGGTAAAACCACGGCAGGAGTGTTTGTTCATGGGCGTATTATAGGTGTGTATGGTAGTGAGTACTGATTTATTCCTGTTTTCTTCCCCTCTCCCGCCCCTTTGGGGCACCCTCTCCCGCAAGCGGGAGAGGGGCTGGTTAGGGCAACAACGCCTCGACAAATTCCCGCGCGTCGAACGGTTGCAGGTCGTCGATGCTTTCGCCGACGCCGATGAAGCGGACGGGAATCGGGTGTTCGCGGGCGATGGCGGCGAGGACGCCGCCTTTGGCGCTGCCGTCGAGTTTGGTGACGATGAGGCCGGTCAGTCCGATGGCGGCGTCGAAGGCTTTGACTTGCGCCAATCCGTTCTGGCCGGTGTTGGCGTCGAGGACGAGGAGCACTTCGTGCGGTGCGCCTTCCTGCGCACGACCGATGACGCGCTTGATTTTTTTCAGTTCTTCCATCAAATGCGTTTGGGTCGGCAAACGACCGGCGGTGTCGGCCAGCACGATGTCGATGCCGCGCGCGCGCGCTGCCTGGATGGCGTCGAACATCACGGCGGCCGGGTCGCCGCCTTGCTGCGCGATGACGGTTACGTTGTTGCGTTCGCCCCAGACGGACAGTTGTTCTCCGGCGGCGGCGCGGAAGGTGTCGCCGGCGGCGAGCAGGACGGTGTGTCCTTCGTTTTGCCAGCGGCGGGTCAGTTTTCCGATGGAGGTGGTTTTTCCGGCGCCGTTGACGCCCGCCAGCATCACGACTTGCGGGCTGATGTCGGCGGCGCGGTTTTCGGTTTGCAGCGGACGCAGCAGATCGTAGAGCGCGTCGCGCAAAACTGTTTTAACATCGGTCTCGGCGTCGGCTTTGGCGTAGCGTTGTTTGAGTTCGGCGAGAAGGTGGGCGGTGGCGGCGACGCCGGTGTCGGCGGTGAGCAGCGCGGTTTCGAGTTCTTCCAGTGTGTCGTCGTCGAGGGTGCGCCGTGAAAGGACGTTGCCGAGCGCGTTGGCGAGTTTGTCGCGCGACAGGGTCAGTCCTGCCGTCAGCCGTTCGCGCCAGGAGGCTTTGGGGGGTGTGGGCACTGCGGGGAGCGCGGGCGTCTCGCCCGCATCGGTCGGCGCGGCGGGCGTGGCCGGAGGCGCGGCTGTGGGCACCTCAGGCGTTTTTTTGCGTTTGAGAAAATCGAACATGGGATACGGTTATAGAATGGGGGTTGGCGAAATGGGCGAGAATGTTGCATTGTACCTGTTCGGCTTCTTTCAGAGTTAGAGGAACGAAGATGGTGAAAATTGATGTTAAGGGAACGCCCATCACGGTCTATTCGGAAAATGACATGGACTTCATTTCCCTGACCGACATGATCAAGGCCAAGGATGGGGATTTCTTCATTTCTGACTGGCTGCGCAACCGTAACACTGTGGAGTTTCTGGGCATTTGGGAGCAGGTGCACAACCCGCATTTTAATTATGGCGGATTCGCCATAATTAAAAGTCAGGCCGGCCTCAACAATTATAAAATCAGCGTCAAGGAATGGGTGGCTCAGACCAATGCTATTGGACTAGTGGCCAAGACTGGGCGCTATGGCGGCACGTATGCCCATCAGGACATTGCTTTCGAGTTCGGCATGTGGATCAGCGCCGAGTTCAAAATTTATCTTATCAAGGAATTCCAGCGCCTCAAACAAGAAGAGCGTGAGCAACTTGGCTGGGACATTCGCCGCAACCTGACCAAGATCAATTACCGTATCCATACCGACGCCATCAAGGCTAACCTGATTCCACCGCAATTGACGCCGCAACATGTCAACATCATCTACGCTAGTGAGGCCGACTTGCTGAATATGGCACTGTTTGGGAAAACCGCGCAACAGTGGCGAAACGAGAATCCAAGTAGCAAAGGCAATATCCGGGACGAAGCCAATGCAGCGCAACTGGTTTGTCTGGCCAATTTGGAGGCGCTGAACGCACATTTCATTCATCAAGGGCTGGCGCAAGCAGAGCGGTTAACGCTTCTGAATCAAACGGCAATACAGCAAATGAAGCAGTTGCTTGCAGACATTGGGGTTAGAAAACTGGAATGGAAGAAAAAACCATGAACCTGATGAATGCGATGGTGAAAGCAGAAAGAAAACCCTCTTTCCCGCAAGCAGGAGAGGCGACAAACCCCCGTCGGCTTCGCCGACACCCCCTTTGGAAAGGGGGCAAAACGGGGGCTTTCTTCTTCGCGTCTTCGCGCCTTCGCGTGAGAAAAGCGCTTCTGGATCGCTTCCCGGTACGCTACGCTCACGGTTGCAATGACGATATACTTTTTGTTAAACCTCAGCCTTGCCGGAGAGAGATCGCATGACGCGCTCCGGCCCTTCATCATCCTCGCTGCGCATTGTCGGCGGGCGTCATCGCAGTCGGGTGATCCGCTTTCCGGCGTTGCCGGGGGTGCGGCCGACGCCGGATCGGGTGCGCGAGACGCTGTTCAACTGGCTGGGGCAGGATTTGGCCGGAATGACGACGCTGGAGCCGTATGCCGGAAGCGGCGCGTTGTCGCTGGAGGCGTTGTCGCGCGGCGCTCGCCTGAGCGTGGCCTGGGACGCGCAGAGGGCGGTTGTGCGGGCGCTGGCGGAGAATGCGGCGCTGCTGGGCGAAACAGGACTGGAAGTACGTTGTACCGAAGCAACAGCGGCGTTGCGGCAGGAAACGCGGGTTTTCGACGTGATTTTTCTCGATCCGCCGTTTGATGACGACCCCTGGCCCTGGCTCTTTGAGGCGTGCGCCGAGCGCCTCAAACCGGGCGGTTGGTTGTATGCTGAAGCGGGTCGTTTGCTGATGCCGCCGGTTTTTTTTGAATTATTCCGGCAAGGACGTGCCGGACAGGTGTTTTTTCATTTATTCTGTCGCGTTTGAAATTTTGGAGATGTCGTAATGTCGAGCTGTACTTCCTCCTCCGCCGTATTGCCTCAGGGGAAAGTCGTCTATGCGGGGACTTTCGACCCGTTTACGCGGGGACACGAGGACATTGTGTGTCGCAGCGCGAAACTGTTCGACCGCGTGATCGTTGCCGTCGCGGCCAGTGAACACAAAAGCCCGTTTTTTTCGCTGGACGAGCGGGTGGCGATGGGCAAGATGTTGTTCGGAGACATCCACAATGTTGAGGTGGTGGGTTTTTCGACGTTGCTGATCGACTTTGCGAAGGCGCAAGGCGCGCACGTTTTGTTGCGGGGTTTGCGCGCGGCGTCCGATTTCGAATACGAATTCCAGTTGGCCGGGATGAACCGCCAACTGTGGCCTGAAATGGAAACGATGTTTTTGACGCCAGCCGATCAGTACATGTTTATTTCGGCGAGCATGGTGCGTGAAATCGCGCGTTTCGGTGGTGATGTGTCGCGTTTTGTCGATCCCCGCGTGGCCGAACAGTTGCAGGAACGGTTCGCGCAAAAAACGGGGGCGGCAAAGAGCGCATAGGTCGCAAAGAAAAAGCGGTTCACGTGAAGCCGCGAAGGGAGATGTGCCACCTCCTGGGTTGTCGGTGGATTGCGCTTCGCTTATCCACCCCGCGACCGCTTCGCTTGCAATGACGGCGATTCTTTGTGGTAAAAAAGATTTTTATTTGTTCATTCGTTCAAGAAAGGAAAATGTAATGGCGCTTTTAATTACCGACGATTGCATTAATTGTGATGTGTGTGAGCCGGAATGCCCGAACAACGCGATTTCGCAGGGCGATGAGATTTATGTGATTGATGCGGACAAATGCACCGAATGTGTCGGCCATTTCGATGACCCGCAGTGCAAGGAAGTCTGCCCGGTCGATTGCATCCTCACCGACCCGTCGCGGCAGGAATCGCGCGAAGAATTACAGAAAAAATTCGAGGCGATGCAGAAAAGCTGAAAATGAAAGACGGCGCAGAGGCAGACCGCTTAAAAGCGGTCTGCCTCTGTTTTTTCAAGGCATCTTGGTGAGATTGACGGTGCGGCTTGCGCCATCGACGTTGTATTCAATTCGCGCTGCTGTGGCCGACGTGAAGGTCAAGGTCGCGGTTCCCGCCACAGTGGAGGTGGCGCTCCGGGGGTAGGTGGATCCCCAGTTCGGCCCCGAAAAGCGTAAAACATTCGCTGTAATCTTGTCGTTGGCCGACCAGACATCGTGTTGAAAGATGTACCAGGAGGGTCTTCCGGAACCATCGTAAGTGAACCAGGGCGCGAAGATAAGACGTGGTTGCCCCTGGAAACCCATGAATATCGACAGCCCCCAACCGGACTCGTTGGGATTGTGCCATTGGCCGGTGTAATTATGGCTGGGGCCGTATTGGGGTTGGGTGGCGGGCGACAGGTATTGTTTGATGTCGTTCCAGACTTGATCGAGGCCGGAATAACAATCGACATTGCCGTTGGCGACAGGACGGTTCACATTTGAGCAATTCGCCGCACCGCCCATGAGGCCGCCACGCAATTGGTAGCCGCCGTTCGATGATATGGTGAACAATCCCGACCCGCTGCTGCCGCCTTCGGTAGAGCCTTCTTGCCAGCTCACTGCGGCTAAAGTGGATCGATTTATTTCGCTGGCGCCAGAGAAAACAGTGTCACAGGTTCTTCCTTCGCCCTTGCCGAAACTGACTTTTTTGATATCGCCACTGGGGTGGTGAATGGCCGTGATGTTGCCGCTGGAAAAGCGCTCGGCATTCCAGCCGGCAAGCCAGACACCGGAGGGGGGCGCGTTATTGAGGCGAACCAGCAGCGTGTCTGTGGCGACCCTGGCATGCAAAACCGTCGCGCCGCCGGTTCGTTGCTGATAGTTGGAACCGGGTGTCCTGCCAGAGCAAGCGGCAGCTTCGTAGAACCAGTGTGTGTTGAGGGTGTTCGCGACGGTCTGGGAGGTGAAACAGTGGGCGGCGCTCCAGAAATAAGGCGTGAACGAGCTGCTCGTGTCGTTCAGCAAGGTTCCTGTACACATATACGATCCTCCGCCGGACGTATAGGTCATTTTGGCGACGGCTGTGGAAGTGTTTTGAAAATTGGCACCTAAGGTGGATCGGCAAACGACGTTGATTTGACATGCTTCGGACGCTTTGACGAGATGGGCGGTGTCAAACCCGTCCTGCGCCGAGGTGAAAAGATGCGAAACGCCGTTCAGGCGAATGTTGACATCTTCCGGATTGACGGTCGAGGGCAGCCAGATTTCGATGTTCTGGGTTTCGCCTTCGGTGACCGGTGTCCAGTACACTCTATCATCGTCGCGCAACGCGTTGGCCTCTTTACCGCTGATCACGCCGATGATTCTCTCCGGCTCGGCGGAACCGGAAAAACGCATCTCGGCATTGTCGGGCAATGCGCGAAGCCGCAGCGCAACCCGCAGCCCTCTGGCGTCGGGCGAGGTCACCGCCCATCGGGCGATGTGTCCATCACCGATGCTTTTCCAGTTCAGAACAATGGGCGCGGCGTCGCGGATTTCTGTATCGGCGTTACGGTTGACGCCGATCAAAAGGGCTTTGGTTCGCAGGCCATTGCTCAACTCCTGGCTATTTTCTTCCTGAAGTTTTGTCAGCGCCGATTCGGGCAGCGGCATGAAGGTGACGGCGACCGTGTTGCGAACGCCCGGCGAGGAACGCCACATCACCAGTTCTTCGGCTTTGGTCGAGATGAACGGCGCGCCTTCAACGCTCCGAATCTCCGATGACGCCCCGGAAGAAAACGCGACGGGCGCGAAGAAGGTCAACACCGCAGTTAACAAAGCAATGCCGCCGGAACGGATGGAAAGAGGAAACGTATCCATGATGAAGCTCCTTTTTTGTGAACTTGTGAACTGAAAGAAAAACGACCTGAAAAAACAGGAGAATTTATCGTTTCTTGCCCGACGGATTTTGGGTGGTCGGCCAGATGGTTGCAACATCGAATTGATCCGAATCGATTTCCGGCGGCGGCGGAACAGGCGGCGCTTCCCTGGGCATCGGTATAACAACGTCGAAGGGCGGAGGCTCTTCGCTGAAATCCTGTTGCGACATCAGGGCGTCGATGTAGGTGACGAATTTATCAAGCTCATTCTGTTGCCGCTGAACTTCGGCAAATTGTTCGCGCAGCTCGCGGGAGTGGCCTTCCGCTTCGCTGCTGACCAGCGACATTTGCCGCGCCCGATCCTGGCGTTTGCGCAATTGTTGGTGACGTTCGCGGATCTGGGTTTCCAGCGGGATCATCACGCCTTTGAGCCAGCTTTCGGCATCGCGGTTGGCGACGCCGTAAATATGTTTTGCGCGGGTGACAATGGCCTCAAAGAAACGCTGCATCGGTTGCAGTCTGGCGCGGGTGGTGCTGCCCCACAGCGCTTCAAAGCGTTGCTGGTAGGCGCTGTGCAGACGGGAAAGTTCTTTCTTGTATTTTTCGAGCGAGAACCGCGTCGGCGCGAACGGCTTCATTCGCAATTCTTTCGAGAACTGCGACGACATCGCGGACACCATGTCGTGAATTTCTTTGGCCTGGAATTCGGCTTGCGCCATGTCTTCGTTGATCGAGGTGAAGAAATGGTTGATCGCCGAACGGACGCTGCGGGTTTGGCTGGACGCTTCGAGCGCCAGATGGGTGCGGTTGGCGTTGAGGCGTAACGCTTCGGTGCCGGCGGCGTCGAGCAAGGCGTTGGTCAGGTTGGTGAAGATGCGTCGCATCGCGGTGTAACGCGCCATCCCATGCTCGAACTTGATTTTTTCCTCTTTGGTCTGATCGAGCAGTCGCAACACGACATCCTGATTTTTGTTGCGCAGTGTCAGCAATTGATCGAGTTGCTCGGAAATGCTGTCTTCGCGCGTGTCAAGAATGGCGCGGGCGTTGAGAATCAGCGCGTGCACATCGGCGCGCGTGGTGTCGCCGACGATTTCGCGGCGGGTCGGAATGATCCGTTCGGTCAGCGCCCGTTCAAGTTCGGGAAGACGGCTGCGCGCCAGCAAGGCCTGGTCGCCGTTGACTTTGGCGAGCAAACCTTTTTGCGCCGACAGCGGGAAGATTTGCGAAGCGGGAATGTCGAGAATGTTGGCCGTGCTCTCGACTTGCGACGCAAGCTCCTCCTCAACGGCCTGCGGTGTTTTGAGTTCATCCCACAAGCCGTCGATTTTGTTGAGCACGACGATGTGGCCGCTCTTTGAGGCGGGATCGCTGCTGACCAGATACTGTTGCCAGACATCGAGATCGGTTTTGGTGACGCCGGCGTCGGCGGCCAGAATGAAAAGCACGCCATGCGCACTCGGCAACAGCGACAGGGTTAGCTCAGGCTCAGTGCCGATCGCGTTCAGCCCCGGTGTGTCGAGAATGATCAGCCCTTGTTCCAGCATCGGATGCGGGAAGTTGATGATCGCGTGCCGCCAGCACGGGATTTCGACTTCACCCGAATGGTTCTTGATCGCTGCCGCGATGTCTTTCTCGTTATCGAAAAAGCCGTATTGGTTGGCGAGGTCGAGCGGAACGAATTTGACTTGCGAGACCCGTTGCAGAACCTGGCTCATCTGGTCTGCGTTGGTGATGTCCAGCGGCACCGTCACCCATTCCTGCGGCACATTCTTGAGATCGGTGACCGACGTGCGCTGTAGCCGCGTTTCGATCGGCAGCAGGCGCAACGACGGCTGTAGCGCGGGGTCGTACAACAGCTCGGTCGGGCACATCGTGGTGCGTCCCGCCGTTGACGGCAACAAGCGCTGACCGTACCCCGAGAAGAAAACAGCGTTGATCAGCTCGGATTTGCCGCGCGAGAATTCGGCAACGAAGGCCAGCACCAGCTTGTCTTCGTTCAAGCGGGTACGAATCTGCGTGATCGTTTGCGCAGTCTGGATGTCGGCCAGATTTTGCGCTTTGAGCCATTGATGAAGTCCGCCGACAGCAGCAGAGAGGTGCTGCCGCCAGCGGCTGTACGCTTCAAATTGGGTCGCCAGAGGGCGCGGTGTATCCATAACCAGCCATTGATTAAGATGACACACTCTATCATAGCGGCGTAGGATCAACCAGATTCAAACGCACGGCGGAAAGCGAAAGACGACGGAAATGCAGCAAAGGCGACACGCCCGACATGACGCGGGTTGGCCGGATACCGGCGCGAAACAGGGGCTTATCGGCATAAATGCCGCCAGCGCCGAAAACGGCATGGCATACGTCAGGCATAATTTTTGCTATGTCAACGGTTTGTTGCGTTTTAGAGGATATCTTGAGCCGATATCCTCTAAAATCCGGTATGGGACTAAAAACACAATCCGTTGATTTCGTGAAAAATAATCTTTCGACAAAGCTCAAAATAGTGCTGGCGGTTTTTTGCTGGGCGGTATGGACGGCGCAGGCAGCGCCGCCTGCGACCGTTTCGGAAACGCCCGAGGCGGCCTCTAAGGCGACCGAAACGCGCGATCCGCCGCTGACGCAGGAGCGTTTTTACGAAATCCTGCTGGCCGATATCGCGTTGCAGCGGCAGGAGCCGGTTCTGGCGACGCGGACATTCCTGAAACTGGCGCAGGACATGCAATCGACCTGGTTCGCGCAGCGCGCCGTCGAAAGCGCGTTGGCGGCGCGCGATCAGACATTGCTCGATCAGGCGCTGGCGATGTGGCAGAAGTTCGATCCGACCAACACAAGGCCGCAACTCCTCAAGAGTCAGGCAGCGCGCGTCTGGCAGCATCCGATGGGTCAGACGGTCAATGAAAAAGAAATGCGCGCGCGGCTTGAAGGCTTGCTCAAAGACGCGGCGGCCAACGACAACCTCGCCGAAGTGTTTTTACAATTGAACGCTTTTTTTGCCCAAAAGCCGGACAAAGTCGCGGCTTACAACATCATTCGAACATTGGCGTTGCCGTACTTGCAACAGCCGGAAGCGCACTACGCGGTGGCGCTGGCGGCGCTGGTGGTGACGACCGATAAGGAGGCGGACAAGAAAGAAGGCGTGTTGGCGAAAATCCTTCAAGAGGGTTTGCAGGAAATCGATCTGGCGCTGGAGTACGCGCCGCAATGGGACGACGCGGTGCAATTAAAAGTGGCGCTGCTCGAAAAAGCAGCGCCTGCGCAAGTGTTGCCCTGGTTGCAAAACCGTGTGCAAAAAACGCCCGACCAGAAAAGTCTGTGGCCCTTGCTGGCGCGCGCCTATGCGCAGCAGAAAAAGTACCCGGAAGCGCGTGAGTGGTTTCTCAAAATCTGGAAAGACAACGACTCCGACGCGGCGCTGATGGCGGCGGGTGCGTTGTCGATGCAGATGGAAGATCGCGCGGCGGCGCGGGAACTGCTCGAGGAGATCGAAAAGAGAGACAGCGGCGATAAAGTCAACGCGATGCGGATCATGTACGCGCGTATTGCCGAAGACGAAAAGCGGCCGATGGAAGCGATTGAGTGGTATCGCAAAGTCGATGGCGGCGAAGGATTGTGGGGCGCGCAGTTGCAACTGGCGCTGTTGCTGGCGCAAAACGGTAAACGCGGCGAGGCGCTGACATTGCTGACCGAGTTGCCGGCGGTGACGCCGGAAGAACGAATCAGCGTGTTGCAAGTGCAGTCGCGTATCCTGCGCGACGCCGAGAACTGGGAAGCAGCGCTCAAGGTGCTCGAAAAAGGCGTCAAAGCATTTCCCGAATCGGCGGATTTATTGATGGAACTGGGGTTGGTCGAAGAAAAACGCGGCCATCTGAAAAACGCCGAAAAACATTTGCGTGCGGCGCTGAAACTCAAGCCGGACGAACCGTATGTGCAAAATGCGCTGGGCTATACGCTGGTGGATTACCAACTCAACATCGAAGAAGGCGCGGCGCTGATCGAGAAAGCGCATCAGGCGATGCCCGAAGATGGCGCGATTCTCGACAGCATGGGTTGGGCGCGGTTTCGTCAGGGCAAGATCGAAGAAGCGGTGCGCTATTTGCAACGGGCCTGGGAAAAACATCCCGATGCCGAAGTGGCCGCGCATTGGGGCGAAGCGTTGTGGCAACTGGGACGTCTCGACGAAGCGCGGCGGGCATGGGCGGAAGGCTTGAAAATAGCGCCGCACGACATGCTGATTCGCAAGACCATGAAGCGCCTCAACGCGGGCGAACTTGATGCGACGCTGACGGCGCCATGAGGGCAGGTGTCAGAAATCAGATATCAGAAATCAGATATCAGATTCCAGGGGGCGGGTTTCAAACGCGCCCTTGTAACTCACGCGGAGCCGCGAAGAAAAAAGCCCCCTTTTCAAACTGTCTATATATCACATCTCCAATGTCATTATTTTGGTTGGGCGGAAGCCTCCAAGCCGCTCTGGCAGGGCCTTTCAGGAGCACAACAAAGGCTTCCA
>WQTW01000057.1 GCA_009786085.1 Pseudomonadota bacterium | reverse complement strand
CTTTGCGGTGAATCTTTTTCAACAAACCCCCGCCCGCCTTCGGCGGGCACCCCCTTTGAAAAGGGGGCAAGGCGGGGGCTTTCTTTCTTCGCGGCTTCGCGGCTTCGCGTGAGGTAAAACAGGGCGCGATTTATCGCGCCCTGTTTTATGGATTCTGCGACGCCGCTTCGCGTCGCGCAGAACGACGATTTTTTTCTTTGCGCGCTATGCGTTCTTTGCGGTTAAATAATATTTTTTGATTCCCGGATGGCGCTTCGCTTATCCGGGCTACGCGCTGCGAAGGAACGAAACTCCCCTCTCCCCTTGCGGGAGAGGGGTCGGGGGAGAGGGGTGAAAATTGCATTTCATTTCCCCCTCTCCCTGCCCCCGATCAAAATCACTTCGGGGGCAGGCTCTTCGGCCACCCTCTCCCGCAAGGGGAGAGGGGAACATTTTTCTCCGCGCCTCCGCGTCTCCGCGTGAGACCGACCCGTCGCGGTTCGCTACGCTCACCAGCGACCTATGCGCTTCGCGTCGCACAGAATGACGGCTTTTTTTATTCACGTGAAAGCGCGGAGAAGGGGCGGGGGAGAGGGCAAGGGGCGCGATAAATCGCGCCCCTACGACAAGACGCGCCGATAGCGCCCCTTCCCCCGCAAGCGGGGGAAGGGGTTGCGCTTTCGTGCTTTTCGTGCCTTTCGTGGTTAAAAGGTTTTCTTTGCGCTCTATGCGTTCTTTGTGGTTAAATGGATCAAAAGTTGAGAGGCCAATCGCAATGAAGGTGACGTTTCCCGGCAGCCCTTACGAACTACAGCAAAATTTTTTGCTGGCCGGCGATCAGCCCGAGGCGGTGAACAAGCTGGTGGAAGGATTGAGCGATGGCCTGTCGTTTCAAACTTTGTTGGGCGTCACCGGCTCCGGCAAGACCTACACGATGGCCCATGTGATCGCGCGCACGGGTCGTCCGGCGATGGTGATGGCGCCGAACAAAACGCTGGCGGCGCAGTTGTATTCGGAGTTCCGCGAATTTTTTCCGAACAACGCCGTCGAATATTTCGTTTCGTACTACGATTATTACCAGCCGGAAGCCTATGTTCCGGCGCGCGATCTGTTCATCGAAAAAGATTCGTCGATCAATGAACACATCGAGCAGATGCGTTTGTCGGCGACCAAAGCGATTCTGGAGCGTCCCGACTGCATCATCGTGGCAACGGTGTCGGGCATTTACGGTATCGGCGATCCCTCTGAATACCATGCGATGATTCTGCATGTGCGCCAGGGCGATAAAGCAACGCAGCGCGACATCATCCGGCGGCTGACCGAAATGCAATACCAGCGCGCCGAGATGGATTTCAAGCGCGGCACGTTTCGCGTGCGCGGTGATGTGATCGATGTGTTTCCCGCCGAACACGCCGAGAGCGCGTTGCGCATCAGTCTGTTCGATGATGAGGTGGAAACGCTGCAACTGTTCGATCCGCTGTCGGGGCGCGTCCGTCAGAAGATCACGCGGTTTACGGTTTTCCCGTCGTCGCATTATGTCACTGGCCGCGAGAAAACGCTGGCGGCGGTGGAAGCGATCAAGGAAGAATTGGTGCAGCGCCGCGAACAATTTCTGACGGAAGGCAAGCTGGTGGAAGCGCAACGCATCGAGCAGCGCACCCGTTTCGATCTGGAAATGATGGTCGAAATCGGTTTTTGCAAAGGTATCGAAAATTATTCACGCCACTTGACCGGTCGCGCGGCAGGCGAACCGCCGCCGACGCTGATGGATTATCTGCCGAAGAATGCGCTGATGTTCATCGACGAGAGCCATGTGACGGTGCCGCAGACGGGCGGGATGTACAAGGGCGATCGTTCGCGCAAGGAAAATCTGGTCAATTACGGTTTTCGTCTGCCGTCGGCGCTCGACAATCGGCCATTGCGTTTCGATGAATTTGAAAAATTGCTGCCGCAGACCATTTTCGTTTCGGCAACGCCTGCCGAATACGAAGCAAAGCACGCGGGGCAGGTGGTTGAGCAAGTGGTGCGACCGACCGGGTTGGTCGATCCCGAAGTGGAGGTGCGACCGGCGCAGACGCAGGTGGACGATCTTCTCGGCGAAATTTCGGAGCGCGTCGCCAGAAAAGAACGTGTGTTGGTCACAACGTTGACCAAGCGAATGGCCGAAGACCTGACCGAGTATCTGGCCGAACACGGGGTTCGCGTGCGCTATCTGCACTCGGACATCGACACCGTTGAGCGCGTCGAGATCATCCGCGATTTGCGTCTGGGCGAATTCGATGTGCTGGTCGGCATCAATTTGTTGCGGGAAGGGCTTGATATTCCCGAAGTTTCTCTCGTGGCGATTCTCGATGCCGACAAGGAAGGGTTTTTGCGCTCGACGCGCTCGCTGATTCAAACCATCGGACGTGCGGCGCGTCACATTCACGGTACGGCGATTCTCTACGCCGACCAGATGACCGATTCGATGAAAGCGGCGCTCGATGAAACCGAACGACGACGACGCAAACAGGTTCAATACAACGAGGCGCACGGGATCACGCCGCGCGGCGTGACCAAGCGTGTGACCGACATCATCGACGGTGTGTACGATTCAGAAAAAGAAAAGAAGGGCTACAAAGCCGCCGAGAAGCGGGGGCGTTATCAGACGAAGGGCGGGAAGAAGGGCGACCACTTGTCAGAAGAAGCGTTGGAGAAAGAATGGCGCGCGCTTGAAAAAGCCATGTTCGAGGCCGCGCGCAACCTGGAATTCGAGCGGGCGGCGGAACTGCGCGACCGCTTGCATGAGATTCAGCGGACGCTGGTGGGCGTTGCGCCAGAATAGTCAGGCATCAGAGGTCAGGAATCAGGTATCAGGTATCAGGTATCAGAAATGCGTCAGTAGCGTGTGTTTCGCGCGAGAAGTTTTCTTTGCGCGCTATGCGTGCGGTTAAAAAGAACCGAAATAATCCCAGGCTCGCAGCAGCGCGACCATCGTGAGCAACGCATAGGCGGCGGCCAGCAGGTCGTCGAGCATCACGCCGACGCCGTTTTTGATGCGGGTGTCGAAATAACGGATCGGCGGCGGTTTCAGGATGTCGAAAAAACGGAACAGCACGAACGCCAGCAGGATGTGCTGCCAGGAGCCGTCAACGAAATAGAGCATCAGCACGAAGGCGGCGATTTCGTCGATGACGATTCCGCTGTGGTCGGGTTCGTTCAGGCGCTGGCCGGTGATGTGCGCCGCCCAGATGCCGACGACGATGAGCAGCAGGGTGACGGCAAGGTAAAGGACATCGTTGTGCAGGGCGTGTAGGGCAAGCGCGATGGGGATGGCGGGCAGTGTTCCCCAGGTGCCCGGCATGCGCGGCAACAGGCCGCTGCCGAAACCGAGCGCGATGAAATGCGCGGGATGGCGAAAGAGGAGGGCGGGAGGGATGGGGGCGCGTTGGGTCATGGTTCGGCTCCCTTTTCCGCAGGAGAGAGGATGATGGCAGCACGCGAAGGCGCGAAGGCGCGAAAAGAGATTTCGTCATTCTGCGCGAAGCGCAGCGGAGTCGCAGAATCCATTGCCCCCTCTCCCCCTGCCCCTCTCCCGCGAGGGGAGAGGGGGGCGTCCTTCTTCGCGGCTTCGCGGCTTCGCGTGAGCGGTTTTAAGCTGGGATTCCACTTCGTTTCATCCCAGCCTACGGCGCTTTCCCCCTCTCCCGCCCCTTCGGGGCACCCTCTCCCGCGAGGGGAGAGGGGAGCGTCCTTCTTCGCGGCTTCGCGGCTTCGCGTGAGCGGTTTTAAGCTGGGATTCCACTTCGTTTCATCCCAGCCTACGGCGCTTTCCCCCTCTCCCCCTGCCCCTCTCCCGCGAGGGGAGAGGGGAGCGTCCTTCTTCGCGGCTTCGCGGCTTTGCGTGAGCGGTTTTAAGCTGGGATTCCACTTCGTTTCATCCCAGCCTACGGCGCTGATTCCTGAATCCCATCGCCCTCTCTCCCACCCCTCTCCCGCAAGCGGGAGAGGGGTGAAGTGTGAAGGGGAGGTGACGGCGGGAAAATGATCGTAGGCGGTGGGCAGTGCCGGCAAGGGGCGGCGCTGCTCGTCGAGGACGGTGAGTCCGGGTGTTGCGGTGATGCTGCCGATGCGGGTCAGCGGCAAGGCCAATTCGTGCGACAGGGCGGTGAGCGTATCGCGGGCGTTGGGCGGCGCGGTGAAGCACAGTTCGTAATCGTCGCCGCCGGCCAGCAGGCAGTGGAGCGCCAGCGGGCGTTCGGCGCTGTTCAATAACGCTTTCAGCGCCGGATGGCAGGGCAGACGCGGCAGTTCGATCTCGGCGCCGACGCCGGAAGCGTTCAAAATATGTCCCAGATCGCCGATCAGACCATCGGAAATGTCGAGGGCGGCATGAGCGATGGAGAGGGAGCGCAGTTTCAGACCGAGGGCGACGCGCGGTTCCGGCGTTTCGAGACGGGCGCGCAGGGCGGTCAGCGTCGTCGGGTCGAGGGTGATCCGGTGTTGCATCGCGGCGAGCGCCAGCGCGGCGTCGCCAAGCGCGCCGGACACCCACACATCGTCGCCCGGCTTCGCTCCGGCGCGGGTCAGCGCTTCGCCAGCGGGCGCTTCGCCGGCGATGGCGAGGGTGAAGCTGCGCGTTCCGCGCACGGTGTCACCGCCGATCAATGAAACGTCATATCGTGCGGCCAGCGCGAAAAGCCCGTCGCTGAAGGCGGCGAGCCAATCGGGATCGTTGTCGGGCAGAGCGCCGGAGAGCAGCGCCCAGCGCGGCGCGGCGCCCATCGCCGCCATGTCGGACAGGTTGACGGCAAGAATTTTGTGGCCGAGCGTGGCCGGCGGCACGTCGGCGAAGAAGTGGCGACCTTCGACCATGGTGTCGATCGCCAGCAGCAGTTCCTGGCCGGGCGTCGGCGTGACGACGGCGGCATCGTCGCCGACGCCAAGACGCACCGCGCCGCCAGCGGGCGGACGGTTGAAAAAACGGCGGATCAGTTCAAATTCGTTCAATGCGCACCCGAAAATAGTGTTTTCCCTCTCCCGGCCTTCGGCCACCCTCTCCCGCAAGCGGGAGAGGGTTGGATTCTGCGACTTCGCTCCGCTCCGTGCAGAATGACGAACCCGGGGTATCTGATTCCTGACCTCTGACCTCTGAATCCTGCCAACCCCATCCCCACCCCAGCCCTCCCCTTGAAGGAGAGGGAGCTTCGTCCCTTCGCGCCTTCGCGTGAGCGGTTTTAAGCTGGGATTCCACTTCGTTTCATCCCAGCCTACGACGCTGCCAACCCCATCCCCACCCCGCCTTGAAGGGGAGGGCTTTGGAAGCCCCCTTTTGAAAGGGGGTGTCGGCGAAGCCGACGGGGGTTTGCTCGTATCGTATCAAAAAACCGGATCAAAGCGCCTACGTCCTCCTTGCTTGCCCATCCCGCGACGTATAATTTACTTTTTGCGGCGTCGCCGCAACCCCGTAACCGTTCGGAGAATGCTTGATGAGTGAAATTCTGCAAATGCGTGGCCGTTGTGCCTGTTCTGCGTCGCGGCTGCGCCGCTTGTTGGCGAAGGTGCAGGCGCAGGGAATTCCGGTGGCGCGGCTGTCTGCCCGTTATTGGCACTTCGCCGAAGTGACGGCGGCGCTGAACGATGAGGAGACGGTGCGCTTGCGGCAACTGCTGGAATACGGACCGCGCGACAGTGAGAGCGGCGATGTCGAGGGGGCGCATTGTCTGGTGGTGCCGCGACTGGGAACGGTGTCGCCCTGGTCGTCGAAGGCGACGGCGATTGCGCATCGCTGCGGGTTGGCGAAGGTTGCGCGTTTGGAGCGCGGCATCGTGTATCACTACGCGACGCAGAAAGGGGCATCGCTCAGTGATGCGCAGCGTGCGGCGTTGTACGATGCGCTGCACGACCGGATGGTGGAGACGGTGCTGGAGGATCGCAGCGAAGCGGCGCGGTTGTTTGAGCATCATTCGCCGAAACCGCTGGCGACGGTTCCGTTGCTGGAGCGCGGACGGGCGGCGCTGGAAGAGGTCAACACGGCGCTGGGGCTGGCGCTGGTCGATGATGAGATCGATTATCTGGTCGAGCGCTTTCAGGCGTTGGGACGTAATCCGACCGACGTTGAACTGACGATGTTCGCGCAGGCGAATTCCGAGCATTGCCGTCACAAAATTTTCAATGCGCAGTGGACGATTGACGGTGCGCCGCAATCGCAGTCGTTGTTCGGGATGATTCGCGCGACGCACAACGCGCATCCGCAGGGAACGGTGGTGGCGTATTCGGACAACGCCGCGATTATGGAGGGCGCGGTCGCGGCGCGTTTTTATCCCGACGCGACGCGACGTTATCAGGCGCAAGAAGCGTTGACGCACACGCTAATGAAAGCGGAGACGCACAACCACCCGACTGCGATTGCGCCGTATCCGGGCGCGGCGACCGGCTCCGGCGGCGAGATTCGTGACGAGAGCGCCACCGGCATCGGCGGCAAACCGAAGGCGGGATTGGTCGGTCTCAGCGTATCGCATCTGCGCCTTCCGGGATTGCCGCAGCCCTGGGAAACGCCGCTCGAAAAACCGGAGCGCATCGTTTCGCCGTTGACCATCATGATCGAAGGGCCGCTCGGCGCGGCGGCGTTCAACAACGAATTCGGGCGTCCCAATATCGTCGGTTATTTCAGAACCTTTGAAGGTCACTGGGGCGGCAGGTATTACGGGTATCACAAGCCGATCATGATCGCGGGCGGTTTCGGCACGATTGATGCGCGACATACGAAGAAGAAACCGCTGCCGCCGGGAACGCTGTTGATTCAACTGGGCGGTCCGGCGTTTTTGATTGGGCTGGGCGGTGGCGCGGCCTCGTCGATGGCGAGCGGCGAAAACCAGTCCGAACTCGATTTCGATTCGGTGCAGCGCGATAACGCGGAGATTCAATGCTGCGCACAAGGCGTGATCGACCGTTGCTGGCAAATGGGCGACGCCAATCCGATTTTGTCGATTCACGATGTCGGCGCCGGTGGTGTGTCGAACGCTTTTCCTGAATTGATCCACGATGCCGGCGCAGGCGGCGTGATCGAATTGCGGGCGCTGCCGAATGAAGAACCGGGGATGAGTCCGCGCGAGTTGTGGAGCAACGAAGCGCAGGAGCGTTATGTGCTGGCGATTGCGCCGGAAAATTTGCCGCGCTTCGAGGCGCTGTGTCAGCGCGAGCGTTGCCCGTTCGCGGTGGTGGGCACGACCACCGACGATGGACATTTGAAAGTGACGGACGCGCATTTCGGCAACACGCCGGTGGATGTGCCGCTCGATCTGATCCTCGGCAAGCCGCCGCGCATGCACCGCAACGTGACGCGGGAAAAGCGGACGCATCAGGCGCTGGCGCTTGAAAAAGTGGATTTGAAAGATGCATTAACGCGCGTACTGCAATTCCCGGCGGTGGCTGACAAATCGTTTTTGATTACCATCGGTGATCGCAGCGTCGGCGGACTGATCGCACGCGACCCGATGGTTGGCCCCTGGCAAGTGCCGGTGGCCGATTGCGGCGTGACGCTGGCCGATTTCCGCCACACGCACGGCGAAGCGGTGGCGATGGGCGAGAAAACGCCGCTGGCGACGATCAATGCGCCGGCGTCGGGACGGATGGCGGTTGCGGAGGCGTTGACCAATCTGGCGGCGGCCAGCGTGACCGATTGGCGGCGCGTCAAACTGTCGGCGAACTGGATGGCGGCGGCCGGACAGTCGGGCGAGGACGCGGCGCTGTACGACACCGTGCAGGCGGTGTCCGAACTGTGCGTGAAACTCGGCGTGTCGATTCCGGTCGGCAAAGATTCGATGTCGATGCGCACTGCCTGGAAAGCGGACGACGGTTCTGCACGCAACGTGATCGCGCCGGTGTCGCTGATCGTGAGCGCGTTCGCGCAGGTCGATGATGCGCGGCGGACGTTGACGCCGCAACTGCAACTGGACGACGGCGAAACACAACTGCTGTGGCTCGATATCGCGCGTGGTCAGCGGCGGCTGGGCGGTTCGGCGCTGGCGCAAGTGTATGGTCAGGTCGGTCACGAAACGCCCGATCTCGATGATGCCGAAACCCTGCTGGCGTTCCTGCAACTCATTCGCACGTTGAACCAGCAAGACAAATTGCTGGCGTATCACGACATCGGCGACGGCGGCGTGTTGGTGACGCTTCTTGAAATGGCGTTCGCGGCGCACGCCGGACTGGAACTGCATTTCTCCGATGACGCGCCGTTGTTCAACACCTGCTTCGCCGAAGAACTCGGCGCGGTGGTGCAAGTGAAAGCGGCAGACGTTGCAGCGGTGACGCAGGCGGCAGAAAAAGCCGGAATCGCCGTGACGGCGGTCGGCGTACCGCGCGCGGGCGGCAGCGCCAACATCACCGTGCATTATGGTAAAAATCGTGGCAAAAATCAGGTACTCGATGAACCGCGCGTCGCATTGCAAGCGTTGTGGTCATCGACATCGTTGGCGTTTCAGGCCTTGCGCGACAACCCGGCGTGCGCCGACGCGACGCGCCAGGCGCTGCTTGACGCCGACGATCCCGGAATGCAGGCGCGGGCGACGTTCGACAAAAACAAAGACATCGCCGCGCCGTTCATCGCGTCTGGCGTGCGCCCGAAAATCGCCGTGCTGCGTGAGCAAGGCGTCAACGGCCAGGTGGAAATGGCGGCGGCGTTTGACGCGGCGGGATTCGATGCGTTTGATGTACACATGAGCGATATTCTCGAAGGCCGCACCCGCTTGCGCGATTTCAAAATGATTGCGGCCTGCGGCGGCTTCTCCTACGGCGACGTGTTGGGCGGCGGCGGCGGCTGGGCGAAGTCGATCCTGTTCAACACCCGCGCATTCGACGAATTCTCGGCGTTCTTCGCGCGCGACGACGTGTTGGCCATCGGCGTGTGCAACGGTTGCCAGATGATGAGCCAGTTGCGCGGCATGATTCCGGGCGCGGCGCATTGGCCGGCCTTCGTGCGCAACCTGAGCGAACAGTTCGAGGCGCGGTTGTCGATGGTCGAAATCACCGAAACGCCATCCGTGCTGTTCAGAGGAATGACCGGCAGCCGTTTGCCGGTCGTCGTGGCGCACGGCGAAGGTTATACCGAATATGTCGATGCGGCACAACAAGCGCGGGCGCAAGCGTTCGTGGCGATGCGTCACGTCGATCACTACGGACAAACCACCGAACGCTATCCGTTCAACCCGAACGGTTCGCCGGGAGGCGCTACCGCGTTCACCTCGGAGGATGGGCGCTTTACCATCATGATGCCGCATCCCGAGCGCGTCTTCCGCGCCGCGCAAATGTCCTGGCGACCACGCGCCTGGCTGCATGAAGGCGACGGCGCATCGCCCTGGCTGCGGATGTTCCGCAATGCGCGAGTTTGCTTGTAAGCTCCCTCCCCTTCAAGGGGAGGGTTGGGGTGGGGATGGGTTTGTCACGACGCGAAACGGGAGCATTGCCTGATGGAAACAAAGCTTCTTGCCGAAAAATTGAGTAGAGCCATTCCTCCTTTTTTAGAGAAAGAGTCCTATACCACTTTGAAAGGGAAAGTTGGAACCCATTTTTTTGAAGATAACAGGGACACTCAATGGGCTGATGAAGATGAATATTTCCAGATAGAATTTTTAGTTCTTGATGAATGGGTTGATGAAGACGGAAAGCAGACGGTCTATGTCACTGCTGATGCAAGAGATGGATATCAGGAAGTAGGCGCAATGCTATTTTTTTCTGAGGGTAAAAAAGGTTCTTTCGGAGGGTCTATTTATCAATTTATAGGCGGAATACCGACAGACATTCCTTCATGAAGAACCGTAGCGCGTAGGTTGGACAAGCCGCGAAGCGGCGCAGTCCAACAACCGACCACCATCCAATCAGCGGCGCTTCGCGCCGTAGGCAGGCTCCCGGACTGCGCCGCTTCGCGGCTTGTCCAGGCTACACGGTGGATGGCGCTTTGCTTATCCACCCTTCGGGCTTCTACTTCCTTGCGCATTATTTTTCGCGGCAGTCATCTCTGGCGGGGATACTTTTGAAAACTCCTCAATGACTTCACGCACAATCTTGCGTTGTGGCGTGGGTAGCGTGAGGAAGGTCTCAAAAACTTTCCGTTCCTGGTAGCCGATGCCGTCATCCCAGCGGATTAGGCTGTTTTTACTTTTCTGCTTGATTCCCAGCCCAAAAACCAGGTCTTCCGGCGGCACCTTCAGCATCTCGGCCAGCGCGGAAATCTTGTCATAGGGAGGAATGGATTCTCCGATCAACCACTTTCTTACTCCATGCAGCGTAACCGGCTTGCCGAAATAGTGCAGATTGAACGCGCGTTCCAGCACGGCGGGTCTCGGCTTCAGTCCGGCCTTTGTCATCGCCTCCCGTAGCCGGTCTGCGAATAGTTTCTTGGCATTCTTCATGCTTTGACGTTATCGTTGCCGTTATTCGGTTACGTAACAATCGAAAGTAATTACGCTTATGCTAAACTTTGGGTTACGTAAATAACGTAACTGCCGCAAATGACCAAGACCTTGCAGGAGCAGTTCCCCGGAATCGTCAAGGAAGGCGCGCAAGCGGGCAGCAGATTCTTGAGGGGCTGGAGGGAAAGCGGTGTGTGCGGATGTGACAAATGGGAGGAGTTTTTGATCTGTTGCGATGGCGCTCTGAGTCCATCGTGCAGGTGTTGATTTTAGGTGAAACCCTTTTGGAGGAAATAGACATGAAAAAGTTCTTTACAACCCTTCTTGTTCTTTCGGCTTCTGTTGTTTTGCTCAACGGTTGCGCGCACCGTAACGCTAACAGCGAAGTTAGGATCAAAGGGGTACGTGACATGACCTTGGCGGATGGGAGCCCCGCGAAACTTGTGGAATGTGTGTCGCCTGGAGTATGTCAACTCAACGCAGGGAAAGCTTGTCCATCAGGATACGAAATTCTTGAATCTGATGTTAAGCCGGATAGGAAAAATATTCCTTTTACCAAAGAGGTGAGAAACCATATGGTTATCCGGTGCAAGTAAATCCTACTGAAGGAGAACGAATATGAAAACGGCTCTTATCGCGGCATTCATTTCCATTTTTTCTCTTCCTCTTTTCGCACAGGCGTTGGCGAGCGATGATTTTGGCGCTTTTGACAGCATTGAGCTAAAAGGGGCGACAACGGAACAAATATTACAAAGCTGTCCCCCCGGTCCTTATCCTGTTCAGCCCGTTGGTCCAATAGCCGGGACGATTAAGTATAAGACGCTTGATCTTAGTGCCGGTTCTGGTACTCATTTTACTAATGTTACTGCCACTGTTTGGAGATACCCTTGCAGCAAAGATGTTTCTGTGCCTGTTGTTACCATAGACCCACATGGCGGACAGATAGTCGTCGACGGAAATATATTTACTTTAAAAGAAACGGAATCACCGAGAGAAGCGCATCGAGTACTTTCTACTAGTTGTGGCGGATATCTTGACTACCGTTACGGCACTTTTTCTTCGCTTCTTAATGTAAAAAAATCGTTTCCATTGAATAGTTGCGGCCTTGATTTCCCATCCGTTCAGAATTTCAACAAAGCGTTAATCTTTTCTCTAGAGCTCTATCTTAACCCTACAGGGGGGGTTGAAACCCATTCAATAAATATCCCCGTTTATAGGGCAAGCGACTACTTTCCGGAGACGCCAGTCACGCCGCCGCCGTCACAAGCAGGTCCGACGCGCAATCACACCGGACAATGGGGCAGTGTCGGCGAAAACGGATGGGGATTAACGGTTATTCAGGGCTTCACGTCAAATGCGAGGTACGTCTTTGCTCCCTGGTACACCTACGACAAAACAGGAAAGAACGCCTGGTATCTTTTTCAGGGCGATACATGGACGGCTTCTGATGTCTTTTCAGCGGATGTTTACAGCTATTCCGGCCCACCCTTTGGGCCGACTTACAACGAAAGTCAGTTCAGCGGCAACAGCAACAAAGTAGGCACCGCCAAACTAACCTTCCATTCGGCAACATCCGCGCGGTTTGAATATACGGTGGACGGCATTAGTCGCTCGATAAACTTATATAAACTTGAATAATGCTTGAGGAAAACGGAGCGAGTGATGAAATGGAGGCGCAAGGCCTGTTACCGGCCTCCGCTTCTTTTTTGATCAGTCCGTGTGACTTGGAAAAGCGAAGCGCGTCACCCTGCGCGAAGTCGCAGGGCGCAGAATCCAAACGCTCTTCCCTTGTGAGAGAGGCAGGTATGTATCGGTGGATGGCGCTTCGCTTACCCACCCTTCGGGCTGATTTTTGTTAGACATTGCAAAAAGCGCAGCGCCTGCTACAATGTATCTACGTGTTTATACAACGGAGAGCGCCATGAAATTGCAAGTAGCGAAATGGGGCAACAGTCTGGCGGTGCGTCTGCCTGCTGAATACGCGCTTGCCGCCAGCCTGCGCGAAGGCGATTGCGTCGATGCCGAGGTAACGCCCGCCGGAAAAATTACCTTGACTTCGGCCAATCCTTTCGACAAGGCGGCTTTTCTGGCGCGCACCCGCAAACGGCGGGCGGCGATGCCGCTGACTGAGCCAGTGGTCGAGAACATGCGAAAAGAGGCGCGTTACTGATGATTTACCTCGACACCAGCGCTGCCGTGCCGCTGTTCGTGCATGAGGCATCGAGCGTCGCTGTTGACGCCTGGTATGAGGGCTGTGTGGATGTCTTGGTGTCTTCCGACTGGATCGTGACTGAATTTGCCAGCGCGTTGACCATAAAGGAACGTACTGGCGCGTTGGCGACCAGAGATGCGCGGGGTGTCTGGCGCGAATTCGAGGCGTTCTGCGGAACCGGCCTGCGCTTGTTGCCTCTCCGTCGGGAAGCCTTCAGAGAAGCGGCAGCGCTCGTCCGCCATCACGAGCGCGGCTTGCGCGCCAGTGACGCGCTGCACTTGGCGGCGGCGCTGGAAGCAGGGGCAAAAAGCATGGCTACGCTTGACGCGAATCAGGCCGACAACGCGCGGCGGCTGAAGCTGAACACGGTCGTGTTTCCAGAGTGAATGAGATGACCGACAGCCTGAAAAACGGTTCTCGAAATCGCTTCCAGAAACGACAAAACCGCTCTATGGAGCGGTTTTGTATGACAAAAGCAATGGTGCCCAGAAGAGGACTCGAACCTCCAAGGGTCTCCCCACTAGTACCTGAAACTAGCGCGTCTACCAATTTCGCCATCTGGGCAGCGAACTCATAATTCTACGAGACGTTCCGGCGCTTGTCAAAGCCGATCAGGAATCAGAGGTCAGGAATCAGGGATCAGAAAGGCATCTCACGCGGAGGCGCGAAGAAAAACAGCCCTTTTCTTTTTGTAGGAGACTTCCCCCCCCCCCCCCCCCCCCCCC
>WQTW01000056.1 GCA_009786085.1 Pseudomonadota bacterium | reverse complement strand
GGAGCCGCCCGCCTCAGAGCCGACGCGCTGGCGCTGGAACAGGCGGGCGCGGCCTTGCTCGTGATGGAGATGATTCCTGCCGCGCTGGCCGGAGAAATCACCGCCTCGCTGACGACCACGGCCACCATCGGCATCGGCGCGGGGCCGCAATGCGACGGCCAGGTGTTGGTGATGCACGATATGCTTGGTGTTTTTCCCGGCAAGATGGCGCGCTTCGTGCGCAATTTCATGCAGGGAGCTGCTACCATTGATGAAGCCGTTACAGCGTATGTCGCCTCAGTCAGAAACGGCAGCTTTCCTACGCCGGAACACTGTTATTAAAACCAAGAAAGAAACATGCTTATCCACAAATCCATTGCCACCCTGCGCGCCGCACGCGCCCAAGCCGGACGGGTTGCGTTCGTCCCCACGATGGGTAACCTGCATGACGGGCATCTCGCCCTCATGCGCGCCGCTCGCAAACACCCCAATATCAACACCGTCATCGCCAGCATCTTCGTCAACCGTCTGCAATTCGGCCAGAGCGAAGACTTCGACAAATACCCGCGCACCTTCGAGGCCGATCGCGAAAAACTCTCCGCCGCCGGCGTCCATCACCTGTTCATTCCGCCCGAAACGGAGATGTACCCGCAGCCGCAGCACTACCACGTCACCCCCGACCCGGAATTCGCCTCCATACTCGAAGGCGCTTCCCGCCCCGGTCACTTTCGGGGCGTGGCGACTGTCGTACTTAAACTCTTCAACATCGTCCAGCCCAACGTGGCGCTGTTCGGCAAGAAGGATTACCAGCAACTCATCGTATTGAAAAACATGGTGCGTGAACTGGCGCTGCCCGTCGAGATTGTGGGGCAGGACATCGTTCGCGCCGCTGACGGACTGGCGTTGTCTTCGCGCAACGGTTACCTGTCGGCAAGCGAACGCGCCGAAGCGCCGCGTCTGTACCGGCAACTCACCGCCGTCGCCGAAGCCGTGCGCCATGGCGAGCGCGACTTCACCCGTCCATGCTCTGCCGCGCTCGCTGAACTGGAACGGTATGGCTGGAAGGTGGACTACCTGGTCGTGCGCCGCCGCGATGACCTGAAAGCGCCGAGAGAGTTGGGCGAATCGCTGGTCGTGCTCGCCGCCGCCCGTCTGGGAACGGCACGACTGATCGATAACGTTGAGATTTGATTTTCAGGCATCAGAGGTCAGGGATTAGGTATCAGAAAAACATCATTTTGCGTACGTAGGGGCGGGTTTCAAACCCGCCCTGTTTGTTGTCTCACGCGAAGCCGCGAAGAAAAAAACCGTCATTCTGCGCGGCGCGAAGCGACGTCGCAGAATCTACAAAACAGGGCGCGATAAATCGCGCCCCTACACCCTCTCTCTCACCCCTCTCCCGCAAGCGGGGGAGGGATCGTTCCTTCGCAGCTTCACGCCTTCGCGTGAGAAATACTCTTTGTACTCTTTGCGTTCTTTGCGGTTAAATCGTTTTTTTGCTGGGATTCCCGCCACGCTTCGCTCGCGGCTAAAGGCCGCTCATCACCAGCCTACGCGCTCACCACGACCTATGCGTTTTCGTGTTTTTCGTGTCTTTCGTGGTTAAAGGTTTTTCTTTGCATTTTTTGTGGTTCAACGCAGTCAAAACACAATCGAATAGCGCGCGTCAACGGTGCTGTCGTCAACGCCGAAGCGGGTCATCATCGACCACTTCCGCGAGAAGCGCCAAGTCAGCCGAACAGCGTCCTGCAATCCGTTCAAACTTTTGTCGAGGCCGATGGAAAGGTTTTTGCCCAGCCGTTTGCTGACGGTGACGATTTGTGTTGCCGTACCGTCTTCCGTTTGACCGCCAACAACGTTGATTTCGTCGATCACGCCGCCGAACAGTTCGCCGGTCAATGTTTCGCCGGAGCCACCGGCCAGCAAGTTGTTCAACAACTGGAACAGTATGGCCGCGTCGCCTTTGTCCATGTTGTCGGTGCCGCGATCGAACAACAACCAGGACAGGTTTTCATTGGTGGACATCGGCTGGTTCGCGTAGAGCGCTACGGTCGGCTGCTGCGCGGTTCCCTTGACGACTACGCCGGCATCGACCGATGAGTTTTCACGAATCGCCAGAATGTCGATCGCCGGATTGTCGAGCGCCCCCAGAAACGAAATGTTGCCGTGACGAATGTCGAGTTTCTGTCCGTAAGCGCGGTAGATGCCTTCTTCCGTGCGCACGTTGCCGAAAGCGGTCAACGCTTGATTGGGACGCGCGCGGAATTTCAATGTTCCCGCCAGTTTGGTGTCGATGCCGTAACCGCGAAGGCGGAAGCTTCTTCCGAGATCGACATCGAATTGTACATTCGCCAGACCGATGCCTGATGTCTGCGGCCGCTCGCCGATCACCACCACGTCGTCGGACAAACTCGGCACATCGCTGTCGCGGTATTGGATACTGCCGTAATTGGTTCTGAGGTTGCCGAGCAGCGAAACGCCTTGTTCGTCGTAACCCAGGTCAGCGTTGCCGGTCACCACCAGAGTCATATCGGGGCGCCGAATCAAACGTAAACGATCGGCTTTGATCGCCAGTTTGGCGCGCGGTTTTCCTTCGTGCAGATCAATCTCGCCGGTCATCGCCATCTCGCCACGACCGCCTTTGAAAACAAAACGTTCGATCGCAACGCTTTGTTCGTTCAGCAGCAGACGCATTTCACCATCGTTCAACGCGATGCCGGTCTCCGCATCGCGCACGGAAAGATTGTCGCCGGTCATCGCGCCTCGATAGACGGGATGTCGTAACGTGCCGCTGTGTTGCGCATCCAGATGAATGCGCCCGGTCAAGCGGAGGTCACCGGCAATCAGTGACGCCGCCTTCGACAAATCGGGGATGTCGCCCTGCACACGCAACGTGAACGGACGATCATCCATCGCCGTTCCTTCTGGCACCGTCAATGCGGTCTCGCCATCGACACTGATCTTGCCGTAACGACTGCTCTCCGCGATACCCTGAAGCGTCAGCCGCGCGTTCCTGATCTCCGCTCGCATTCCGAGTTGCGACAGTTGCAATGGCTGCCATGCCGCGCGTGGCGTGATGCGCAACTGCGCATCGCCCCGCTCGCGGCGAATATCGAGAACGCCCCGCAACGCCGAAAGCGCGTCGCCTTCCTGCGAAAGAGACCAATCGCCGGACAACACCAGATCGCCGCGCACCGTCGCCGCTGTTTCCTTCCCGGCCAACGTCAACCACTTTTCCATAGCGACGTTTTCGATCGTCCCTTCGCCGCGCCAGCGCTCCGGTTGCCATGTCGCGCTTTTCAAGCGCACGCGGGTGTCGTTGCCGACCAACGCGCCCGAACCGACACTCACTTTGACGCTTTCTCCTGCGGTATCTATTGTGATCGGCAACGGCGCTTCCAATCGCACCGGCAACTGCGAATGCGCCACGTCAAAACGCGACAGCGAACCTTGCCAGCGCGCCGCAGGCGACATCTCCCAACGACCGCGCACAACCGCTGTAAGCTCCACCGCCTGCGCCGCCAGCTCTCCCTGTGCCGTCAACGTCATCTGATGTCTGGCCGGTGTGCCGCCCAGCGCCAGCGTTACCGTTTGCCATGGCGTACCGACTGCTTCAATGTTCTCGAACTCGGCGCGAACCGTCAGCGGCAACATATTCTGTTCCCGCTCTTTGCTCAACTGCGCGTTCCATTGCGTGTCAACGGTAAACCGCGTTTGCTGCGCCTTCGCCTCGCCGACCCGCAATCCGGCGATGGAACCTTGCGCGTGCAACGCCAACTGCGAGAACATTCCGCGCAATTCGCCGCTTCCCTGAACCCGTCCGCTCAGATCGTTTTGTCCGCTTCCCCGCCATTGCGCCAGATCGGGAACATCGACCTCAAAATGCAGCGCATCATTCTCCGCACCGAACGCACCTTCCATCGCCAGCCGTGTTGCACTCGGCTTTTCGCCAAGCTGCAACCAGCCTTTCACCTGCTTGAGATGGTTTTGCGCCCATTGCACTTCGCCCTCGCCGGTCATCGCTTGTGCGAGCCATTGACTTGAACGCAATGCATAGCGCGCGCGAACATCCACCGTCGGCGTCAACGCGCCATCGACAGCGAAGTCGCCGCCGATTCGTCCTGCCGGTGCGCCAAAGGTTTCAGGATTCACGCCATCAAACGTCCCCTGCGCCTTCACGGTTTGCGCTTGGAGATCGTACTGCCCGGAAAATTTCGCTGTCGCGCCCTGGTATTTCACTTGCGCGTCTTTTATCGCCAACTGTTGTTGCTTCTCAGGATCGACCCAGGCCAATCCGAATTTCGCCGCGACCTGATAAAGCGCATCCTTCACATCAACCGTTGCTTCCGGCGCGCGATACGGCCCCTGCAACCAGATTTCGCCGCTCGTTTTGCTTTTCGGCGCGTCGCGCGCCAGCGCCGCCGCGTTCACATCGTTTAACAACAGACGCGCCCGCAGTTGGTCTTCAAGCAACCAGCCTTGTCCTTCTATCCGCGCACCGCCGAGCGCCTTTACGTTCAGTTCGTAAAAAACGATCTGATCGTCTTGCACTTCAAACTCGCTGGTCAACGATTCAACAGGAATGCGGTGACGATCCGCCATGCCCGCCATCGCGTTGTTGATTCTCAACTGACCGCGCGCCAGTTTTCCCGGTAGCGGCTTCACATCCAGCGCCACGGTAAATTGTCCCTCCGGCAGCCCGGGAAAAATTTTTGCCGGATTCAGGTCAACCGCGCGCAGCGTCACTTCATGGAACATCGAATACAAGTAAGGCGCGAAAAGATCGAAGCGGCCATCGCTTTCGATGTTCATGTGCTCTCCGAACACATGACCGTTCAAATGAAAATCGCGCAGAGTGCCGTCGATGTTCAGATCAAAACCGACCGGATGCTCTTCAAAAGTGCCACGGTACGAAATCGCGCCGCCGACTGCAAACGGCGCTGTTCCATCGACGCCCAGCGCGCCCTGGAATACCCCGCGCTCGGCTTCCAGATGGTTGAGGCTGATCATGTGCCAATCGCCGGTGCTTTTCAGCGATAGTGCAATCGCGTCGATGTGTATTTTGTCCCATGAGAAATGCTGCAACGTCAGCGTATCGACGATGATCGCCAACGGCAGCTTCAACGATTGCGGCGGCGGTGGTGGTTCTTTCGGAACGATCTCGGCCAGCATCGGTTTGGAAACGACGGACAAGGTTCCCGCTTCCAGCGTCGAGATCGATAACTCGCGGTGCATCAGATTGTGTCGTAACAACGTTCGCAAATTCCAGCGCCAGTGCGCGTGGTCAAGCGACAGTCGCATGGTCACGCCGTCGTAAACCAGATCGCGGACGATCACCTCATCGAGCAAATTGCCTTCCAGCGCCTGCAACGACACGATGCCGGTTTTGTTCACCTGCGCGATGAGCCAGATGCGACCCTTCTCCGATTGCAGCAACGCGACCGTCGTCCCGAGCGCCGCGATCAGCACGACCGCCAACGCCAGCACCGTGATCAGCGTATAACGCAACCAGCGCCAGCATCGCCGTTTCGTTTGATGTGTCGCTCGTGTCGCGTCCGCCATCATCGTTCCTCAAAACGACATGCCGAGGCTGAAATAAAACCGCCAGGTTTTATCATTAACCCCGTAAGCAAGATCGGCACCCAGCATCCCGACCGGACTGGCCCAACGCGCACCGACGCCGACGCCGGTCTTGCCGCTCCAATCGACCCAACGATCCGCCGCGTCACCGTAATCGACAAACACCGCTGCGCGCCAGTCCCCATAAACCGTGTGCTGATATTCGAGCGAGCCGGTCGCCAACACCCGCGCCGGCCAGGTCGCCGCCCGATCGACGATCCCCAGCGATTGATAATCGTAACCGCGCACACTGTTGCTGCCGCCGGCGCGGAACAAGTAATCACTCGGCACTTTTTCAGGGTGACGGGCGAACGTTTGTCCGACTTCCAACCGCGCCAGCGCCACATGCTTGTCGCCGACCGGCCAGTACTGCACGCCGCGCCCGTACAAACGAACGAAACTTTCGTCGGTCAGCAAACCTTTCAGCGCAACGCTGCCTTCCAGTTGCACGATGTTGCCGTTGCGCGGATTGCGCTGCGTTCGCACATCGCGCTGAACCCAGCGGTAGTTGAACGGCAACGCCCTCAAATGATCCTCGTTGCCGTAATCATCGTGCCGATTCTCGTTGACGAATTCGACACTCATCAGTCGCTCGACCTTGTCCTGCGTTTTGCTGCGCGACACGCCCAGTTTGCCGGTGCGCGAGCGAATCCCCTGAAGGTTGTTATTGTTATACGCCGCATACAAGCGATGCCCGTAACCGCTTTGTTTTCTGGGAAAACTCAGCCCCACTTCCCCCTGTTGCTCTTTGCTGCTCAGGTTCAGCAGCGTGTCGAACACCCAACCGCGATTCAAAACATTGTTGTACGTGTATCGGGTTTGCAAACGCAATCCGTAGTTGGTGCTGTAACCGACGCCGAGATCAAGTTTGTTGTGCGGCACTTCCTGCACGGTCACCAACACCGGCGCCACATACGGCGCTTCCTCGCTCGGCTGTGCTTCAATCACCACACCGCTGAAATACGACAAACTTTGTAACTCGCTTTGCAAATTCAACAATTCGCGCCGCTGGTACGCATCTCCGGGCTTGAAGCGAATCAAGTCGCGCATCACGTTTTCGGGGTATTTCTCCAGACCGACAATCGACACCTCGCCGAACACATACGCCGGCCCGCTGGCGATCTCCAGCGTCAACGTCGCCTGATGTGTTTTGGGGTCGATCTCCGCCTTGCTGCTGGCGATCGTCGCCGTTGCGTAGCGGCGCGAAGCGATGTAATCGAGCACGCGACGCTTGCTGTCGTCCCAGGCCGCCTGATCGAACGGCGCGCCCTCCGGCAAGCGCCACAACCAGCGTTCCCGCGCGCGGCGGAATTGCGCCATCGCCGCTTCGTCCTGCTCGATTTCGTCGGTGACGCGGACATCGACTTTCGTCACGATGACCTGCTGCCCCGGCGCCACGTTGAGATGCACGGTGACGCCGCTTTCTTCCTGCGTCACCCGCGTTTCCGCCGTCGCGTCAAAATACCCCAGCGTTTTCAGCAGCGACTGAACATTTTGCGGCGTCTGATCCACCATCAACAAAAAATCTTCGCCGGAAAGATCCTTGCGCTTCTGCATCCGGTAAAGGTCGAGGTATTTTTGAAGAAAACCGCTCACCGCGCCGGGCGCATCCAGTTCAATTCGATAACCGCCCATCGGCGGAACCGCATCTTCATCATCTTCTTCGCGGTCAGCACGCTTGTCGGCGATTCTGTCGGCGGTTCTGTCGGCAGTTCTGTTACTGCGGCCGGAGCGCCGATCAGCCGCGTTGTTCTCTTTTTCAACCGCTGCGACCGGCGGTGCTTCGTCTTCTTCATCCGCCGATGGCGCCTGCCCCCAAACCACCGACGCCATGAATCCCCCGACGAGCAAGACGCCGATCTTCCATCGGATCCTTTTCGCGGAAGGCGTTTTGTCGAAAATCATGATTTTGTTACCGAAGAAACTTCACCGCCGTTCGGTCAGAACGCTACCCGCGACACACGCTGGCGTTCACCAGCAGCAGTTCTCTCGTCTGATCGCCGCGCTTGCCCTTGAGCAAAACACTTTGTCCGGTGGTCAGCGGCTTCAGGATGGTGGCGCTGACATCTTCGGCGCGCGTTAACGCAATGTTGTTGGCGCTTTGCAGCACGTCGCCCGCGCGCAAGCCGAGCATCGCAGCGTGGCCGTTATCGGTGCGCACCACCAGACCGCCGTCTCTGGCTTCCAGCAACGCGTAAAATGTTTCCGGCTGCATCGACGCGCCTTGCAACAATTCGGTGTTAAGGTGCACGACGCCGCCTTTGAAGTTGGCCGGTACGCATGCGGCGGAAGACATCATACTCGCCGCCGGATTTTCCGCGCTTTTTTCGTTGCTCTTTTCTTCCGGCCGCAACACCACCCGCCGCTCCGCGCCCGAGGATTCGCGCAGAATGATCGCGTTCGGTTCGATCCGAATCAGCGTCGCCCGTCCGGCGACCTCATCGCCTGCCTGCGCGATGTAAACGCCCTGCCCGAACCGGAACACGGCATAGCCCTGTCCCTCGTTTTCCGCAATCAGCCCCAGCAAGCGCAGTTCGCCCTCAAGCGCAGCGTCGCCGGATTTTCCCGTCGGCGCCATCGGCGCGCTGCCGAACAACGGCGCCGCGCGCAGCACGGCAGTCGGCGATTCGATCGGCGCCGGCGTGATATGAACGGGTTTCGGCCCCAGGGCGTACCATGCCCACCAGGCGACGGCGACCGCCAACGAGACCGCGCCCAGCACCACGGCCAGTCCGTTCGCAAAACGTTCCAGTTTTTCACGAAGACGGGTCACACGGGAAACAGGGCGGGGGATCATAGGCAACAGGTTCGTGGCTGGGTGGACAAATACCGCTTATCAAAAAACGATGCTGAAAACAGAGAGAATATCCGCATTGTACACATCCTGCACGCTCTTAGCGCCGTTTCGGTTTAAGTGTTTACGTTCCTGTGAGGAGGCGCCGCGCTTTGCTCCCCTCTCCCCTTGTGGGAGAGGGGCAGGGGGAGAGGGGTAAAAGGAAACCAGCCCTATCATACCGCGCAGAACGCAAAACCCCCCGTATAATTATCTTTTTCGTCTTTCACCCCAACCGCCATGAATGTTGCCGACGCTTTACAAACCGCCATCGACCGCGCCTGGGAAAACCGCGCCGACCTGTCGCCGGAAACGGTGTCCCCCGAGGTGCGCGATGCCGTCAACCAGGCGCTTGACGAGCTGAACGCCGGTCGCCTGCGCGTCGCCGAAAAAATCGATGGCCGGTGGGTCACGCATCAATGGCTCAAGAAGGCGGTGCTGTTGTCGTTCCGGCTCGAGGACAATGTGCCGATGCACATCGGCCCGCTGACGTTTTACGACAAAGTGCCGACCAAATTCCGCGGCTTGTCCGAGGCCGCACTGGCGCAAATCGGCGTGCGCATCGTGCCGCCCGCCGTCGCGCGACGCGGCGCATACTTGGGGCGCAACGTGGTGCTGATGCCGTCGTACGTCAACATCGGCGCTTACATCGACGAAGGCACGATGGTTGACACCTGGGCGACCGTCGGATCGTGCGCACAGATCGGCAAGAACGTGCATCTCTCCGGCGGCGTTGGTATCGGCGGTATTCTCGAACCTTTGCAGGCGAACCCGACGATCATCGAAGACAACTGTTTTATCGGCGCCCGCTCGGAAGTGGTGGAAGGCGTTATCGTCGAAGAAAATTCGGTGCTCGGCATGGGTGTTTTCCTCGGCCAGAGCACCAAAATTTACAACCGCCTCACCGATGAAGTCACCTATGGCCGCGTGCCCGCCGGTTCGGTCGTTGTCGCCGGCAGTCTGCCGTCGGCCAGCGGCAACTGTTCGCTCTACTGCGCCGTCGTCGTCAAACAAGTGGATGCAAAAACGCGTTCGAAAACCAGCATCAACGATCTTTTGAGAAACTGATGACCGTCCCGATCAAAACCGCCGACGAAATTGCCGCGATGCGGGTCGCTTGCCGACTTGCGTCGGAAGTGCTCGATTACATCACGCCTCACGTCAAGGCGGGTGTGACGACCGCCGAACTCAATCGCCTGTGCCACGACTATCAGGTCAACGTTCAGGGTGTTATCCCCGCGCCGCTCAACTACGCGCCGCCCGGACACACACCTTATCCGGCGTCGGTGTGCATTTCGCTCAACCACGTTATCTGTCACGGCATTCCCGGCCCGAAGAAACTGAAAGCGGGCGACATTCTGAACATCGACGTCACCGTGATCAAAGACGGTTTTTATGGCGATTCGAGCCGGATGTACTGCGTCGGCGCGCCGTCGATTCTGGCGAAGCGTCTGGTTGACATCACCTATCAGGCGACCTGGCGCGGCATTCGCGCCGTGCGTCCCGGTGCGCGTTTGGGCGACATCGGTCACGCCATTCAGCGTTTCGCCGAAGCGCACCATTTTTCGGTCGTGCGCGAATTCTGCGGACACGGTATCGGTCGTCAATTCCATGAAGACCCGCAAATCTTGCACTACGGCACACCGGGCACCGGCCTCGAATTGCAGGAAGGCATGATCTTCACCATCGAACCGATGATTAACGCCGGTCGCCACCATCTGCGTGTGCTGGCCGATGGCTGGACCGTCGTCACCGCCGACCATTCGTTGTCGGCGCAATGGGAGCATACCGTGCTCGTCACCGCCGATGGCGTCGATGTGCTCACGGTTTCCGCCGGGTCGCCCGCGCCGCCGCCTGTTTCCTAGCGCATTGTCGATTCCAGTGGATATTCCTGTGAAGATGCACCGCACTTTGCCCCCCTCTCCCCTTGTGGGAGAGGGGCTGGGGGAGAGGGGTAAAATGCTTTTCCTTCACCCTCTCTCGCGAGGGAGGCGAGTGAAAAACCTATGCTGACGCCGGAACAACTGGCCGCGCACAGAACGGCGTTGAACGATGCGCGCTGCGCTCTGCGCGACGCTTTCATTGCGCGCCCCAACACCTCGCTGCTGCTCCGCCGGCACAGTTCGCTCATCGACCATCTGCTTCGCACTTTTTGGCGTTCGCTGCCCGCCACCGTGACCCGTCGCGGCGCGTTGATCGCCACCGGCGGCTATGGTCGCGCCACCCTGTTTCCCCATTCCGACATCGACACCGCCATCATCCTGCCGGAACCGCCCGATGACGCAACCCGCGCCGCCCTCGCCTGGTTTGAAACCGCGCTGTGGGATACGGGGCTTGCCGCCGGTCACGCCGTGCGCACACTCGATGAATTGCACGGTATCAACGCGCTCGACATCACCGTGCAAACCGCGCTGGTCGAACACCGCTACCTCGCCGGTTCGCGCTCGTTGTACCGACGCTTTGAAGAAGCGTTGACGACGCAACTGACCTTTTCCGATTTCTTCGAAGCCAAACGTTTTGAACAGGAACAACGCCACCTGAAATACCGCGACGTGCTCTACAACCTCGAACCGAATCTGAAGGAAAGTCCCGGCGGTCTGCGCGACGTGCACATCTTGCGCTGGCTGACCCGCGCCGCCGGTTTCGGTTTTCACTGGAAGCAGATCGTCGATCATGGCCTGCTCACCGCCGCCGAAGCGCGCGCGCTGCAACAACATGAACACTGGCTCAACACCTTGCGCGTCCGGCTGCATTATCTGGCGGGACGCGCCGAAGAGCAGTTGCGTTTCGACCACCAGACCGCGCTTGCCGAACAAATGCACATCGCCGGGAAAGGCGCACGCCTGCCGGGCGAAGTGCTGATGCAGCGTTATTACCGCGCTGCGCAAGCGATCAGCCGCCTCAACACTTTGCTGCTGCAAGTCCTCGAAGAACGTTTCGCGCCGCCGCCGAAAACACGACCGCTCGATACTTATTTCACGCAACGTGGCGATCTGCTCGACATCGACGATCCGCAGCGATTGACGCACACGCCGTCGGCGCTGTTCGACACTTTTCTGCACTGGCAGCGCAACACTGAAATCGTCGGTTTGTCGTCCCGCACCTTGCGCGCGATGAACGACGCCCGTTCCCGAATCAACCGTGCTTTTCGCGCCGACCCGACCAACCGCGCCAAATTCATCGAGATTTTCAGCGCGCCGCGCGGCATCCTGCACGCGCTGCGAATGATGAATCTCTACGGTCTGCTCGGACAATACCTGCCGCCGTTCGGTCGCATCGTCGGACAAATGCAGCACGATCTTTTTCATGTTTACGCCGTCGATGAGCACACCCTGATGACCGTGCGCAATCTTCGACGCTTCAAGGACGACAATTACACCTACGAATACCCGCTGTGTTCCCGTCTGATGAACGACTTTACGCGTCCCGAAGTCCTCTATCTGGCCGCGCTGTTTCACGACATCGCCAAAGGCCGCGGCGGCAACCACGCGCTGCGCGGCAGCTTCGTCGCCCGCCGTTTCTGTGCGCAACACCCGATCCCCAAAGACGACGCGGCGCTCATCGTCTGGCTGGTGCGCGAACATCTGTTGATGTCGCGGGTCGCGCAGAAAGAGGACATCTCCGATCCGAACATCGTTGCGCGTTTTGCGCAGCGCGTCGGTTCGGAGCGCCGCCTGGTCGCGCTGTACCTGCTGACCGTCGCCGACATTCGCGCCACCAGTCCCAAAGTGTGGAGCCCCTGGAAAGCGCAGTTGCTCGAAACCCTTTTCCTCGCTGCCCGCGCCCATCTGCGCAAAGACAGCAGCGATGACTTCGATTCGATTGCGCAAAAACAACGCGACGTGCGCGAACAACTGCAAGCGCGCGGAATGGACGCGCCGTCCATTCTATGGCGCGTCCTCGATACGTCCTACTTTCAGCGGCACAGCATCGACGATGTGTGCTGGCACGCCGTCGAACTGCACGATGGTCTCGACACGGAAAAACCCGTCGTGCGCATCCAGCCCTTACCGAAAAACATCGGTTTGAAAATCATGGTCTATCTGCGCGACCGTTCCGGCCTGTTCGCGCAACTGTGCCACTTTTTCGGGCGCGCCTATTTGAGCATTCTCGATGCGCGCATCCACACGACGCGCCACGGTTACGCGCTCGACACCTTCGCCGTTCACACCACCGACCCGCGCTACCTCGACGTCGCCGCGCATCCCGCGCTGGAAGAAGCGTTGAGCCAATTCCTGCAACAACCGCCGCCGACAGCGCCGCTGCCGATGGGAAAAAAGAGTCGCCGACTGAAACATTTTCCGCTGACGCCGCACGTTCACATCACCTCCGACGACGAACAACGCCATTACCTTCTCGAAATCATCGCCGGCGACCGCACCGGCTTGCTCGCCCATCTGGCGCACACCCTCGCCAGCGCTGGCGTCAACGTCGAAAGCGCCCGCATCAACACCCTCGGCGAGCGCGTCGAAGACGTTTTCGTGATTTCCGGCGAAGGCTTGGAAAACCCGGCGCACCGCGTCGCGCTGGAAGCCGAATTGCAAAAAGTGTTGCTCGCGCCTTGAACAGGTATCAGGCGTCAGGGATTAGGGATCAGAAAAGCGTTTCACGCGAAGCCGCGAAGAAGAATGGCGTCATTGCGAACGTAGCGAATTAATCCAGTTCGTAGGGTGGATAAGGCCGAAGGCCGCAATCCAGTGCGCCCAGCATGGGCGTACTCCTGCGGGTGGAAGTCCCGCCGCGAGTTGGTCACAACGAGCGAAGAGAAGCGCAACTGCATGAGGGTGACCGATTGTGGGAAGGAAGCGTGGAGCGTAAATCGTGAGCCGATGAACAAGAACTGCATACGAGGCGGTGCCGAGCAGGGCGAGCGGGCGGGGTTTCGCGAAGCCCTTGTGACCAAAGCGAGGTGACGTATATGCGGCGGTTGTGCGATGAAGGTGTGAGCTCTTACCTGGGGAGATCTCGCCTTGTGGCTGAAAGGCCGACGGTGATGAGCTGGAGCGAGAAGTCAGCAGAGGCCATAGTAGTTGTTGTAGCGAGGCTGATAAGGCCGGAAGCGAAACATCGAAGGGCTGAAGGAATGGGAGGGTGTGCCCTT
>WQTW01000055.1 GCA_009786085.1 Pseudomonadota bacterium | reverse complement strand
GCGATCACCGCAGCCAGCAGCAGCGTTCCCAGCGCTGCCCAATGCAAGCGCCAGCGAAATACCACCAGCGATACGATGAAAAAAAGAAGCGGCAACGCCGCTGCCAGCGTCGATCCCGCAACCTGATTCAGCGGATCGTAAGATTGCAGCCAGACAGTCATGAAAGCGCTCTGCGTCTTCCCCTCTCCCCTTGCGGGAGAGGGTGGCCGAAGGCCGGGAGAGGGGTATGCCTCATTAACTTAATAAGCCATAAAGTTATTTCTTTCTTCCCCCTCTCCCCTACCTCTTTCCCGCAAGCGGGAGAGAGGCATTTTTTCCTGATCTCTGACCTCTGACCTCTGACTTCTGTCTGCCCCGCAGGGGCATAATATGAGTAACCGTCGGTGGAGTGAGCGCAGCGAACGGAACCGGCGGAAAGCGCGCTCCACACATCCAGCCCTGCAAGGGCTGAATAAGGTCTGTTGTTCAGCCCTTGCAGGGCTGAGGGTTTGTTATGGGCGCTCTCCGCCGGTTCCGCGCTCACTGCGTTCGCGCTCCACCGACGGTTACTCACGGGACGCGCCTGCGGCGCTTTTTGAGATACGCAAAAGCGGGAATCCAGTGCCTGATAAAGGCGTGAGCGAAAGAACAACCGAACCATAAGAAAAAGCATCCTGTTTGCTATTTCTTCCCGCGCGACGCCCTGTACCGCTGCGCCTGTGTCGCCGCCAGACAAATCCCCGCCGCCACCGAAACATTCAGGCTTTCGACCATCCCCTGCAACGGAATGCTGACCACACGATCACAACGCTCGCGCGTCAGCCGCCGTAAACCGCTTCCCTCGGCGCCCAGCACCCAGGCCAGCGGTCCGCTCAAATCCGCGTCGTACACATTCTCGCCGTCGCTGTCCGCCGCCACACACCAGATGCCGCGCGCCTTCAATTCCTCCAGCGTCCGCGCCAGATTGGTCACCGTCACCACCGGCACCGTGTCCGCCGCGCCGCACGCCACCTTCGCCACTGTCGCATTGACGCTGACCGAGCGATCCTTCGGCAGAATCAACGCCTGCACCCCGAACGCATCGGCGCTGCGCAGACAAGCGCCCAGATTGTGCGGATCGGTCACCCCGTCGAGCACCATCAACAGCGGCATGTCCGCGCCGTCAAGCACATCGTCGAGCGTCAGATGCGGCAGCGCCGCCGTCACCCGCGCCACCACCCCCTGGTGCCGCCCGGCAGGCGCCAGCCCGTCCAGCCGCGCCGATTCGACCGGCTGCACCGCGCAACCGGCCAGCGCCGCCCGCTCCAAAAGATCGCGCAAACGCGGATCCTGCCGGTTGGCATCGTAAAAAAGCGTCTCCACCGAATCGGGATGCTGGCGCAAACGGGCGATCACGGCATGAAAACCGAACAGAATTTTGGAAGAAGACATGGATCACTCAAAACGAACGACGACAGAAGGTGTCGATGGTATAGTGTGCGCAGACACTTGTTAAGCCTTTTCTGCTGCATTTTGAGCCTCCCGCTCCCCTCGCCCCGTCATTCCCGCGAAAGCGGGAATCCAGAGTCATAAAAGGATTGGGGGAGAGGGGCGGAATGAATTTGAACCCTGTGCCGCACTTTTTTGACGAAAAACCTGGATATTCTCCGAACCGCTTATGATGTTCTTCGATTTACGCGCCGCCATCGAAAACTTCGCGCTCGTCGTTGCCGCGTTGATTCCCATTGTCAACCCGATTGGCGCAGCGGCGGTGTTCGTCACCATGACGCGCTCGCTGACGCCCGCCACCCGCACCCTGCTGGCGCGCCGCGTCGCGCTCAATGCCTTTGTGCTGCTTGCCATCTCAATGTTCGTCGGCAATTACATCCTCAGCTTCTTCGGCCTGTCAGTCGCCTTTGTTCAGGTCGGCGGCGGCCTGATCGTCTGCTCGGTCGCCTGGGCGCTGCTGAAACAGGAACCGGACACCGCCCCCGACCCGCAATACATCGTCAAACCCAAAGACGGGCTGGCCAAAGCCTTCTACCCGCTCACCCTGCCGCTGACCGTCGGCCCCGGCTCCATCAGCGTCGCCATCACCCTCGGCGCCAACCATGCCAACAACGTACATTCGCTGCTGAACGCCACGCCGTCACTGATCCTCGGCGCCGCCACCGTCGCCCTGTCGATCTACCTGTGCTTCCGCTACGCCCACCAACTCACCTCCGCCCTCGGCACCACCGGCACACTGGTTTTCCTGCGCCTGTTCGCCTTCATCCTGCTGTGCATCGGCGTACAAATCATCTGGAACGGCCTGTCGGTGCTGCTTAAAACGCTTCACTGATCAGCGCAAGTAGCCATTTCCCGCCAAGCCCGTTATAATCCCGGCTTCGCGCGGACAACCCGTGTGCGAAAACCGCAATATCCGCCGGTGTAGCTCAGTTGGTAGAGCAGCTCATTCGTAATGAGAAGGTCGGGAGTTCGAGTCCCCCCATCGGCACCATACCCCATTCCCGAAAAACCGCTCCGCTGAGCGGTTTTTTGTTTTTCAGAAAATCCCCGTTCCCGTGCGTCCGTTCTGTATAAAAAGAAGTAGAATCATAACTTCCGTTTATTGCCCCCTCGGAAAGCAGAGGTTTTGTCGTTATGAGTTCGCTCCAAACTGTGCTGTTGATCGCCGGAGTGGTGTTGGTTCTGGCGGTTCTCATCTACAACGCCATTCAGATGCGCGCCGTCAAATCCCGCCTCGCCGCTCCCTCTCGGAAGGAAACTGCGCGGGAAACTGCGCGAGAATCCGCGCCCACGCCTCCCCGACCCAACGAAACGCCGCGTGAACCGACGTTGCGCGTCGATCCTCCCTCCACGACGGCTACGACGGCGCCAAGAGAAGCGCCGGATTTCATGGCCGAAGCGGTGTTGACGCTGCAATTGCCCGATACGGTCAATATCGTTCCCGAGCTGGCGCAGCAAATGCTGAAAACGCCGGGGAAACGGGTGCGTCTGTTCTGGCAGCCGCAAGGAAGCGCCAACTGGACGTTGCTGCAAAACACGGCGAACATTCTCGCTTTTCTGGGCGGCTCCGCTTCCGAGGAAAGCGCCGCGGCGCGGCGCGATGAAACCCGCCCGCCGCCGGTGCATTCGCTGGCGTTTTGTCTGCAACTCGCCGACCGCGCGCAGGCGGTGACGCCCGAACAACTCGACGCTTTTCAGAAGCATGTCGAAGGTGTGGCCTCGCTGTTGTCGGCCAGTTATACGCCCTTCGATGTTGCGCTCGAGGCCGAACGCGCCAAAGCACTCGATAAAGCCTGCGCGCAACTCGATCTGCAAATCGGTTTGACGCTGCACGGCAAAGTCGGGCCGTTGCCCGGACAACAGTTGTTGCAAGCGGCGCAAAAACTGGGGCTCGTTCTTGAAAAAGGCGCGTTGCGTTATCAGCGGGACGGGCACGAAATGTTCCGAATCGAAACGCACGACGGTTCGCCGCTCTCCGAAGAACGTTTGCGCAAAGCCATTCAAGACCCGGTGTTGTTGCTCGACGTTCCGCAGGTGCGCCGCCCCGAACAAAGTTTCGATGAGATGTTGAAGTTGGCGACCCAACTGGCGCAAGCCTTGTCGGCGCAGCTCGTCGATGATCGCCATCGTCCGGTCAACGAACAAGGATTGGCGTTGATCCGCACCGAAATCGGCAAAGCCACGCAGGCGTTGCGCGATATCGGGATCGATCCCGGCAGCCCGCGGGCGTTGCGTTTGTTCACAGCCTGATCCTGGCGTAGCACACGACGTTTTTTCAGGAGTGTTTGCGGTGCAAAACCCGTCGCAAGGTTCGCTGTTTTTTTCCGAGCCGCCCGCCCCGTCTCTTGCGCCGGCGGATGCGCGTGAAAGACTGGCCGCTTTGCGCGACGCCATTGCGACGCACGACCACCGCTATTATGTGCTCGATGCGCCGATTGTCTCCGACGCCGAATACGACGCGCTCTACCGCGAACTGCAACAACTGGAAGCGCAACACCCCGGGTTGATCGCTCCCGATTCGCCCACCCAACGGGTCGGCGGACGACCGCTGCCGGAATTTCCGGCGGTGCGCCATACGGTGCCGATGCTGTCGATACGCACCGAAACGGACACGGAAGCCAGCGGCGCACGCGCGTTCGATGCACGGGTGCGGCGTGAACTCGGTCTGGAGGAAAACGACCCGCCGATAGCGTATCTGGCCGAACTCAAGTTCGATGGATTGGCGGTCAGTCTGCGTTACGAAAACGGCGTTCTCGTTCAGGGCGCCACGCGCGGCGACGGCGAAACCGGCGAGAACATCACCCAGAACATTCGCACGATTCGCGCGATTCCGTTGCGACTGAATACCGGCGACGCTCCGCCGCCTGCAACCATCGAGATTCGCGGCGAGGTTTACATGCGCCGCGCCGATTTTGAAAAACTCAACGACCGCCAACGCGCCGCCGGCGAAAAAACCTTCGTCAATCCGCGCAATTCGGCGGCGGGCAGTTTGCGCCAGCTTGATTCATCCATTACCGCCAAACGGCCTCTGTCGTTTTTCGCTTACGGTCTCGGCGAAATGGCCGGTTGGAAACTGCCGGAAACGCACGGCGATGTGCTCGACGCGATCGAACGTTTCGGTTTTCCGGTGGACAAACACCGTCAGCGCGTTCTCGGCGCCGACGGTCTCATCGCTTTTCATCAAAACATCGCGGCGTTGAAAGACACCTTGCCGTTCGACATTGACGGCGTTGTTTACAAAGTCGATTCGCTGGTGTTGCAGCAGCAACTCGGCTTCGTCACACGCGAACCGCGCTGGGCGGTTGCGCACAAGTATCCGGCGCAGGAACAATTCACGACCGTTCAACAGATCGACGTGCAAGTCGGACGCACCGGCAAACTCACGCCGGTCGCCAAGCTGTCGCCGGTTTTCGTCGGCGGTGTCACCGTCACCAACGCCACGCTGCACAACGAGGATGAAATCAAACGCAAAGACGTGCGAGTCGGCGATACGGTGATCGTGCGTCGCGCCGGCGATGTGATTCCCGAAATTGTCGCCGTCGTGATCGAGCGCCGCCCTGAAGGCACGCACGCTTTTGAAATGCCGCGCCAATGTCCGGTGTGCGGTTCTGCCGTGATCCGCGAAGAAGGCGTAGTCGGCGCCTATTGCTCGGGTGAACTTTTTTGTCCGGCGCAACGCAAGCAGGCATTGCTGCATTTCGCCGGACGGCGGGCGATGGACATTGAAGGTCTGGGCGATAAAATCGTCGAGCAACTGGTCGATAAGGAGATGGTTCAATCCGCCGCCGATTTGTACCGGCTGACACAAAACGATTTTCTCGGCCTCGACCGAATGGCGGAAAAAAGCGCCGCCAACCTGTGCGCCGCGCTCGAAAAAAGCAAACTCACGACGCTCGACCGTTTCATCTTCGCGCTCGGCATCCGTCACGTCGGCGAAGCCACCGCGCGCGACCTCGCCCAGCACTTCAGATCGCTGGACGCATTGATGGCCGCCGATGGCGCGACGCTTGTCGCCATTCATGAAATCGGCGACGTGATGGCCGAAAGTATCCATTCCTTTTTTTCGGAACCGCGCAACCGTGACATCATCGCCGCGCTATGCGCCGCTGGCATCCACTGGCCGGATGTCGCTGTTGCGGCAACAACATCCGGTCCACTGACCGGCTTGACCTTCGTGCTCACCGGCACGCTGCCAACGATGTCGCGTGATGAAGCCACCCGCCGCATCATTGAAGCCGACGGCAAAGTCACCGGCAGCGTTTCAAAAAAAACGAGTTATGTCCTCGCCGGTGAAGTGCCCGGTTCTACGCTTGCCAAAGCACAATCATTGAAAGTCCCCATCCTCGATGAAGCCGCGTTGCTGCGCATGATCGAAAAGCCCGCTTCGTGAACGGAAAATTCCATAGGTCAACCATGAAAATCACCAAAGCCGTTTTTCCCGTCGCCGGTCTCGGCAGCCGTTTTCTTCCGGCCACCAAAGCCAGCCCCAAGGAGATGCTGCCGATCGTTGACAAGCCGCTGATTCAGTACGCTGTCGAAGAAGCCGCCGCCGCCGGAATCACCGACATGATCTTCATCACCGGCCGCAACAAGCGAGCGATTGAAGACCATTTCGACAAAGCTTACGAACTTGAAACCGAGCTTTCGATGCGTCAGAAAACCGAATTGCTCGACACGCTGCAAAGCGCCACGCCGCCCGGTATCAACTGCATTTACATTCGGCAAACCGAAGCGCTGGGATTGGGACACGCCATCCTGTGCGCCGCGCCGGTGATCGGCCACGAACCCTTTGCCGTCCTGCTCGCCGATGATTTGATCGACGCCACCGTGCCGGTCATGCGGCAGATGGTCGAACGCGCCCGACAAACCGGCAACGCGATGATCGGCGTGATGGATGTTCCGCCTGCCGACACCGCAAGTTACGGCGTCGTTGAAACCACCGCGCCGTCGTCGGACGACCCCCGCCTTGCCCGCATCACCCGCATCGTCGAAAAGCCGAAACCGGGAACAACGTCTTCGACACTGGCGGTCGTCGGTCGTTACCTTCTGAGCGCCGACATCTTCGAACACCTCGCCGCCATTCCGCAAGGTCAGGGCGGCGAAATTCAGCTCACCGACGGCATCGCCCGATGGATGCAACACACACCCGTACACGCCTACCGTTTCGACGGTCGCCGTTACGATTGCGGTGACAAACTCGGTTATCTGGAAGCGACCGTCGATCATGGCTTGCGTCATTCCGAAGTCGGCGCCGATTTTGCGCGCTACCTGCAAACATTGAAAATCGACGACTTGTTGCCATAACCTCGTCGCCCGTTAAGGAGACCACGACCATGACTTTGAATGAACTCCGTTACATCGTCGCCGTTGCGCACGAAAGAAGTTTCGGTCGCGCCGCCACCAAATGCTTCGTCAGCCAACCGGCGCTGTCCGTCGCCGTTCAAAAGCTCGAAGAAGAATTGGGCGTTGTCCTGTTCGAGCGCGGAAAAAACGAAGTCGTGCTGACGCCGGTCGGCGAGCGCGTCATCGAACAAGCGCAAAAAGTGCTGGAAGAATCGACGCGCATCAAAGAAATCGCCGACACCGGCAAGAACCAGTTGCACGGCCCACTGAAGCTGGGCGTTATCTTTACCATTGCGCCCTATCTGTTGCCCGATCTCATTCCGGCGCTGGTGGACATCGCTCCCGACATGCCGCTCGACATCGAAGAAAACCTTACCGTCAACCTCGAAGAATCGTTGCGCGCCGGTCGCATCGACGCCATCATTATCGCGTTACCATTCTCGCCGCCCGGCATCGTTAGCGAATTCCTCTATGAAGAACCGTTCCAGGTCGTCGTGCCGCGTGACCACAAATGGGTCAAACGCAAAAGCGTTGACGCCCGCGAAATTGCCGATGAAAAACCGATTCTGCTCAACATCGGTCACTGTTTCCGCGATCAAGTGCTCGAAGCCTGCCCCGAACTCAACGCCGACAACCACATGCCGCGCACCAATTCGCTGGAAACCATCCGCAACATGGTTGCTTCCGGCCTCGGTATTTCCGTCCTGCCGCGCGATGCGCTGACGCCCAAATACCACAGCAACCTGGTCGTTCCCGTTCCGTTCGCCGAACCCACACCCTTCCGCCGCATCGCACTCGCCTACCGCAAAAGCTTTCCACGCGAAAAAGCGATCTCCGTGATCCGGGAAGCGGCCAGGGCGTGCCGGGGGCAAGAGGCAGAGGCGTAGGCTGGGATAGCGAAGCGTATCCCAGCGTGTAGTCGGTTTCACACGGGAAATGTAGGGGCGGGTTTCAAACCCGCCCTGTTTTTTTTAACCGCAAAGAACGCATAGAGCACAAAGCACGCGTAGCCCGGATAAGCGAAGCGCCATCCGGGAAGCGTTCTACTTCACGCGAAGGCGCGAAGATGTAAAACATATCTTTTTAACCGCAAAGAACGCATAGCGCGCAAAGAAAAAAGCCGTCTGCGCGTGTAGGGGCGGGTTTCAAACCCGCCCTTTTAATGAATGTAATTCCCCTCTCCCCCACCCCTCTCCCGCTTGCATGCGGGAGAGGGGTGTTTCGTTCCTTCGCGGCTTCGCGCCGGGGTATGGTTCCCGGACGGCGCTTCGCTTGTCCAGGCTACGAATCCCTGACCTCTGACCTCTGACCTCTGACCTCTGATTCCTGATCCCTAATCCCTGATTCCTGAAAGCGTCGCCGCTTTCATCTTCCTGACGAATTCCGCCAACGCTTCGTGCATGGCGGTTTTATCTTCCAGATGCCGCTCGATAATCGCCACGGTTGCCGAGCCGGCAATCGCGCCTGCCGCACCGGCGTCGAGCGCCGCGCGAATGTGCTCCGGCGTCGAGATGCCGAAGCCGACGATGGCTGGAGCCGCGCCCGCTGCCTGCAACGCTTTGAACCGCGATGGCAACAGCGTCTGCATTTCCCGATCGGCGCCGGTCACGCCGGCACGACCAAGAAAATAAGTATAGCCGCGTCTCCGCTTCGCAATTTCGCGGATGGCCGCTTCGTCGGCATTGGGCGGCACAACGAAGATGGGCGCAATACCCGCCGTCTCCGCCGCTTCGATGAACGGCGCCGCCGCGCCCACCGGCACATCCGCCACCAGCACGGAATCCACACCGGCTTCCGCCGCTTCTCTGTAAAACGTTTTCACATCCTGATGCACGACGAGATTGGCGTAAACCAGCAAACCGATCGGAACCTCGGGATACTTGGCGCGAACGTTTTTCAACAGCCGCAAACAATCCGCCGGCGTGACACCCGCCGCCATCGCGCGAAAACCTGCTCGCTGAATCACCGGACCATCGGCGACGGCATCCGAAAACGGAATGCCCAATTCCAGCGCGTCGGCGCCGCTTGCAATCAAGGTGTCGATAATCGCTGAACTGGTTTCAATATCGGGATCGCCCAGCGTCACGAAAGGAATAAACGCGCCTTCCTTTTTCAGCCGCGCAAACATCGCTTCATAGCGGTTGGTTTTCATTGTCTCTTTCTCCATCGTATCTTCGTTTTGTCCCCTCCCCTTCAAGGGGAGGGTTAGGGTGGGGATGGGGTTGTTTGCTTCGCACACTAAAACAAAAACCGCTCTAAAATCGGATGTGTTCCATCACATGCTCAATGTCCTTATCGCCGCGCCCGGACAAGTTGACCAGCAGCAGTTGCGGTTGCGTTGCTGACTTCGCCAGTTTCAGCGCGTAAGCGATCGCATGCGCCGACTCCAGCGCGGGAATAATGCCTTCTTCCCGCGACAACATCTGAAACGCTTCGAGTGCTTCATCATCGGTAACACCGACATACTCGGCGCGACCGCTGGCGTGCAAATGCGCGTGCTGGGCGCCGACGCCGGGATAATCGAGACCGGCGGAAATCGAATGCGATTCGGTCACTTGCCCGTGTTCATCCTGCAACACATAGCTGTAACTGCCATGCAAAATACCGGGGCGTCCTTTCTGCAACGTCGCACCGTGCTTGCCCGTGTGCAACCCGTGCCCTGCCGGTTCGACGCCGATCAAACGCACTTCGCGGTCGTCGATAAAATCGGCGAACAAACCAATCGCGTTGGAACCGCCGCCGACACAGGCAATCGCCGCGTCGGGCAAACGCCCTTCCCGCTCCCGTATTTGCGCTTTCGCCTCGCGGCCGATCACGCGCTGAAACTCGCGCACAATCGTCGGAAACGGATGCGGCCCCGCCGCCGTTCCCAGAAGGTAATGCGTGTTCGGATAACTTTCCGACCAATCGCGCAAGGCTTCATTGACCGCATCTTTCAAGGTGCCGCTGCCTGTCGCGACCGGCACGACTTCAGCGCCCATCAAACGCATCCGAAACACATTGAGCGCCTGCCGCTTCATGTCTTTGTCGCCCATGTAAATGCGCGTTTTCATTTTGAACAACGCGCCGACCAGCGCCGTCGCCACGCCGTGCTGTCCCGCGCCGGTTTCGGCAATCAAGCGCGTCTTGCCCATTCGTCTCGCCAGCAATGCCTGCCCCAACACCTGATTGGTTTTGTGAGCGCCGCCGTGCAGCAAATCTTCGCGTTTCAGATAAAGCGTCGTTCTCGTTCCCGCCGTCAGATTGCGACAACGGTACAACGGCGTTTCACGTCCGGCGTACTCCTTGAGCAAATCCTCAAATTCCCGCTGAAACACCGGATCGCTTTGCGCTTCCTCGAAAGCGCGCGCCAAATCCTGCAATGTCGGCACCAGAATCTCCGGCACAAACATGCCGCCGAACGGACCGAAAGCGCCTTGTTCAACACCCAACGGTGTCGATGTGGAAAAAGCCGTACTCATAAACTTTCCCTCAAACGAGAAAACAATCTCTGCAACGCCGCCGGGTCTTTCTGTCCCGGCGCTGATTCGATGCCGGAATTGACATCGATCGCATAACTTCCAAAACCGTGCGCCTCACGCACATTCCCCGGCGTGACACCGCCGGCGATGATGACGCGAGACCGCAACGATTCCGGCAACCGCTCCAACAACGCCCAGTCGAAACGCCCGCCCGTGCCGCCACGCGACGATGAATTATACGTGTCGAGCAACAAACGGTCGATCCCCATTTCCTCCAGCAACGCTTCCACCGGCGGCATCGCCTCGCCAACCCGCACGGCTTTCCAGATTTCGCATCCGGTCGGAAGTTCGTTCCGCAATGTGCGAATATACGCCGGCGTTTCTTCGCCGTGCAACTGAACCGCCGTCAATCGCAATTCATGCGTCAACCGCGCGATTTTCTCCGGCGCGTCGTTGACAAAAACGCCGACCATCGGTAACGGAGACGCTTCGGCAATTTCGCGCGCGCTCGTTTCACTCACACAACGCGGCGATTCCGGCGCAAAAATCAACCCGCCCCAGGAAGCGCCCGCCTCATAAGCGATACGCGCCGCGTCGGGCGTCGTCAGTCCGCAAATTTTGACGCGACCGAAAATCAGCGCGCGCACGGCAGAATCGAGCCGCGCGTCTTTCATCAAACGGCTGCCGACGAGAAAAGCATCGACGAAGCCGCTCATCGCGTCGATATCGGCGCGGCTTTTGATGCCGGATTCGCTCACGATCACACGGTCGCGCGGAATTTTCGGCGCCAGATGTCGGGTCGTGGACAGGTTGATCTTCATCGTTTTCAGATCGCGGTTGTTGATGCCGACGATGCGCGCATCGAGCGCCAACGCTCTGTTCAGTTCCTCATCGTCGTGCACTTCCGTCAACACATCCATCGACAGCGCCCGCGCCGCTTCCGCGCAGCGCCGGTACATCGCATCATCGAGAACCGACAACATCAGCAACACCGCATCGGCGCCATGAACGCGCGCTTCAAACACCTGATACGGCTCGACGACGAAATCTTTGCACAGTATCGGCTGCGACAATGTGGCGCGCACGGTTTCAAGATCGGCAAAACTGCCTTGAAAATACGGCGTATCGGTCAACACCGACACCGCATCGGCAAAACCGCGATACGTCTCCGCAATCTTTTTTACGTCGAAGTCGGGACGAATCAAACCTTCTGAAGGCGACGCTTTTTTGCATTCGAGAATGAAACGCAGTCCTGGTCGGCGAAGCGCATCGGCCAGTCGCCGCGTCGTCGGCTCTGCCTGCTTTTCCAAAACGGCAAGCGGCGTTTTCGCCATACGCGCGGCAACGTCCTGGCGTTTGCGCGCAACAATGTCAGCGAGTACTGGCATGCGCTCCTCCATTCGCTTCATTCAACTGATGCGACAACTGCGCCATCGTTTCCAGCCGCTCAAGCGCCTTGCCGCTTTCCAGAACACTCATCGCCAGCGCGAACCCCTGCTTGAACGAATCGACTTTCCCGCCCAGCGCCAACAACGCGCCCGTGTTGACCGCGATCGCCGCCGCGTGCGCTTCATCGCCGCGACCACCCAACACCGAGCGAATCGCCTGTTCGTTGTCTTCCGGCGCACCGCCGACAATCGACGACAACGGAAATTTGCGTACGCCGAAATCGAGCGGCGTGAAGTGATGCGTCGTTATCTCGCCATCCTCATGCAATTCGGCGGCGTTGGTTTCGCCGTGCACCGCAATTTCGTCGAGACCCAAACCGTTCACCACCAGCGCGCGCGTGCAACCCAAAAGTTTCAACGTCTCCGCCACCAGCGTACACAAAGTGTAATCATAAACGCCGACCAGCATGATCGGCGGTCGCGCCGGATTCACCAACGGCCCCAGCAGATTGAACATCGTCCGCGTCGCCAGCGCCTTGCGAACCGGCATCGCGTGCCGAATCCCTTTGTGGTAATGCGGCGCAAAAAGAAAAGTGACACCGATGTCGTCGAGCAGGTGTCGCGCCGTTTCCGGTTCCATGTCGAGCTTGACGCCGAAACGTTCAAGCAAATCCGCCGCACCGCAACGCGACGACGCCGCGCGGTTGCCGTGCTTGGCGACCGGCAACCCCGCCTCCGCCGCCACAAAAGTCGCCGCCGTCGAAATGTTGATCGTGCTTGCGCCGTCGCCGCCGGTGCCGACAATATCGGCAAAGCGATAATCGGGACGCGGAAATTCGCGCGCACCTTCGCGCAACGCCTGTGCCGCGCCGGCGATTTCTTCGGCGGTTTCACCGCGCAATTTCAACGCCACCAACAACGCGGCGATTTCCACATCGCTGACTTCGCCGCGGATCACCGCATCAAACAACATGCGGCTTTCCTCACGATCCAACCTGCCGCCCGTCAACAACTTGCTCAAAAGTCGGTCCATCATGATCTCCTAAAAAAATTTTAACCACGAAAGGCACGAAATCTTTACAACACACATTCATTTTCAAAAGAGCATTTTTCGTGATCTTCGTGTTTTTCGTGGTTCATAAAAAAGTTCCTTCTTTCCGCGACGCCAACGCCAATTTGAAAGCATTGTTCAGAATGGTTTGTCCATACGTCGTCAGAATCGACTCGGGATGAAACTGCACGCCGACAATCGGTTGCGAACGATGCGCCAGCGCCATGATCAGGTCGTCGTCTTCAACACCCGTTGCGATGGCGTCAAACGCTTCCGGCAACCGTTGCACGGTCAGCGAGTGATAACGCCCGACATCAAACGTTTCCGGCAGCCCTGAAAACAGCGGATGTCCCTGATGCTTCAGCCGCGATTTTTTGCCGTGAACAATCGTCCCCGCCGCGCCGACTTTCCCGCCGAACGCTTCCGCCATCGCCTGATGCCCCAGACAAACACCGAGCAGCGGCACTTGTCCGGCAGCTTTTTGAATCAATTCAATCGTGCAGCCGGCTTCGCGCGGCGTCCCCGGCCCCGGCGACAACACGATCAACGCCGAATGTTTCTCGCGCGCAATCTTCAGCGCTGTTTCCGCGCCGATATCGTTGCGATAAACATCGATGTCGGCGCCGAGCGTCGAGAGCGCATCGACCAGATTGAAGGTGAATGAGTCGAAGTTGTCGATGAAAAGAATGTGCGGCTTGCTCATGACGCCCTCCCCGTTTCCGTTTTAGCGCGGTTTGGGTTGAAGTGTTTACATTCCTTTGAGGCTGCGCCGCGCTTTACTCCCCTCTCCCCTTGTGGGAGAGGGGCAGGGGGAGAGGGGGAAACCAAAACCCCATCCCCACCCCGACCCTCCCCTTGAAGGGGAGGGCTTTCATCCCC
>WQTW01000054.1 GCA_009786085.1 Pseudomonadota bacterium | reverse complement strand
TTCAGCCCTTGCAGGGCTGGACGATGGTGCTGTCTGTCTCCGCCGGTTCCGCGCTCGCTACGCTCACGCTCCACCGACGGTTACTCATGTTGCGCGCCTGCAGCGCTGCCTGGAATGTGAGAGAGCAGGGCACATGTCATTAGAGGCCATAACGCAGCTCTTGTGTAGATACCTATGCCCTTGAAGGGAAGATGGTCGTTTATCCCTCTGCCCCCGCCTCTCTCCCGCAAGGGGAGAGGGGCGAAAAAAACGGCGAGGCACTGCCTCGCCGGTGATAAACATTTTATCGGGCACCCTTTCGCCCGAACATTATTTATCGCTTTTTTTCTCGTCGCCTTTCTTTTCGGCGGATCTGCTGCTTTTTGCCGCTTCAATCTTTTCTTTTATCTCTTCATACGAAGGGCGCGCGATGTACAAAGCGTCTATCGCTTCCTCATTAAGAACCGCCTTGGGGTCGTCGTTAATTTTCGTTATCTCTTTATTCACATGCTCGCTGACGAACTTTTGCTTTTGTTCTTCCATGATTCTCCCTCTGGCTTCTTCAAAAGGCATCAGCCCCGCCTCTTTTTTTCCTTTGAGAAGAATCAGGTGCCAGCCGAATTGCGTTAACACAGGCTCGCTGATATCTCCCGCATTTTTGAGCGCAAAAGCCGCCTCTGAAAATTCGGGAACCATCGCTTCACGAGCAAACCATCCCAGATCTCCCATCTTGCTCGCCGACCCCTTGTCTTCGGAGTATTGCTCCGCCGCTTTGCCGAAATCCTCTCCCGCCACAATCTTCGCCCTTATTTCCTGCGCGAGCTTCAATCCCTCCTCTTTGCCGCGCGGCTCAAGGTTAAAAAGGATATGGGCTGCTTCAACGCGCTCCGGCAACTCAAAGTTTTTCCTGTTGGCAAGATACATTTCCTGCGCACGCGCGGCGTATTCCGCCTCTCTTTTCTTGAATTCTTCGTTTGCCTCCCGCTCGATCTGTTCCACGCGCAACCTCGCGTAGAGCTTGTCGATTTCCACCGCCAGAAAAGCCTTCGTCACCGGATCTTGATCCAGCTTCCCGGCACGCGCCTGCGCCGCCAGCGTTTTGTCGCGCAAAAGGCGCGACAGCACCTGAATAATCGCCTTTTGATCGTTTGCGACCCTCCCTGCCACACCCGCCGGAGCGCGCGATAGAAACGCATTGTAATCGCTCTTCCGAACCTCCACCCATTCATTCTTGACCAGCACGGGATCGCTGGCCGCATCGGTGGCCTTCTCCGTCGCCCATGCCCCCTGGCAAAACACCGCCAAAAAAGCAGCGCCGAAACCGGCCTGCAGCTTCCTGAAAAAACAACGCTTGTGAAACATTCTTTCCATATTCTTTCCTTGAGATCAATACAAAGACCCCGTGATTACGGGGTCTTTGTTGTTCCAAAAAATCAGAAACGTTAACGCAACAGAAACATCATTAAGGGGCATAGACCTGTATCCGCATATTACACGTGCCGGTACACGTCGTTTCGCCATACGCGTTTCGGTTTCTGACATTGAGATGATATGTCTTCCCGGCGGTCAGTCGCCACTTCTGGGTGGTGTTTGTTCCCGTCGAAAACTGTCCCTGATAGCTTGTGTCGAAGCCTGGATTTCCCAGGGTTCTGTCGTTAAAATCGCAAGCATTCTCTGAGAAGGAATAATGTTGCGTCACCCAGCCCCCTGTCGGGGTAACGGAAATTCGCAAAACTCCCGATGCCACGGCGGCAGGAACGGTAATGCTCGCCGACAGAACGCCGGAGCCGAGGGGAACCGTGATATCGTCACCCCACTTGAGCGCCCGCGTTATAACATTGGTGAGTTGACCACACATGTTCGTTCCGCCGCCGCCTGAACCCGCCGCCACGGTTGCCGTCCTCGTGATGTCGGCAGCGCAAGCCGTTCCGTTACACGCCTTCATCGTGTAGGTGTACGTAATGGCTGTGGTTCCGCTGTTCGCCGGCAAGTTTTCCGAAAGCGTCGTGCCGTTCGGATACGTTCCGCCGCTTGGGCTGCGCGTCCAACTGTACGTCGCCGATGTCGCATTGCCCGTACACGATGCTGTCCACGAGACCTGCCCTCCCGTGTTGGGGAAGCTGTACGCCGTTGTCGGATTTACAGTGCAGCCTGTTGGCGCGGTCGGTTGCGTAACGCCTTGATGCGTGACCTGCACCTGATTGCTGGTAGCGCATTTATCTGCGTTACAGGCCGTCATGGTGTAGTTGTAAGTGATCGATGCACCCGAATTCGAGCTGAAAGAATCTGACGTCGAAGCACCTGTTTTCGGGAAATTGCCGCCGACCGGGTTGCGCGTCCAGGTGTACGTGGTTGAACCGCTCGTGTTGCCCGTACACGATCCGTTCAACGTAACGGAACCTCCGCTATTGGGCACACTGCTGGTTGACCCGGAAGCCGTGCAACCTGTTGGCGGATCAATCACCGGCACCGTCTCCGTCGGCAGCACCGTGACCGTCCGGGAAGACGGATAGGAACAGCTTGCGCCGTCTGGGCCTTTACAAGCGAAAAAAGTATAGGTATAGACAACTTCCTCGTTGCCGTCGTTCCTTGGCACTGCATTGTTTGTCAGGCTGGTCCCCCCTGGATAATACGATTCGGTTTCCCCCGTGTCGCTGGCTGTACGCGTCCAAACATAGCGCGTCACACCGTTCGCATTGCTGCACGCCGCCGACAGTGAGGCCACACCTCCCGTCTTTCCAAGAAAAGCCGGGGTCATCAGGCTCAGGGTGCATGAGGGCCTGTCGGTGTTGTCATCTCCCTTGATACAAACAAGCGTGGCAGGACCTGTATTGCCTTGGCGTCGCAAGTCAAACGAAGTGCAGTCGGGGTCGTGGTAGGTGATGACTGCGACCTCTGATGCCACGCTTGACGCCGATGCCGCGCCCACGGTCAGGAAAAACAAGCCTGCTATCGGCAGGGCCTTAAAAAAACGATTGAAAAATGAGTTCATGGCTGGCTCCTTTCCATGGATGGGTTCCAAGATAACGTCTTATTATAGCCCGTTCTCCCTTTCTGAGGGCGGTCTTTGCGTGCTGTGTTACCGGTTTTTGCGTACTGTGACATTCTGTTCTCAAAGGCGTTTGGATGACTGTGAATGTAAACTTGGGCTGATAGGGCAAACGCAACGAACCCCACCATTACCGCATGCCCCTTGCCGCGACAATAATTCCATTTTCACTTCAATAGTACAATAATTTATGTTTTGATTTCATTCTTATATATGCAAACAATTAATGCACTATTGAATTGGGAATGGAATAAGTTCCGGCGCAGGCCTATTTTCCTCACGAAGCAAGAATTGTGCCGTTTTTGCTCCGGCTCCCGCGAAAACGGAAGTTGGGATGGGGGCGTAGGGTGGATAAGCGAAGCGCCATCCACCATTCGTAGGAGCGAAGCGTGGCGGGAACCGCGACGTTTTGCCTCACGCGGAGGCGTGGAGTGCGCGGAGAAAAATATTCGTCATTCTGCGCGAAGCGCGTAGGGTGGATAAGCCGCGTAGCGGCGCAATCCACCATTAGGCCGTGCCGCCCCTACAAAACCATGCCTCTGCGTGAGGAGGTTTTTCTGATACCTGACCTCTGACCTCTGATCCCTGCCACCCGGATGGCGCTTCGCTTATCCGGTCTATGTGTCACAGGGAATTGCTATACCCCCTACTTTTTCACCACCGGAGTAAAGTCTGACCACTGCTCGATGCGGAAGGCGCGGATGTCACGCACAGACTTCGGGAACCATACCCGCGCACGAAGCGCTTGGATGGCTAAAAACAAGGGCTATCCGATTTTCGTGATTGAAACGCCACGCCGACGAGCCGAACGAACGGTCATCTAAAAACGTGTTTTGTGGTTGACGTGCGCAGCTCTTCATCGTATGATGAAGCCGTGTTCAATGATTGATGCGGTGTAGCGACATGACTCTGTTTGATGCTCTTGGCTTTCGTTGGGATAGGTCGGCGGTTCCGGCCCCTGTCCCGTCTCACTCGGTTGAGCGAGTCTGCTTTCGCTTTCACAAGATGCTGCCGGAGTTCGTCTGGGATGCTTCAATGCTCGAAGGCAACCCCTTCACGTTCCCAGAGGTCAAGACCCTGCTGGATGGTGTCACCATCGGCGGACGAAAGATTTCCGATCAGGAGCAAGTCCTGAATCTGGCCGAAAGCTCCAAGCGGTTGCTGGCAATGGTCAGGGGCAGTCAGTTTGAGCTTTCCAAGCCGATATTCACGGAACTGAACGGCATCGTTGCCCGCAAGGAAGCCTTGGAATGGGGCGTGTTCCGTGGTGAAGGGCAGGAGAAGAACTACACCCCAGACGTGGGGCTGGGCGAGCGTGGGCGCTATACCCCGCTACCGACTTTGCCCGATGCGCCGAAACTGAATCAGGTGTTCCGCGAGGGTGTGGCCGCGCTGCAAGAATGCGGACCGTTCGAGAGAGCAACGGCCTTCTTCCTGTTCGGTGCCTTGCAGCAGTTCTTCTTCGACGGCAACAAACGCACGTCGCGCTTCATGATGAACGGCGTGCTCATGTCGCACGGTATCGACGCCATCAGCGTGCCTGCTGCCAAGGCGCAGGAATTCAACGAGAAGATGGTGCGCTTTTATCTCTCGAAGGATGCGACCGAAATGATGACGTTCCTCGTGGGCTGTCACCCGGAAGCCGAAGCGATCCTTACGCCAGAGGAAGATCATGACCACGATGATGAAATGGATCCGTAATGAAAACATGGCAAGAGCAAGTTGACCGAGGCATTGATCTGCTGAAACTGTGCCAGCAATTGCAGAGTGAGAAGGATGGTGTTGATCGCCCCGATCCTTTCATTATTGACAAGACGAAAGTTTTGGATGAATTCGCGCAAGATATTGGTGCGGCAATAACCAACATGGCCGCCTTGCATAAACTCATCCCGCAGATGATGAAATTGGCTGAGTTGGGTCGTCGACTCGCGGATGAGGGTCGAATCTCTGTTGACTACGGCGACGACTACTCAACGGCTGCGCTTGACTACGTGTGTGCGCAGTACGGCAAGTGATGAGTTGTGCCAGCAAATATCCTGAATCTCTCCTGTTACAAGGTACTGGGCATCCGCGAGAACGAGCACGACTATCACATTGACGTTGAGGCAGTCGAGACGCCAACCTCTTGCCCGCATTGCCAGTCCATCCATCTCGTCGGCTTCGGTCGCCGAGAGCAGATGGTCAAAGACCTGCCAATGCACGCTCGGCGCGTCGGCCTCTACATCGACACGCGGCGCTTCCGTTGCCGCACCTGCGCCAAGACGTTTTACGAAACCTTGCCTGAGATTGACGAGAAGCGCCTGATGACCAAGCGGCTTGTGCAATGGATGGGGAAACAGGCCATCAAGCGCACCTTCGCCAGCATCGCGGAGGAAGTCGGCTGTACGGAATTCACCGTCAGGGCGGTGTTTAGCGATTACGTCAATGAACTGAAAAAGACCATCCGCTTTGAAACCCCTTCGTTCCTGGGCATTGATGAAATCCACCTCATCAAGCCGCGTGGCGTGATCGCTAACATCCAGAACAACACCATTGTCGAACTGCTGCCGAACCGCAACAAGGACACGGTGGCGCGGTTCCTGCACCATCTGGAAGGCAGGGAGCGCATCCAGTACGTTGCAATGGATATGTGGACGCCCTATCGGGATGCGGTTCAAGCAGTGCTGCCCGAGGCCACCATCGTCATCGACAAATTCCACGTTGTCCGCATGGCAAACGATGCGATGGAGCGTGTCCGAAAGAGTCTGCGCGAATCACTGACACCCAAGCAGCGCCGTGGCCTGATGCACGACCGTTTTGTACTACTCAAGCGCGAACGTGATTTGAATGACAAAGAGCGCCTGAATCTTAACGGCTGGACAAAGAACTACCCGGAGCTTGGCGAGGCATACCGCCTCAAGGAACAGTTCTTCGGCATCTACGATGCCAAATCGCCGGATGAAGCACAGGCCAAGTTCATTCAGTGGCAGAAAAGCATTCCGCCCGAGATTGCCGATGCCTTTGCTGACATCGGAAGGGCGTGGGGCAACTGGACGATACCAATCCTCAACTACTTCGATCATCCTGTCACCAATGCCTACACCGAGGCACTGAACAGCCTGATCCGCGTCATGAACCGGCTGGGGCGCGGCTATTCGTTTGAGGCGTTACGGGCCAAGATTCTGTTCGCAGAAGGCGCACACAAGCATAAGCTGTCACGGCCAAAGTTCGAGCGCAAAGAACGAAGGCCGTCTGAACAAGACTCCGTAGCAATGTATGGGCTACCCGGCAATTTCAAGCACTTCGAGATGGGGGAGTCGCTTGCCTGGATGACGCCGAAACCGCCGCCAGAGCCGAAGCCGTACATCCCGAAATCAACCGATTCCGAAAAGCCGGAGAAAAACTACGGTGTGGATATTTCAATACTCATCCGCATGATCGAGAACGGGGAGCTATGAGCCTGTTTCAATCACGAAAATCGGATAGCCAAACAAGTTGGCCATGTCCTCGTTGTCGGTCACATACAAGCTGCCCTGCACACGCCGGAACCCATGTTCCGCAAGCACAGCGCCGATTTCAGTATAGGCTTGCGCCACCCCCTTGGGATGATGTTGCTCAGTATCGGCCACGACCAAATCAAAAGCCACCGCATACATCAGTGTGCCTCCGGGTCATCGGTCAAACGGGTTAAGCGGTATTCAGCCTTCTCGCCCGTTTCCACCATCGTTACCTCAATCATCCAATCGCCGTCGTCCAACTGCCGAACGGGTTGGCCTACTTCGTACTTTGGCCCGAATGGCCCAAAGCATTTGATCTTGCCAACCGGTACAGGCGGCGGTGTCGTAGCTATCTGAGTCTGCATGATCACTCTCCTTTATGTTGGGCGGCTGATGAGCATTATAGCAAGCAACTCCCCCGCAAGCGGGAGAGAGGTTTTTCTGATCCTTGACAGTCCCATCCCCATCTTGGCCTTCCCCTTCAAGGCATAGGTATCTACACAAGTATGGGAGTAGCCCCGAAGGGGCGTGATATGAGTAACCGTCGGTGGAGTGAGCGTAGCGAACGGAACCGGCGGAAAAGCGCGCTCCACACATCCAGCCCTGCAAGGGCTGAATATAGGCTGTTGTTCAGCCCTTGCAGGGCTGAGGGTTTGTTACGGACACTCTCCGCCGGTTTCGCGCTCACTGCGTTCGCGCTCCACCGACGGTTACTCACGTGACGCGCCTGCGGCGCTTTTTGAAATACGTAAAGGTGGCGCGGAATAACCTCGTACTTGTGGGTAAACCTCAGCCTTTTTAAAGGGGGTGCCCGCCGAAGGCGGGCGGGGGTTTGAAACCCCCTCCCCCGCTTGCGGGAGAAGGGGCGATATCGGCGCGTCTTCCCCGTAGGGGAGGCAACCTGCCTCCCGTCACTGCCACATGGATTCTGCGACGCCGCTTCGCGTCGCGCAGAATGACGGTTTTTTTCTTTGCGCTCTATGCGTTCTTTGCGGTGAATCTCTTTCAACAAACCCCCGTCCGCCTTCGGCGGCCACCCCCTGCAAACCCCCGTCGGCTTCGCCGACACCCCCTTTGAAAAGGGGGCAAGGCGGGGGCTTTCTTTCTCCGCGCCACCGCGTGAGGCCGCCTTCGCCTTCGCGCCTTCGCGTGAGAACAAACAGGGCGCGATAAATCGCGCCCCTACGCTCTGACCTCTGTCCTCCTGACCGCTGCCCGAATGACGCGCTTTGCCCACCCTATATGCTGCGAATCCCCCCTTCCCATTCGCGAGCCATTTTGTCCGCGAAGGCTTTGTTCACCCGGTCTTTGTTGGCCTTCATGGACGCTCGCATTCCTTCAATGAGGCGATCCAGAACTTCGGCAGGGCGTTGTACGTGGCACAGAGAAGCCAATCGAAAAAGCGCCTCGCGTGTTGGATAGCGCCGACTTTTGGAGAGTCTGAGCGCCATTTCCCGATCAACAACGGGAGCGCCCGCAGGGTTCGCAAACTCATAAACCGTCGTGGTGACGACATCGTAGAGTGGCGCCAGCTTCGGCGGATCCGCGCTGTCGGGGTGTTCATACAGGAGGCCGAAATTTTTCAGGTGCGCGTCGCCGTTCCTGACCAGCACCGACAACGCCACGTACTCGAAATACCGCCGCAACGAATCGACATCAGGGCATCTCGACGCGATCACGGTGCTGACAAGCTCGTAGGAACCCTGGTATTTGTAGTGCCCGCTCGGGTCACGGTATTTTCCCATCAGAACCGGCATGTCCTCAAAGCCCAATGGCTGACCGTCCTCTTTGATATCGAACCGCTTGATGATGAAAAGTTCCCCACTGTCGGACAACCAGAATTCCGGCACGTCCACACCCGCCCGACGCGCCGCGTCCATGCACAGGAATTCGTTTTGCGCCAGGAACGGGTATTCCTCGCTGGTTTTCACGATCAGATCAGAGGTTGGAAGGGTGCGCGCCATCCGTTCTGTCGGCAGCGAGCGAACAGGAGAGCGGTCAGCATCCGGGATCAACACTTTGGGCTGAACGCCGGCAACACCCGCGTCAAAATACGAATTCAGAAGATGCTCAAAGAGTTCCTTGCTGCGTTCCTCTTTGAGCAACCGTTGCAGCCCGATTTGAGGCGCCGGACGCGCATGCTCCTCTCCGGGAAGCGAAAAGCGCAGCCTGCCGATTTGCCGGTTTCCCGTGACCTCGAGGAGTTTCATGTCGTCAACGCGCCCCAGCTTGGCCAAGCGCTGGGTCAGATGGTGGAACAAATAACCTTCCGGCAGGTTCATCGCAAACGCAGGGAGCATCGGCGTTGACGTGTAGCTCTCTCGACGGAGAGGCATGGTCAGCGATGTTTCGCAATCACGCCGATCCGTGCCATAGTTGAAAACGTGCTGCGATTCCTTCGTCAGCGCGCCGGAAACACCCTGGGGCGTTGAAACGTCCAACGCCCGCGTTCTGTTCTCATGACTCATGGCTCGTCGCCTTCATCCTGATAAATCATCTGTAGCTCTTCCAGCGCCGGTCGGGCATCGACAACGGCGACGCGCTTCCCCATCGCCCTCAAGACGGCAAAAAGCGTTGCCAACGATGTGTTTTTACCGTTTTCCAGATCGGTGATGGTTTGGCGACGGCAACCGGCGCGTTCAGCGACCCAGCTTTGGGATTTGCCGAGTTTTTTCCGCGTTTCACGAATGTGCCTGCCTAAATCGGCCATTGTGATGGCATAGTCCATGCTTGTCGCACCGTCTTTTCCCGCACTGTATAGCGGACATTATACACATGAATCTGTAAAATGTGCGTTTTGTCGTGCAACACGCTGCCCGCGATTTATGGCGACCGTGAGCGTTGCAACACGGGAACGCGGATCGTCCGCCAGACAGAAAAGGCCAGGAATCCCGCGTAGCCCGGATAAGCAAAGCGCCATCCGGGAATGGCCTCACGCGAATGCACGAAGGAACAAAAGCGTGTAGCCTGGACAAGCGAAGCGCGTCATCCTGCGCAAAGTCGCAGGACCGGGAACAACCTCACGCGAAGGCGCGAAGAAGAACTCGTCATTGCGAGCGAAGCGAAGCAGAAAAAAAATGTGCGCAACGAAAAAACGCCGGATGCTTCGCTTCGCTCACAATGGCGAATTTCTGATGCCTGATTCCTGACCTCCGATCCCTGCCAACCCCTTCTCCCCCAGCCCTCCCCTTGAAGGGGAGTGAGCTTTCGTTCCTTCGCAGCGTCGCGTGAGACCGACACGTCGCGGTTCGCTTCGCTTCACCAGCGACCTATACGCTTCGTTCCTTCGCGGCTTCGCGTGAGATATCCAGCAAGCGTAGCCTGGACAAGCGAAGCGCCATCCGGGAACGTTTGCTATGCGTTCTTTGCGGTTAATTTTTCCACCGTCGCCAGCGGCAAGAAAAGAACCTGCGGCGATTCCGGCAGCGGAATAAACCCGTGGTGCAAATAAAAAGCCTCCGCCGATTCATCTTTGGCATCGACCATCAAGGCATAAGCGGCTATTTCGGCGCGGACAGATCGGTGAAGCGCATCGGCCAGCAACGCGCCGCCCAAACCTTGTTTCCTGAACGCCTGATCGACCGCCAGACGTCCCATACGAATCGCCGGCACACTCGGATAGCGCGGCAGCTTTTTGCCGATGCCGGTCGGGAGATCAGCCAGCAAAATGCTTGCCGATGCCAACGTGTAGTAACCTGCAATGCGGCCCGCAATGCGCCGGTTGTCCGCCAGCGCCACAAAGCAAGCGGCGATACGGCGGCGCATGTCCTGAGTGGCTTGTTCTCGCAGATAGCGATCCAGCGGTTCTGACCCGCTACAGAATGTTTTGCGGTCGTGCGCCGGATCAAGCGGAGCAACGAGGAACGGTTCGCCGCTCACTCAGAACGCAACAGCTTGTTTCGACGAGCAAAAGCGCGCTTCATCGCAGGCGTCGCTTTGGGGGGCGAGAGCAACGCTTGTGCAAAGCATTCCTGATCGGCCATCGACAAACGAACGACTTCGGCTTGTTCGATGGCGCTGCGTGCGGCGCCCTGCACGACGTCGATAACAAAATCCGTCATGGTTCGCCCCTGAAGTTCGGCAGCGCGCTTGAGCATCGCGTGCAACTCAACGCTGATTCTGGCTTCAAGGCGGGCGGTGGAAACGGTGGTTGTCATGGAAGCGTCCTCTTGCACCTGATTGTACGGCCATAAGCCGTAAATGTCCAGAAAAATACAGCCTCACGAAGATGGAAAACGAGTGTTGTCGATGGCGTGTAGCCTGGACAAGCGAAACGCGTCATCCTGCGCGAAGTCGCAGAACCGGGAACAACCTCACGCGAAGGCGCGGAGAAGAACTCGTCATTGCGAGCGAAGCAGAAAAAAAATGTGCGCAACGAAAAAACGCCGGATGCTTCGCTCACAATGGCGAATTTCTGATGCCTGATTCCTGACCTCTGATCCCTGACTCCCGGACGGCGCTTCGCTTGTCCAGGCTACGCGCTTGGCTTCGTGCCTCATGCAAAAAGCGGGCGAGACGCCCGCGCGCCCATAAAAAAACGGGGGCCGAAGCCCCCGTTTTCATCCAACAAGAAAAACAGCTATTAATTGCTAGGTACGATGTTCTTCGAGAAGCGGTGATTGATGCGCGTTGCATAGCTCGCCCAAACTTTGCCTCCCGGGATGCCCGCATTCACGACTTCGCCGTTGTTGAACTGCTGAACAGCAAAACCCACCATCGGCAAGCCGGTGAAGGTAACCGTGTCATAAGAAACGGGGGCTACCGGATTGTTGCTCAGATCGATGTACAGCGTCTCGTCGCTGGTAAAGATTGGAGCACCAGCCACACCATGCATAGTACCCGTTGCATCACCTATCAACTGATGAATATAACGCGTTCCAATAACAGCGCCAGCTGTGTTTGTAACTTCAACTGAATCGGGGTTGAATTTGAGCTGCGCCCAACCGGTCTTGTACCCACTAACACCCAAGTTCACAGCGTTTTTCGAGTTCAGGATCGGCGTCGCGCCAGCACCGAAGGTGATGACGTTGGCCTCCCAGCACAGCGCGTTTCTGCCGCCGATCGGCGTCGGCGAGAAGTCGTCAAAACTCTGCGGTATGCGCTCTTCGCGGTCGGTGTAGAAGATGTTAAGTGTGTCGCAAGCGCCGCCCGCAACGAAATTATTTTCGAAGAGCGCCGTCACAACCTGATTTCTGCTACCGCTCGGTCGATTCTCATAATAGTGCTGCTTCGTCGGGAAGGTGACAACCCAGTCGGTCTTACCGGCAACTTCGTCTTCCATCATGAACTCGTTGTAAACCGCCTCGTTCATCAACACCGCCGAAACCGCGTCAATACCACGAGTCCAATCCTCAGTGATAAACACTTCCGGCCCATTGATCACCATCGAGTTCTTCGGAGCAACTTCGCCAAGGTGGGGATTGATGCTTCCCGAAACATACCATTTGTGGGAACCTGAGGCGTTCCAAGCATCCAGCGCCACGGCTTCATACGCAAAACCCTGTGCCTCGTTCGGATTGATCAGCGTCATGCTACCGAAAAGTCCGCCTGACCCCTGCGTCAGATGAGCCAAGTTGTTGCCCATGTTGGTATTGTTAATCGCACCGCAGTTTGGCGGACGCCAAGACGTCACACCATCGACTGTTACGTTGGCATGCGTGATCGCAATCTCCGTGGTGGTCTTTGCATTGCCAGCGAGTCTAACGAAGTCAGCCATTTCGATGACCTCGACATACCCTTCTCTGGTACGGTCAAGCGTCTGGTCTTCCAGATCCGGATTACGCTGCGTATACTGGTAATGCCTGAAGTCCACACCTGCCGCAGGAATCGCCGGGTTCGTACACGACGTATCGCGCGTGAAGAGCCTTGCGCCATCCGCGGTCGGAACAACAGCGCCCGTCCACACGTCCCACTCCGACAGGTACAGGTTGAAGTCAAGAACTTCCTGAGAAAACTTGCCTTCCAGGAAACGAACCTTGACCGCCTTACCAACGGTCGTCGAGTTGACGATCGAGATCAGCGAGTTAAACGCTTCGCCATTCGCACTGTCACGAACGGTGTAGTACGGATAAATCAGTACCTGCCCCAACCCGTCCGGGTTCAGGCTCACGGCTTGCGCCGATCCAACCATGCCCATCGCGCCCAAACCAGCAAGAGCAGCGAAGAGCGCTTTTTTCTTAAATGTATTCATAGAGTAAAACTCCTATAAGTTGCTATCTAAAGTGATCACTTTAAGCCCAACAGCACTGCCATTTTATTACATACTTCCCCATCTGACAAACCAAACCTCCCAAACAAAACCCCGCGCCCTCCCTTTTCTGTCTCATTTTCGTAACACCTGTGGTTTACAACACCCGTCATCTATCCGGGATGTCGAACCATGCCTCCCCATCCAGGAAAAACCACTTTTCGCCTGTCAGGGTGGTGATGTCCTTCATTTTCGTGTGGTCATAGGTCAGCAGAAAACGAACCATGCAAACATCTTCCTCGCATTTCGCTTCCTGAAACTCCGCTTTTTTGTGCTGCCCCCTGCCAAAGCGGGCGGTGAACATCTCCTGAGACACCAGCGCCCGCGTCGCGGGAGAGAGGTAGGTGTATGCCTTGGCATAATCTTTGGCGATCATCGCGTCCCAGCGCTCCTGGAAGCGCTTTTTGACGATTTCGACCTGTTGCTCCGGCGTCAGAGGTCCTTTAGATTGAGCAGCAGGTTGGCTGGAAGCCGTTGCAGCCGGATCGGAGGCCGGTGTCGTCGCGCCGGTCGTGACGCAGCCGGTCAGCGCCAGCAGGGATGCCAAACCGGCGGCGGTTGCCCATTTCCCGATTCCTTTTTGTTGCAAGAATGATGATTTCATGTTTTGGGTCGTTTCGTTTGTAAAGGGCGAAGGATAATCAGCGGCTTTTGTTCCGTCAATAGGCGGCTTGTAACGGCAGGCGACCCCGACGGCATGGGAGCGTCAGAAATCAGGCATCAGAAGTCAGGAATCAGACACCCCGAATTCGTCACCGCATGAGAAAGCCCGTATTTCGTATCTCTGCGGGCGTAGCCCAAGCGAAGCACCTTTCCCACCCCAGCTCTCCCCTGCAAACCCCCGTCGGCTTCGCCGACACCCCCTTTCGTGACTTCGCGTGAGGCCACGCAGGGCGCGATAAATCGCGCCCCTACGCCCTCTCCCCCAGCCCTCCCCTGCAAACCCCCGTCGGCTTCGCCGACACCCCCTTTG
>WQTW01000053.1 GCA_009786085.1 Pseudomonadota bacterium | reverse complement strand
GGGGAGAGGGGTAAAACGTTTTTCTTTCCCCCTCTCCCGCCCCTTCGGGGCACCCTCTCCCGCAAGGGGAGAGGGTAAAAAAGGCATGCGCTTGAATCGGAAACACGTCAACCCGCGCGCTTTTCCATACGCCTCCCCCAACATGTTTCTAAAAAAGCATCCGGCCCGTCGTTCACCACCACCACGTCTCTCCTCTCTTTTCGACGGGCCGGATGCCCAACTTTCGGCAGGGAGCGACCGAAAGCACTCAGCAGGAAGCAGCAATGTTTCGTTCATGGTCAACCTTTTCTTTCATTCTCTGATACCTGACAATTCCTTCCCTACCGTTCTCCCCCGCCCGCTTTCGCCGCGTACTCCTGCAAACCCCCGTCGGCTTCGCCGACACCCCGGCTTTCCGTTCCTTCGCGGCTTCGCGCCTTCGCGTGAGGCCCTTCCCGGATGGCGCTTCGCTTATCCGAGCTACGCGCTTTGCGGTTCATTTCTCCGACCGGAACCGCCAGCATTTTCCGTGCGCGCACGTTTAACGATTCGCCTTCCATCGCCGACCACTTCTCTGCGGTCAGCGCCGCTTTCGCTGCGGCAAGCGACATCTCGCGTTCTTCTTCCGGGCGCAACACCGCCAGAAAAACATCGTCGGCATCCATGCTGTACCTGCTCATTTCGTTCACCGTTCTCAATGCCCCGGACGCCGCCCGTTCAACATCGGCCATGCCAGCGCCCAAGCCAACAGCAGCGCCAGCACACCGCCCAGCATGTTCCAGGCCGCCGACGTGCTGCCCGCCGGTAAACCGGCCATCGACACATCCATCCCGTGCGGCAGGGTTGACGCCATCGCGGTTTTTTCGATAGGCGTGTTGGATGGAAAACTCGGTGTCACATCGACCGCCACCAGACTGGTGAAGCGGCTGACCAGATGGTGTTTCAGCGCCAGCGGCACCACTTCATCGCGCGCCATGTCGGGATTACCCTGACGACGGCCTTCGTCGAGCAGCGCGTCGATTTTGCGACGCGCCCACAACGCGGCGACGCCCGATGCCGGCACGGCTTCGCCGAGCGTCAGCGCACTGTTCCAGCCTTTCCCGCCGACCGCGCCCTGCAATGTCAACGCGCCTTGCTTCGCGCCCATCGTTGTTTTGCCGACGATCACCACCGGCTCGCCCTGATACAAATCACCGACCACCGTCGGCCACATGTCCACCGCCATCGGCCATTGCGCTTTCACGTCGGTCAACGCGGGCGATTCCAGCTTTTGAAACAGCGTCGCCATTTTTTCGCCGACTTCGTGAAGGTCGCTGATGAAGGTGAAGGTGCCGCGTCCGAATTCCGCCGAGCGGGTCATGAAGTAGGCGTTCGGCGCGGAACCGATGCCGACGGTGAACAAGCGTCGTTCGTTCAGTCGGTCTTGAATCAGGCTGAACAATTCTTCTTCATTGCCGACCGCGCCGTCGGTCAGAAACACCACTTGTCCGATCATGCCCGGTGTCGGCGGCGCTTCGAGCGCCAGCTTCAGCGCGGGCGCCATTTCCGTGCCGCCGTCGGCGCGCAGCTTCGAGACGAACGCGCGCGCTTTTTGCAACGACGCCGCATTGACCGCGACGGGCGTTGCGAACAACGGTTTGGTGATGTGGTTGAATTCGATCACGTTGAAAAAATCGCCGGAACGCAAACGCTCCAACGCCATCAACAAGGCATCTTTCGCCTGCCGAATCGGCGCGCCCTCCATCGAGCCGGAGGTGTCGATGATGAAAGTGACTTCGCGCGGCAAACGGACGGTTTGCGCCGCCGGTTCGCTGGCGGGCATCAGCATCAGGTACCAGTAATCTTCATCGGCAAACCGTTCGGTGAACAACACCGCCTGCGGCGCGTGTCCGGTGTGCGGCGTCCAGGTCAATTCAAAATCCCGATCGGCGGGAACGCTGTCCTCCTCCAGCGTCACGTGATAACGCCCGTCGCCGAGGTCTTCCATCACAACGGCGTGATAGCGACTGTGGACTTCGCGGATCGGCGCGCCGGGCGCTAAGGTGATGTCGAAGCGCACCGGATTCGCCAGAAGGCTGTGTGCGCCGCCGTCCATCTGCATCGGCATCTCGCGCAACGCCGGTTCAGCGGCCTTTTTCGCCATCTGATCTTGCACGGGGCTGTAGCGCGGCGTGATCGCCAGCGGAAAACGCCAGGAGAACACGCCCTGATCGTAGCGCAGTGTTTGCTGGTATTCGATTTCGACCACGATTTCGTCGTCGGGACCGATCGGCGCAATGCGAGTGGTGAACAGATTGGGACGCCATTGTTCGACCAGCGCCGCTTTTTTGCCTTCCTGTTTCGCCTGCTCGTAAATCTGCCGCGCTTGTTGACGCTCCTTGATCTGTCCCTGAATCCGGCGCTCGCCGATTTTCATTTCGAGACGATCGACCGCCGCCGTTTCCGGCAGAGGAAAAGCGTAAACGCCTTCGCGGACAGTGTCGCTCGGATTTTTGAAGGTCTGAATGACTTTGACGCGCGCGATCAATCCGCTCAACTCCGCCTCCACGACCGTATCGAGCAGCGGCGCAGCTTCTCTGCCGCCCGCGCCGTCGCTCAACAGCAACGCGCCATATTGAAGGTCGTCGCCGACACGCATGGGCGGCTCGCTCTGCGCGTAAGCATGGCTTGCGAAAATCAGAATCGCCGCCATCAACACCAGACTGGCGATAAGACCGGCCATGAGCGCCGCGCCGACAAAGCGCAGCAAATCGCGCCCACGGCTTCGTTTCATCGCCGGAAAGCGGACGGAGGACGAAGACGGGGCGGCAACATCGTGAACGGTGGCAGACATGTTTTTCTCCTTGAGGGGTGGTGATCCGATGAGGCCATTACACCCGCCAACCATGACCGTTTCGGACACGGTTGCTGCCAAAACGCCGATCAATTGTGGCAAAGTGATGGCAATGTTCAAAAACCGCGCCCGCCGTTCGCCGCTTCGGCTATAGTTCCGTTAACGCGGTTTTGATTTAACCTCCCTCTCCCTGCCTCCTTTCCAAAGGGGGCGCCGCCGAAGGCGGCGGGGGTTTGTTTCTCCCCTCTCCCCGTCATTCCCGCGAAAGCGGGAATCCAGAGCCAGAGAGAGAGGTTAGGGGAGAGGGTCGCCAAGCCGCAAAAAGCATGTGATCGAACATTTTTATGAGAAGCGTTATTACTTTCAAGGAACCCCATGAGCCGCCACATCGCCCTGATTGAAGACGAACCGGCGCTGCGCGACAACTGCGCCGAAGCGCTGCGTCGGCAAGGCTACAAAGTGTCCACCTACGCCAACCGCGCCGAGGCGCTTGCCGCCTTCGCCGCCCGCCTGCCCGATCTGGCGCTGATCGACATCGGCCTCGGTGATGAAGTCGATGGCGGTTTTACGCTGTGCCGCGAACTGCGGGCGCGTTCGGAACGCTTGCCGATCATTTTTCTTTCGGCGCGCGACAGCGATTTCGATATCGTTGCCGGATTGCGCATGGGCGCCGACGATTACGTCACCAAAGATGTCAGTCTTCCGCATCTCACCGCTCGCATCGCCACCTTGTTTCGGCGCAGCGATCTGGCCGCGTCGCCGCCGGAAGCCGACGATGTGTTGGTGCGCGGCGCGTTGCGTCTCGATCTGCCGCGACTGTCCGCGCATTGGCAGGATTCGCCGGTGCCGCTCACCGTCACCGAATTCTGGATGGTGCACACCCTGGCGCGTCATCCCGGCCACGTCAAAGACCGCGAGAGCCTGATGAAGGATGCCCGCATCTACGTCGATGAAGCGACGATCACCTCGCACATCAAACGCATCCGCCGCAAATTCGCCGCCATCGACCCGGCGTTCGGTCACATCGTCACCGTTTACGGCATGGGTTACCGCTGGAACCCGCAAGAAACATGAACACCTCAACTCCTTCCTCTCGCCAGGGTTGGCGCTTCGGCATTCGGCTGCAACTGCTGCTGACGCTGACCGTGTTGTTGATTCTGCCCTGGCTCAGTTATGAACACCTGCGCGAAGTCGATCTCTTTCTCAAGAGCGGTCAGGAGCGGGCGCTGCGCGTGACCGCCAAGGCGGTGGCGACGGCGCTGTACGAGCGCCCCGATGTTTTTCGCGCCGACAACCTCATCTTTTTACCGCAAGCGCAACGCGAAGCCGATGCCGCCGATTTTTCGGATGTGCCGTCAGACATGCTGGATACGCCGCCGCGATTGCCGATGCAACCGCTGGTCGTCACGCCGTCGTTGCTGTCGCCTGCTTCGCCCGCATCTTCGTCACCCGCATCTTCGTCAACCATACCGCTGTCGGACATGCTGCAGCAACAACTCGAAAATGCGCTGTCGCCGCTGGTGCCCGCCAACGTGCGCTTGTGGGTGATCGACCGCGAACTGAAAGTGTTGGCGCGGCTCGGTTCATTGCACCGAATGATCGACGAACGACCGCCACAACCGTTCGCCTGGTATGACCCCTGGCCCTGGTTGCGCGCGCGATTGATCGAGCCGGTTTACGCACGCCTGATCGAACAGCCGACCGAAGACTTCGTGGACGAGCCGGGAACACAAACGCTGGCGTCGGCGCGTGAAGTCGAAGGTGCGCTCTCCGGCATTCCGATGCTCGGCCAACGCCCGACCACCGACCGCGCCGCCACCATCACCGTCGCCACCACGCCGATCTGGACCGGCGACCGCGTTGCCGGCGCCGTCATCGTCGAAGAAACCACCAACGGCATTCTCGCCGCCCGCAATCAGGCATTTGAAAGACTTTTTTCATTGCTGCTCGCCGCCGTGTTGCTGATCGCTGCCGTGCTGATCGCTTACGCATCGCGTTTGTCGGCGCGTATTTGCCGCCTGCGCAACGAAACCGAACACGCCGTCGATGCCCGTGGTCGCGTGCGCACCATTGCCGCCAGCGCCAACGCCGGCGACGAAATCGGCGATTTGTCGCGCAGTTTTTCGGAAGTGCTCGGGCGTCTCGAAGAAGCCGCTGTTTACCGCGAACAAATCGCCAGCCGTCTGTCGCACGAACTGCGCACGCCGATCGCCGTCGTTCGCAGCTCGCTCGAAAATCTGCACGAACCCTTGTCCGACGATGAACGCCGCACCTATCTTGAACGCGCTCAGGGCGGATTGACGCGGTTGTCGCACATTCTGGCGCGAATGACCGAAGCCTCGCGCCTCGACCAAAGCATCATCGACGCCGAACGCGCCGACATCGACCTTTGCGCGTTGCTCAAAAGCAGTGTCGAAGGTTACACGCTGGCGTATCCCGGCCGCCGCTTTTCGCTGCGCGTTCCCGATGCGCCGTGCCGCCGCTTCGTCGCGCCCGACCTGATCGTGCAAATGCTCGACAAACTGGTCGCCAACGCGCACGAATTCGCCGCGCCCGACACCGTGATCGACATCAGCCTGCAAGCGACCGACAAAAGCGCCGTGCTGCGCGTCGTCAACGAAGGCGTGCTACCGCCCGAAGGCGACAACGCCTCGCTGTTTGAACCGATGGTCTCCGTCCGCCAGGGCAAACGCAGCGACACGCCGCACCTCGGGCTGGGACTTTACATCGTGCGACTGATCGCCGAATTCCACGGCGGCACAGCGCGCCTGTCGCCGCGCGACGATGCGCTCGGCGCGGTGGTGGCGGTGACGTTGAACAGTGCACCTGAGCAGATATCAGAAGTCAGAGGACAGAAATCAGCGCATAGGTCGCGGTGAGCGCAACGAACCGCGACGTGTTGGCTCACGCGAAGCGGCGAAGCGTAGCGAAGCGCCGTCCGGGAATTACCTCACGCGAAGGCGCGAAGCCGCGAAGGAACGAATCTCCCCTCTCCCCTTGCGGGAGAGGGGTCGGGGGAGAGGGGTTATCAGGTATCAGAGGTCAGGAATCAGAAAAACCATTTCACCGCAAAGAACGCAAAGAAACGCATAGAGCGCAAAGAAGAATTCTCACGCGGAGGGCGCGGAGAAAAAGCCCCCTTTTGAAAGGGGGTGCCCGCCGAAAAGGCGGGCGGGGGTTTGAAGCCCCTTCCCCCGCTTGCGGGGGAAGGCTGGGATGGGGGCATCAAAGAAACATTGCTCCAAACGAAAGAAAGGAAAACGCATGATCCGAAAAACAAACCTGCTGGAAAAAGCAAACAGCGCCGCCTTGTTCCAATACCTTGAAATCGGTCGCCTGAACAACCATACATTGAGCGTGCTGCAAGTCGAAAACCGAACGCTGGATTTTCACTGTCACGAAAATTCCGACGAATTGTTTTACGTGATAGAGGGCACGTTTGATCTGGAGTTTGAAGACGGCCTTGAAACCTTGAACCAGGGCGATATGTTGATCGTCCCCAAAGGCGTGCGCCATCGCCCCGTGTGCAAATCCCTCGTGAAATGCCTGCTGATCGAGCTTGACGGAACTTTGGACGAAAGCAACACCGGCGGGACGTATAAGAAGCCGTTGGTGTAGGTTGGACAAGCCGCGTAGCGCATAGGTCGCGGTGAGTACAACGAACCGCGACGTTTGGCCTCACGCGAAGGCGCGAAGCCGCGAAGGAACGAATCTCCCCTCTCCCGCTTGCGGGAGAGGGGTGGGGGAGAGGGCGGTGGGGATGGGGTTGTCAGATATCAGGCATCAGAAATGCATCATTGCGAGGACGAATTGACGAAGCAATCCAGTTTTTTCGTTGCACACATTTTCTGGATTGCTTCGCTTCGCTCGCAATGACGAGTTCTTCTTCGCGGCTTCGCGCCTTCGCGTGAGACGTTTTTATAAATTCTGCGTCCTGCGATTTCGCGCAGAATGACGTTTTTTCTTTGCGCTCTATGCGTTCTTTGCGGTTAATTGCTTTTAGCAAACCCCCGTCGGCTTCGCCGACACCCCCTTTGGAAAGGGGGCGAGTCGGGGGCTGTCTCTTCGCGGCTTCGCGCCTTCGCGTGAGGATGTTTTTCGTGGCTTTCGTGCTTTTCGTGGTTAACCGCTTTTCTTCGCGTGAGACAACAAAACGAGAGATTCGCTTTACAATGCCGAAATGAACATTTCGGCGCTTTTGCTTCACGGTCTGGGTCGCACACCGCTTTCGATGGCGCGGTTGGCGCGACGCTTGCGGGCGGCGGGGATGGATGCGCGTTGTTTCGGTTACTCGGCGACGTTTGAACGCTTCGCGCCGTGTCGGGCGCGGTTGCGAGCGCGCATCGACGCGCTGACGCCGCCGTATGTGTTGATCGGCCACTCGCTGGGAACGGCGTTGATCCGCAGCGTGTTGCCCGAATTGGCGATCCCGCCGCAATCCTGTTTTTTTCTGACGCCGCCGACCGTCGCCTGTCGCTTGGCGCGACGCTTTGCTTCGCATCGTCCCTATCGCTGGCTGACCGGCGAGATGGGGCGGTTGCTGGCCGATCCGGCGTTCATGGCGGCGCTGCCGATTCCGTCGATGCCGACAACGGTTTACGTCGGAACGCGCGGTTGGCGCGGTCGTTTTTCGCCGTTCGCCGATGCGGTCAACGACGGCATTTTGAGCGTCGAGGAAACCGCGTTTCCAGATACATTGCCGAATGTCCGGCGCGTCGTAATTCATGCTGCCCACACCTTCATCATGAACCACCAAGACGCCGTTCGCGATATGATTGCCGAAATCAAAAAAGCAGGGAGCCAAGATGTGGTTTAACGCGCTGGTTATCATTGTTGCCATCGGATGCGCAGTGACGCTGATGTATCTGCGCGCTTTTTTAGCCGTGACCTTTCCTTCATGGATCATACGCCGTTTGCCGGAAGGCTTTCCTCCGCCAACAGCCACCGCCGATCTTTACGAAAAAGCCGCCACCGAACTGGCAGCGCTCGGTTTTTCGCCGCCGCAATGGATTGTGGTCACCCCTGAGAAGGAAACGCCAAGTGCTTTTGCGATGATCGGCGCCGTGTTTTGTCACACAGAAAAGAACGCGCTGGCGTTATTACTTCCGCCGCTCAATATCGCGGCACCGAATGAATTAGACACCCATTTCATTACCCGTCTGGCCGACGGGCGCGAACTCAACAGCCAAGTGCATAATGTTGCCGATGAAACTGTTGCCAACGACAAACACTTGGCGCAAACGATTTCCGGCGTGACGCTTGCCGAACAATGGATGCAACACCTGCGCTGGGTGGAGCGTTTCAATACGCCGACTGCCGTCGGTTTTGGATCGCTGGAAACCTTATCTGCGGAAATACATGGAATTCTTGATGTCGCTGTTCGCTTGGTCAGCGCCGGAAAATTATGGCGCGATGCGCAAGGCGTCGCTCGCCCGACACTGGCTTTCGCGCTGCGTTTCCTGTGGCTTCATTGGACACGGCCAAGACCGAAAGCGAACAAGACCAACGTGCCGCTTGCCCGACAACTGATGTTTGCAATGATCTACGAACGTTGGCAGAAATGCCTGTTGCCGACACGCTGGCGGTGGTTGTTGCTGGTGGCCTGGGGCGTTTTGTTTGTCGTATTAGGTACGATGTTCTTGGGTTTGCCGCTCACGCTCGTCTTTCTCGGTATCTTCATCTTGCACGCTGGCGGTCATTATCTGGCGTCGCGCCTGTTTGATTGCCAACACAAGAAAACGTCGATGCTTCCGTTACTTGGCTGCGCTACTGCCGACATGGAGCAAAAGTCAAACCCAGCACGGCACGCTTGGTCGGCAATGATGGGAGCGTTACCGGGGATTGTGCTAGGCTGGGCGTTGTTGGGTTTCATTGGTTTTGATGCGGCCAATACCGAACCGTTGTCCGCAACAGCACTGACAGCAGCAACCCTTTTATTATTTTTAAATTACTTTACCCTGTTGCCGATACAACCGCTTGTCGGCGCTCACATTGTGCAAGCCATTTTACCGCCGCAGTGGCTCATCGTGCGAACAGCCTTCCTCATCATCATCTGTCTTGCTCTCGTGGTAACCGCATTTTATTTCGGTCTTTATTCGCTGATCGTATTAGCCTTGATATTATACTTATGGGCACCATTGCTATTTACCAGCGATAAAATTTTATGGATTCCATCGCTGTTTACCAGCGACCGGATCGTACGTCTGCTGGCAGCCGATACCTCTTTTTCCGGCGCCGCTCCCGATCAACAACAACGGCTGGCGCTCAGCGCGCTGCAACAACACCTCGGCGAAACCACCAACATGCCGCGACGCTTGCAACAAGCACGAACCGTCGCAGCCGCATTGGCACAGACAGCGATAAACTGGAAACACCGAGTAACTTTGGCGACGGTGTATCTCGGTTTGTGGTGTCTGCCACTGATTTTCTGGGGATTGACCGCAATGGGAACGTCGGCAGAGCAACCCTTTTCATCTTTACAAATCGACCCGGAAAAACAGAAACAAACGCAACAGCGCGTCTTTCTGTCGCTGGAGGGGATGAAAGTTCCTCAACTGTTGGCGCAAATGCCGGAACCCGAGCCTCCAAAGCCCAGCGGAGGATGGTTCGCGCGGCTCAAGAAATCTGTGCCGCCCCCATTGCCCGCTCCTGCTGACGCGAAGCAAATCGCCGCAGCGCAAAAGCGATTGGGAATAACGTTCCCCGACGATTATCGGGAATTCCTGTCGCTGCATGACGGTTATCCGCCGCTACAGTTGTTGCCGGTCGCGCAAATCCCGCGCTTATCAGAAACCATTTCTTTTCATATGATTCCCGCGCAAGCCCCGTGGCGATTTTATTCCTTCGCGTTTCCGCCATCGTTCGATGAGGGCGACACGGAGGCCGTGCCTGGACAGCGTTTATGGGTGCGAGATGAACTCAAAGACTGCTTGGTCATCGGTGGTCTGACGGAAGCGTATGCCCCCCCGGATCTCAAAAACACTGCGCCCTCTGAAATATTCCCGACGCTGCTATGGTGTTCCGCGCCGGAATTTGAGCGGGCGCGCATCGTTTCGTTGGGGGAATCGCTGTGGGCGCCGGATTTCACCACCTATTTGCGTTATAAGGTAACGCAGAAAATCGCCGCGCAAGAACTTGCCGAAAGCGATGTCGCGCCATAGGTTCATGCGGTTCACCGTCCCGCCCTCGCGCGGTACAATGCTTGCGTGACGATCGTAACAAACACATAGGAACACCATGAAAAAACTCTTTTTCACATTGGCGGCAACCGCGACCCTGCTGGCGGGCTGCGGCGTTGAAACCGCCACCACGGCGGCAACCGCTGCGCAAATGAAGGCCGAGGAAGCCGAACGCGCCAAACAGCAGATGGAAGCGGCGATGAAAGAAATCGAGGCCGCCCAGAAGGTGATGCAGCAACGGGTCGAGGAAGCCGACCGGAACGCTTCGCCTGCGGCGCCATAGGTCGCGGTGAGCGGCCTTTAGCCGCGAGCGAAGCGTGGCGGGAACCGCGACAGGTCGGTCTCACGCGGAGGCGCAGGGCACGCGGGGAAAAACGGTTAACCACGAAAAGACACGAAAGCGCAAACCGCTTCCCCCACTCACGGGGAAAGGCCAGGGTAGGGGCGTAGGGGCGCGATTTATCGCGCCCTGTTTTTTGGATTTTGCGACTCCGCTTCGCGTCGCGCAGAATGACAGTGCGCGTAGGATGGATAAGCCGCATAGCGGCGCAATCCACCGTGTAGCCTGGACAAGCCGGGCAGCGGCGCAGTCCGGGACGTGCGTTACGGGCGGCAGATTGCCGCCCCTACGCCCTCTCCCCCACCCCTCTCCCGCAAGCGGGAGAGGGCTTCAAACCAAACCCCCGCCCGCCTTCGGCGGCACCCCCTTTGAAAAGGGGGCTTTTCTTCTTCGCGCCTCCGCGCCTCCGCATAAGCCAAACGTCGCGGTTCCCGCCACGCTTCGCTCGCGGCTAAAGGCCGCTCACCAGCGACCTATGCGCCAAGCAGAATGACGCCTTTCTGACCTCTGACCCCTGTTCTCTGTCCTCTGACTTGAAGGATAGGGCTTTCACGGGTTACCATTTGAAATTCCGCCGTTTTGGCGCGTTGTTTCAGGAGCTTGATATGCCTACCGTCGCAGAAGTTCTTTCGATGATTCGGGAAAACGAGGTGCGTTTTGTCGATTTCCGCCTCACCGATACGCTGGGGAAGGAGCACCATATGACGGTGCCGTCCCGTTTGCTCGATGAAAACCTTTTCGAGCAAGGCCATCCGTTTGACGGTTCGTCGTTCAGCGGGTGGAAGGGCATTCAGGCGTCCGACATGCTGTTGATGCCCGATCCCAACACCGCCGTGCTCGATCCGTTCATGGAGGAACCGACGCTGAATCTGGTCTGCGATGTGGTCGATCCGGCCGATGGCAAGGGTTATTCGCGCGATCCGCGCTCGCTCGCCCGACGCGCCGAAGCGTATCTCAAATCGACCGGCATTGCCGACACGGCGTATTTCGGCCCGGAGCCGGAGTTTTTCGTTTTCGATGCCGTCGAATGGGGCATCGACATGTCGGGTTGTCATTGCAAGATTTTCTCGGATGAAGCGCCCTGGATGTCGTCCGAGAAAATGGACGGCGGCAACCCCGGCCATCGGCCTCGCGTCAAGGGCGGCTATTTGCCGGTGCCGCCGGTGGACAGTCTGCACGACCTGCGTTCGGAAATGTGTTTGACGCTGGAAAAGATGGGCGTGCCCGTCGAGATTCATCATCACGAAGTCGGCTGCGCCGGTCAGTGCGAAATCGGCACGCGCTTCTCGACGCTGGTGCAACGCGCCGACTGGTTGCAAATCATGAAATACGTCATTCACAATGTCGCGCACCGTTACGGCAAAACGGCGACGTTCATGCCCAAGCCGATTGTCGGCGACAACGGTTCCGGGATGCACGTGCATCAGTCGTTGTGGAAGGACGGCAAAAATCTGTTCTCCGGCGACGGTTACGCCGGTCTGTCGGAAACGGCGCTCTATTACATCGGCGGCATCATCAAGCATGCGCGGGCGCTGAACGCGATCACCAATCCGGGGATCAATTCGTACCGCCGCCTGGTGCCGGGCTTTGAAGCGCCGGTGAAACTCGCTTATTCGTCGCGCAACCGTTCGGCGTCGATCCGCATTCCCTATGTCGCCAACCCGAAGGGTCGCCGGATCGAAGCGCGTTTCCCCGACCCGACCGCCAACCCGTATCTGGCGTTCGCGGCGCTGATGATGGCGGGGCTGGACGGCGTCCAGAACAAATTCCACCCGGGCGATCCCGCCGACAAAAATCTCTACGATCTGCCGCCGGAAGAAAACGCCAGGATTCCGACCGTCTGCTCCAGCCTTGAACAAGCGCTCGATCATCTCCGCCGCGACCGCGATTTCCTGACGCGCGGCGGCGTGTTCTCGAACGATCTGCTCGATGCGTTCATCGCGCTGAAAGAGGAAGAAGTGACGCGCATGCAGATGGCGGTGCATCCGATTGAGTATGATTTGTATTACAGCTTATAGGATGAACGAAGTTTTTATCTCCTTGCTGAAATCGTCTGCCCGCGTTGCCGCGGGCGGCGTTCTGGCGCTGTGCGCCGGTCACGCGCTGGCCGAAATTTGCGTTTACGAAAACAACGCCGGGCAAACCTTGTACACCAACGTCTCGCCGGGGGCCGACTGGAAAAAGCGCCAATGTTTCGCCACCGTCGAGCCGCCGACGCCACCGGCAGCCAAAGGCGCCGCGGCAACACCCGCCGCCCGCAGCGCGCTGCCGAAAGTGTCCGCCGAGAAGCAGAAAGAGCGCGACGCGATGCGGCGCAAAGTCATCGAAAACGAACTGGCGGCGGAAAGCAAATTGCTCGAAGAAGCGCGCACCGCCTACGCGAACGGCGCGCCACCGGCCTTGCCGGACGAATTCCTCAACCCGCAGAAATACGCCGCCCGGATCGCGCAATTGCGCGAATCGGTCAGCCTGCACGAGCGCAACGTCGAGGCGCTGAAAAAAGAAATCGCCAGAATGTGATTCAGGGATCAGGAATCAGGAATCAGAAAAAACCCTTTTCACGCGAAGGCACAAAGCCGCGAAGAAGAAAAGCCCCCGCCTTGCCCCCTTTTCAAAGGGGGTGTCGGCGAAGCCGACGGGGGTTTGCGGGGGTGCCCGCCGAAGGCGGGCGGGGGTTTGTTGAAAAAGATAAACCGCAAAGAAACGCATAGAGCGCAAAGAAAAAAGTCGTCATTCTGCGCGGCGCGAAGCAACGTCGCAGAATCCAACCCTCTCCCCTTGCGGGAGAGGGTGGCCGAAGGCCGGGAGAGGGGGAAATAAAATACAATCCTTTCACCCCTCTCCCGCAAGGGGAGAGGGGAGTTTCGTTCCTTCGCGGCTTCGCGCCTTCGCGTGAAGCTGTTTTTCTGATTCCTAATCCCTGACCTCTGATCCCTGACACCCCCATCCCAGCCTTCCCCCGCAAGCGGGGGAAGGGGTGTCCGGCGCTACCTGACCTCTGACCTCTGACCTCTGACCTCTGACCTCTGACCTCTGACCTCTGACCTCTGACTTCTGACTTCTGACTTCTGACTTCTGACTTCTGACTTCTGACTTCTGATTTCTGCCCCCTGAGTAATGTACCATTGGATTTTCCCGAATGGAACTCACCATGAAACCCGACTACTGGGATCGCGCCACCCGCCTGCTATCGCGCCGCGATCCGGCGTTACGCGGCCTGATCGACGCCTACCCGGAAATCCACCTACGCCGACGCAGCGACGCCTTCACCGCGCTTGCCCGCGCGATTGTCGGCCAGCAGATTTCGGTCAAAGCGGCGGACGCCGTTTGGCGGCGCTTCGTCACCGCCGTCGATCCCGCTCATGCCGACGTCGCTTTTCCCGCCGTTGCTCCGGCGGCGGTTGCCGCGCTGACGCCGGACGCGCTGCGCAATGCCGGATTGTCGCAGCGCAAAGCCGAATACATGCAAGACCTCGCCCGTCGTTTTGCCGACGGCTCGTTGAATCCTGAAAGCTGGACAACGCTGACCGACGAAGCGCTGATCGAAGCGCTCGTCGCCGTCAAAGGCATCGGACGCTGGACGGCGGAAATGTTTCTGATGTTTCACGAACTGCGCGCCGATGTCTTTCCGATTGCCGACCTCGGACTGCAAAAAGCGATTCGGTTGCATTACGCCGGAGAACATCCGCTCAGCCTCGACGAAATGCAGGCGCTGGCCGAAACCTGGCGACCGTACCGCAGCGTCGCCACCTGGTATCTGTGGCGCTCACTCGATCCGTTGCCGGTGGAGTATTGAGAGCAGGGATCAGAGGGCAGATATCAGATATCAGATATCAGATGTCAGATGTCAGAGGTCAGGAATCAGAAAAGCCCCCTTTTCAAAGGGGGTGCCCGCCGAAGGCGGGCGGGGGTTTGTTGAAAAAGATTCACCGCAAAGAACGCATAGA
>WQTW01000052.1 GCA_009786085.1 Pseudomonadota bacterium | reverse complement strand
CCCTGCAAACCCCCGTCGGCTTCGCCGACACCCCCTTTGAAAAGGGGGCTTTTCGCTCCTTCGCGCACTCCGCGCCTTCGCGTGAAAAGATGTTTCTCTGATACCTGACATCTGACATCTGACATCTGACATCTGACATCCGGCACCCCATCCCTGCCTTCCCCCGCAGGCGGGGGAAGGGAGTTTTGTTATTCGTCTTCGTCCGGCTCTTCCACAAGAACCTCGCGGCGCAGCAAATCGGTCGGCAGCGCCTTGCTGTTCTGTAAAAGCCCTTCCAGATTGTCCATCCGGTGACGCAGATCCTGAATGATCGAGCGACGATCCTCGTCGTTTTCAATCACGCGCGGCGTCAGGAAAATGACCAGTTCGGTGCGCGCATTGGTCCAGGATTGCTCCCCAAATAGCGCTCCCACAACGGGTATCCGCGAAAGGAGCGGCACCCCGTCACTATTGGAGGTGTTGTCGTCACGGATCAGGCCGCCGATCACCATCGTGCTGCCAGAGGGCACCATCAGTTGCGAAGAGACATTCCGGCTCATCAAGGGCGGCGCGGCTCCTTCCGAAGACGGCGCGCCGGAAAGGGCGCTGAATTCGATGTCCGCTTCCATGCTGACGTTTCCGCCGTCGTTGATGCGCGGCTTGACTCTTACGGTCACGCCCGGGGTGGCGTACCTCCAGTCGTCCGACCGATAATCGCTTACGCCTCCACTAAACGAAGTCACCTTGTACGGTATCTGTTGGGTAATCGAGATGGTCGCTTCCTGATTGTCCAGCGCCGCGATGTGCGGATTGGCCACCAGTTTGACGTTATTTGTACCGTCTGTCGCCGAAATGAATGCATCAATCTGTGAGCGATTGAGGATCAGGTTAAACGCTCCACCGCCAAGGCCGACGGGCATCGTTGGTGAATCTATCCCTCCATAGGTGTTTCCGCTTTTGCTGGTAAACCACCATTTGGTGCCAAATTTCAATGAGTCGGAAAGCGTCACTTCCGCCATCGTCACTTCAATCACAACTTGCCGCTGCGGCACGTCGAGTTTTTTCAGCGCTTGTTCGACCAGTGTGTATTCGGACGGTGTCGCCACGATCAGGATCGCGTTGTTGTCTTCATCGGCAACGACTTGGATGTCTTGCGCGATTCCCATGCCGGCGCTTCCCGTGGCCAGGGCGCCGGGTCGCGCGGGCATCCCCGGACGCGCTGCGCCCGCCGCCATCTGCGCTTGTTGCTGCCGCGCGGCGGCTGTTGTTTGCTGTTGCTGCGGTCGCACTCCGGTGGTGGTTCCGGGTCGCGTTGTGCCTGCCCCCACCGTGCCGGCGGGAAGGCGCGCGCCTCCCATGGTCACGCCTGTGGTTCCCGGCGCGGTGGTCGCCTGCTGTATCCGCGTCGGCCCGGTGTTTTTGCCGGTGAACGCTTGTTGCAGCAGCGGCGCAAGTTTGTCGGCGCGCGCGTATTTGAGCGTATAGACGTAAAGCCGCGGGGTTTCCATGTTGTCTTCTTCGTCGAAGCGCTCGATCCATTTTTTCACTTCATCCAACTGGTCCGGCTGCGGCGTGATGACGATCAGCATGTTCATCCGCTCGATCGGGATGAATTTCATCGCACCGAGCATCAGCCCCATGCCGCTGTCGCCGCCGATCGCGCTCTGAATGTCCTGCGCCAGGTTTTTCACTTCGACGTTTTTCAGTTTGAAGAGGCCGACGGACATTCCCGACATCCAGTTGATGTCGAACATTTCGATGGTGTCGAGCAGGTGGCGCAGTTCCAGTTCGGTGCCGGAAAGGATGATCAGGTTGCGAACGTCGTCGGTGCGCGTGGCTTGCGCGTCTTTGGCGAACGGCTCCAGGATTTTCAGCATTTCTTTGGCGCTGACGTAGCGCAACGGCACGATTTGCACTGAAAAGCCCTTCGGCAACGGGCGCTGCGAGTTGCCCAACTGCGGCGTCACGCTGCCTTTGAAACCGACGGCAGCGGGAAGAATTTTATAAATCCCTTCTTCTTTGGTCATGGTTGCGTTGTTCATCCGCAACAGGGTTTCAAGGGTGGCGTACAGCGAATCACGCGGGATGCCGGACGAGGTTCGGATGGTGACTTGTCCGTTGACGGTCGGGTCGATCAGATACGCTTCGCCGAGGATGTCGCCGAGGATGTTGCGGATGACTTCGCGCAAATCCGCCGCTTCGAAATTCAGTACGATGCTGCCGCCGCCTCTGGCTGACGGCGGGGTCGGCGGCGGCGCGGACTGCGCCGCTCGGCGGCTGCTTGGCGGTGTGGCGGAAACAGCGGCGGAAGCGTCCGGCGCGGCGCTCTGGTCGGTTGTTGGGGCGGGCGCGGTGGCGGGCTGTGCCGGCGTGGCGCTGCTGTCGGTTGGAACAGGTGCAGGAGGTGTCGGCGCGGCTGGCGCGGTCGGTGGCGTGGCCGCACCAGCACCGCGGGTTCTTCTGCTGGTGGTCGGTGTTGTCGGCGGCGTGGTGGTTGTGGCTGCCGATGCGGTTTCCGGCGCAGTTGCCGACGCAGTTGCCAATGAGACGCTGCTGTCGCTCTTGGTTTCCGATGTCGGCTGCGTCGGCGCTGTGGTCGTAGCAGGCGGCGTGGCGCTACTGTCGGGCGGCGGCGCGGCGGGTGGTGTGGCCGCACCAGCGCCACGGGCTCTCCTGCCGGTGGTCGGCGTGGTTGGCGTTGGCGGCGCAGCAGGCGTCGCTGTCGGCGCAGTTGTCGCCGAAGCTGCCGGCGCAGTTGTCGGCGTGGTTGCCGGCGTAGTTGCCAACGAGGCGCTGCCATCGACTGCCGGCGCCGGTGGCGTTGTCGTCACCGGCTGCGGGGCGCCTCTGCCGCTTCTGACTGCCGGTGTCGGCGGGGTCGGTGCGGCGCTTCTGGCCGGAGGCGTCACGATAACGGGCGGCGCAGACTCCCAGGGGGTCTGTCCCTTGACCATGATGCCGCTGCCTTTGAAGATTTTGATCCGATCATCGTCTTCGGAGCCCGTTTTGACGCGCTCGACCGTTTCCGCCAGCGCCTGCGAATACGGCATTTTGCTGCTTTTGATCACTTCCGCCGTGCTGGGATCGACTTCAATCGGCGCGTCTTTGCTGGCGGGCACACAGGACGACAATACGAAGATCAGTATCGTCAAAAGACCCGCGCTTGAAACATGCCGCTTTAATTGTTCAGAAATCATCCGATTTTCCTTATAAAAACGTTTCAACCTGAAAGCCTCCCACGGGGGTTTTCAGGTTCATTGCCCTGCTCTATTTCTTGCCGCTCTGGCGCGCTCACGCGCCGTTCCGCCCGCATCTCCTGCTTGTACCGGCGCTGCCCCCAATTCCGCCCCGGAAACCGCCTGCGGACTGCCCACCGGCGGTCTCACCGCAGGTTGTCCCGGCTGCGGTTGCGGTATGGCCGCCGGTGTCACGGCGCCCTTCGGGCCTGATGCCACTTTCAGCAGCAATTCTTCTTCCTGTCCGCCCGCGGTCAGAATCACTTTGTCAGCGGTGATGACGGAAACGCTCATCCCTTCAACAACATCGCCAACCCGCACGGTTTTCGGTTTATTGTCCCTGGCGTTTCGCAGGAACGCAATACGGGTCTGCCCCTGTATCGCCGTCCCCGACAAAACGAACAGGCCGCGCTCGACTTTGCTCGGCTCTTTTTCGACCGCGTCCGGCGGCGGCGCAGGACGGCGCGTCGGCACGAACAACGGGCGTTCGACGGTTTCCCTGCGCTCGTGCAGTTCGCTGGTTTTGAACTCCGGCAACAAGGTGATTTCCAGCGGATTGGCGGCAACAACAGGCGCGGGCAACTGTTTGCGCAATTTCCGCCCCCGATCCACTTCCCAGGCCAGCGTGATCAGCAGCAACAACGCCAACGCGCTGCCGATGATGGTCAATGTCCGCAAACTCATGGCGCGCCTCCGCTGTCGCTGCTCCGGTAGGCCCAGCCAGACACTTCGATTTGCGCATTGATCTCCGGCTCCTGCCCCGGCGCCGGTTTGAAGTTGCGGTTGGTGTTCATCGGTCGCAGGGTCATGCCGTCGATGATCAGGTACGGCTTTTGCGATTCCAGCGCCTGAATCGCTTTTTGCAGGTTTTCCGTCGTGGCAAAAAACTGGACGTTGACGCTGATTTTGTAAAAGTCGCCATCTTCTTTCGGCGCGATGTTCTGGCTGGTGGTGACGCGCCCGCCACTGCGCTCGATCCCCGCCCGCACCAATTCCTGCAACTCGGCGCCGGCCAGATTGGCGGCGGTGTTCTTGAAAAAGAAGCGGCGACCATCGCGCTGCCTGACTTCTTCGAGCGCCGTTTCGACTTGCGGCTTTTGCGCGATCATGCGCTGATAACGTCCCAACAGGTCTTGCTGCTGGGCAATGGCTTTATCGTAGCGGTAATGCAGCTTCAACGTCGGCACGGCGATCGCGGCAGAGACGCCGACCAGCGCCAGAATGAGCAGTAAAAACGCGAGGCCGCGCGATTGCAGCGGTGTCATCCTGACGCTCATTCGCTTTCCTCCGTCGTTTCGGGCGGCGCGTAGCCTTCTTCCGCTTCTTCGCCATTCGCCGCCATTTCGACCACAGGCTCTTCCACCGGCGCGGGCGGCGTAGCGGCGGCCGCAGCCGCCTGCTGCGCTCTTGCGGCTCTTCTCGCCGCCTGCGTTGTTCTCGGCGTGGGCGTAGGCGCTGCCGTCGGCGCGGGCGGCAGCGGTATCGGCTCAATGACCGGCGGCGGAGCCATCACAGGAACAACCACAGGCGTAGGCTCCGGTTCCGGCTCCGGCGGTGGCGGCGGTGGAGGTGGCGGCGGTGGAGGCGCTTTTTCCGTCACCACGGCCACCCGCTCGGGCGTCGGCAGCCGCTTGATCTGAGCGCCGATATCGAATATTTCTCCGCCGGCGCTGCCCGCCCCCTGAATCGCGGTCAGCGGCGAACGCGGCGCGGCCTGCGTCACCAACCCGGATTCTTCCAGCAAGGTCACCAACTGACTGGCGTTCGCCGACTCGCCGCGCAAAAAAACTTCATAACGTGTCTCCTTGCTGCCCACGGTGTTTTTGAGTTCCATCTGCGTCAACCAGGTGTCGTCGGGCAGCAGCTTGGTAATTTCATTGAGGATGTGTGCTTTCGTCGGATACGCGCCCTTGCGTTCAGGAACGAAATCGTGATCAGCGACCAGACGATCCAGTTCGTCGTGCAGCCGCGTCACTTCGGACGCCTGTATTTGCATCACCTCGGCCTGCTTCCGCAAATCGATCGCCTGCGCGCGCTTCTGCCAGATCGGCAACGCAATCGTCGCAGCGAACAGCAGCAACACGATGAACGCGGCAGCACCGACAGCCCAACGCTGCCAGAGTTGCCAACTCGGACGGTCTTCGGTCGGCAGGAGATTGAGTTTCGAATCAATGTTTTCGGGCGGGTCTGCCGGCAAGGCCACGATTTCAGCGCCGACTTCGCGCAACTTCGCCATGATACGGTCGGCGTGACCCCGTTGCACCGCCGCCAGCGCCACTTGAATTTCGCCGCGCTCGGCGTTGCGTCCGATAACTTGCGCATCGAAGTAAAGTTCATCGTCGCGGAACGGCGTGTGCCGATCGAGGTCGTAAGCCAGCGCCTGTTTCAGATTTTCTTCGAGCGCGGACGGCAATACCAGCGTCCGCCGCAGAATCATCGACGACGGCAACGACAAGGCCACCGGCGATTCCAGTTTCGCGATGGCTTCCCGCACCTGAAACAAGCGCACCTCTGGCTCGACCGTCATGTCGAACACCATTTGCAGCACCCGTGTGGCGCGACCGCTCTCCAGCGAGGGCGTCCACAACTCCCATTGCTTCTCGCTGCAAACCACGACCGGCAACAAGCGCCGATGTTGCAGGCGCGAACGAATCGTCACCGGCAAAAGCTGCACAAGCTCATTCTGCCACCAGCGCCAAAAGTTACACGCCGCAGCAGCCATACTGTTCTGCAATGAATCCGTCAGTGCCGACACCCGGAAACTACCCCTGATGGTATTTGGTGAAAATGAGACATTCTACCTGCCCCCCTTGTCTCGCGCTATCCGCCGCTGTCATTTAAAGTCACAATCAGGTGTCAGAGGTCAGAGGTCAAAAATCAGAGATCAGAACCTCGTCATTCTTTGTAAAAAGGTGGTGCATTTTCCTGATTTCTGATTTCTGATTTCTGAAAATCACGCCTCCCCCCACAACAACGCCACAAACGGGCGCTTCGGGTTGCCGGTGCGGCGGATCACGGCTTTTCGCGTGAACTGCGTCCCGTCCTCCATGGTCACGGTGGCCTCGATCCGCCAGGCCGGCGCGCGCCCCCCGCCGCCGCCCGGAAACGGCGGCAATGGCTGACGGTTGGCTAACGCTTCCTGACGACGCGCCAGATATTCATCGACCATCTCCTCCGTGACATTGAGAAACGCCAGCAACACTTCGCGCGGCGCTGTTCGCGGATTGACGCTGGACTGGCGTGAATTGACCGTTAAAAACGGGGACAAGCGCCCATACAACTCCGGTGTCACGCCCAGCACCATGCCGAACTCTTCGACCGCCTCAAACGGCGCATTGGCCGGGCCGTAGGGCAAACCGGCTTTCCTGTAGTCCGCTTCCTTGGCGCCGCCGATCCGCTTCACGTCCCCTTCGGTGCGCCAGTTGACGACCGAATCCACCAGATTCGTCGCGGCGATTTCGTCCAGCCCGCCTGTTCTCACGAACAGCCCTTTCAGCAGCATATCGCTGCCCGTGTTGAGGTCGATGTATGCGCCCTCATCGACCGCCTTCACCTCGATCCGCGCTTCGCCTTCCTGCCAGGTATGCGTCCGCCCGTCCGGCTGCCAGGCGTCTTCCAGCGCCAGCCGCGGTGTCGCCAGTTCATAGACCGTCCGCTCCACCGCGCCATTGGCGATCCAGCGCGCGGCGGCGGCCGACACCGCGTTCTGCGTCGCCAGCGCCTCATTGCGCATCGAAAACGCGAAACCGGCGGCAATGACCGTCAGCAACACCGTCGTCCACAAGACGATGATCAGCGCGATGCCGCGTTGGCGAAAAGCATCTTTCTCACGCGAAGCCGCGAAGCCGCGAAGAAGAGCGGCGTCATTGCGAGCGGCCTTTAGCCGCGAGCGAAGCGTGGCGGGAAGCAATCCAGGAAACCCCTTCCCCACCCCAGCCCCCCCCTTGAAGGGGAGGGGGCGCATTTTCCTTCGCGCCTTCGCGCCTTCGCGTGAGAAACAAACCCCCGTCGGCTTCGCCGACACCCCCTTTGAAAAGGGAGCAAGGCGGGGGCTTTCTGATCCCTGAGCTCTGCCCTCTGATCCCTGACGCTGACTCATACGCTTGAACATTTTCCGGCGCCCTCGTTCCACTGCCGACAACCCGCTTCCATGCCCTTGCGCACTTCCGCGTAAAACGTCGGCCATTGTGTGCCGTCTTCCAGCTTGACATCCATCCGAATCATCTGCGGCAACCGCTGATCGTCTTTCCAGTCGTTGCTCCATTTCGGTTCCGTATTGACCGCCGCCTCGCCCTGAATTCCGAAATACTGAAACGTCACGCTATCGACGCGATCCGCCAGAATGGATCGTTTGTCCGGCGAAAATTTCAGCGTTTTCTTTCCCATTTTGTCGGTCTCGGGAATCGCGTGTTCGAGCACCAGCCGACCGTGACCGCCCTCACGCACCACATGCAAGCGCCAGGCCCACAACCCGCCGCCCAACACCCGTGGCGGCAACGCCGAGATGTACGTCAGTTGATGGCGACCGCCTTCAAAAATCAGCGGGAATTCGTTCATCTTGCGCTGGCGCGACGGGTGCATGTTCTCCCATTGCGCCCGCAAAAAATCTTCGACCAGCCGGATCGACGCCGCATCATCGACGCGCTGCTCACCCACTTCGACGCTCTTCCCCGCCGTGCGGAACACGCCGAACAACGTCGCCGAAATCAGCGACAGCAACAGCAGCGCCACGATCAGTTCGACCAGCGTGAACCCCTGTAAACGGCGGCGGGAGGAATACATCACGGTCACTTCCCCTGCTCGATCTGACTGATTTTGAGCGTTTCCAGTGAAAACGTTCTGTCTTTGGCGGCCACGCCGGGAAAACGAACGTCCACTTGCAAGCGGTACAGTCTGTAAGTCAACGATTCCGTCGGTTGCGTCGTCTCGCCTTCGAGCGCCGCCGGTGTGTACGGCTCAACCACCAACGACCAGTGCACATCGCCGTCCTTGCCGCTGGCCGACGTCGCTTGCAACGGGTGCATCGCCGCCGCCTGCGCCAACTGGTTTTGCGCCACTTGCGCGGCGCGACTCCAGGCGTCGACCGACGCGGCGTTGTTCATCGCGCCGCCAAACAGCCGAAACAAGGCTGTGCCGATCAGCGCCAACACCACAAACGCCACCAGCACTTCGAGAAGCGAGAAGCCGTGCTCTTTCCTCCGCTCTCCTCTTGCGGGCAGCGCTTTATCCATACACGTGGCGTCATTGCGAGCGGCCTTTAGCCGCGAGCGAAGCGTAGCGGAAAGCAATCCAGCCCAACCTTTCCCTTTTTCGCATCCGTTGCGGAAAAGGGGAACAAACCCCCGTCCGCCTTCGGCGGACACCCCCTTTGAAAAGGGGGCTTCAACCTCGCTTCGCGCCTTCGCGCCTTCGCGTGAGCTTTTTCTGGATTGCTTCGCTTCGCTCGCAATGACGCCAGAGGTCATGAGGCCGCGCCTACGGACACCCCTCAGCGTTGTGAGAAAAGGGTTGCGACAACGCGAAGTATCGCGGTTCACGCAAGTCACCATCGTCACTCCAGAATCGCCACGCGGCCTGTCAGCCAATCAATATCGACTTCGTATTTGCGGTCGCTGTTTTCACCGGCGCTCACCGTGATGCGTCCACCGTTGGATCCACCGTCCGGAAAGAAACGAATGCTGCCGACCGTTTCGCTGATCTGATCCGTTTGTGCCGTAAACAACGCCAGCAGGACGGCTTCCGGCAACTGATATTCGCGCGAATCCTGATCGATTCTAAAACGCTTGTTTTCGAGATCGAGCACCAGAAACGTCTCGCGCCGTTGCGCTACGGCTTCTGCGCGCACATGCCGCGCCGCTGCCGCCAACTGACGGGCGGCGCTGCGCATCTCTCTGTCCGTCGGCCCGTCGCCAAGAAGTATCGGCAACGCCGTGCCCATGACGATCGCCACGAGCACCAGCACCACCATCATTTCCAGCAGCGTAATCCCGCGTACAGCATGGCGTCTCACGCTGCCGCGCCGCGCTGCTGAAAAGCTTATCGCCGAACCGTGATTACAGATCGGCGCTGGAGATGTCCTTATCGGCACCTTCGCCGCCCTCTCTGCCGTCCGCGCCCAACGAAATCACTTCATAGGGCGCGCCGCCCTTGCCGGGCACCACGTATTTGTATTCGTTCTGCCAGGGGTCTTTCGGCACCTGCGTATGTTTCCCGTAAGGTCCGTTCCAGCGGTTCAATCCCGAAGGTTTGGTGACCAGCGCCTGCAAACCTTCCGACTGGGTCGGATACCGGCCTATTTCCAGCTTGAACAAATCAAGCGACTGCGAAATTTGTTGAATCTCGATACGCGCCGCGTCAGCCTTAGCCTTTTCACCCTGTCCGATGAAGTTGCCGGCAACAATCGCCATCACGATGCCCAGCAGCACCAGCACGACCAGAATTTCGATCAGCGTCATCCCGCGCTGCCGTTGTTTTCTTAATTGTTTCTCTTTCCACATAGTTTCCTCTCTTTTCCCCCGTCAACGCACGAGGTCGGTCATTCCAATGATGCCGAGCATGATCGACAACACAATCATAAAAACCACCACCGCCAGCGATAAAATCATCACCGGCTCCAACACGGACAAAAACCGTTTGACCGCGATCTGCACTTCGCGGTCGTAAATATCGGCCACGCGCATCAGCATTTCTTCCAGACGGCCGCTTTCCTCGCCGACGATAATCATCTGCGTCGCCAGCTTCGGGTATCGCCCGGTGTCGGCCAGCGGTTTGCCGAAACCGCGCCCTTCGCGCAGATGCGCGATCACACCGTCCAGAACCCGCGCCATTTCCAGATTGGTCATCGTGTCTTTCACGATGGCCAACGCCGACAACAGCGTGACACCGTTGCCGATCAAGGTCGCCAATGTTCGCGCGAACCGCGCCGTTTCCGTGCGCGTGATCACATCACCGATCAGCGCCCGTCGCAACACCCAGGCGTCCCAAACCGCCCGCGTTTTCGGACTTTTGAGAAATCCGCGCAACGAACCGCCGAACAAAAAAGCAGCGATCAGCAAAGTCCACCACCAGTTTTTCATGAACGCACCGAGCCAGACGACGATCTGCGTCGGAATCGGCAAGGCCTTGCCCGATTGCGCGAAGGTCGTCTCGAATTGCGGCACCACCCAGATCAACAGAATGATCACCGACAACACTGCGACGATCAACAGAATCGTCGGATAAATCATCGCCGATTTGACGGTTTCGCGCAGTTCCTTGTTGCGCTCCATCGTATCGGCCAACCGCGTCAACACGGTTGACAGCGCGCCGCCCGCTTCACCGGCTCGCACCAGATTGATGTAGAAGCGCGTGAACACGTCCGGTCGCTGTTCGAGCGCCTGCGACAAGGCTCGCCCGCCGCGCACGTTGTCGCGGATGCCTTGCAGCAACGCAATCAGCGGCGGCGCTTCGGCCAGCGCGATCAAAGTTTCCAGCGCACGGTCGAGCGGCAAACCGGCGCGCAGCAAGGTCGCCAGTTCGCGCGTCAGCGACATCAATTGCTCGCGCGTCACTTTCCGGCTGGCGAAAAGACTGACGCTTTTTTTGCTTTTCCCTTTCCCTGTCGCTATGTCAGCGGCGCTGCCCAACGCAATCGAGATCGGCATCATGCCTTGATCGCGCAAGCGCTCGATCACGTCCATTTGCGTCGGCGCGTCGATCACACCGACGGCGGTTTCGCCTCCGGCTTTGACGGCTTTGTAGCGGTAGGTCGGCATCGTTTATCGGCTCTCGTTATAGTGGACTGCGTGAATTTTTAGACGAGGCGACGAGCCGCAGACAGTACAAACAGTACGGCAAGGCGAAGTCAACGAAGTATAAAGGTTCACGCAGTTCACTATAATTAATCTTCGCGGGTCGCCCGCAACACTTCTTCGATGGTGGTGATGCCGACCAGCGCCTTGCGCAAGCCGTCTTCGTACATCGTGACCATCCCGTCGGCGAGCGCTTGCTCCTTGATTTCGCCGGAAGTCGCGTGTTTCATCACCAGGCTGCGCACCGCGTCGGTCATCAGCAACACTTCAATGATGCTGACGCGCCCCATGTAGCCGGTGTTCGCGCATTCTTTGCAACCTTTCGCATGCCACAGCATCACTTCCTGCTGCGTTGCCGGAACCAGCCGCCGCAGGCCGAGTTCCTCGACCATTTCCGGCAACACGGTGTACGACTCTTTGCAGTGTTCGCACAGGGTACGCACCAACCGCTGCGCCTGAATACCGATCACGGTCGAAGTCAGCAGGTAGTCTTCCATTCCCATGTCGAGCAGCCGGTTGACCGTTGACGCTGCGTCGTTGGTGTGGATGGTGGAGAGCACGAGGTGACCGGTCAGCGCCGACTGCACAGCGATCTGCGCGGTTTCGAGGTCGCGGATTTCACCGATCATGATGATGTCCGGGTCTTGCCGGACGATGGAGCGCAGCGCGTTGGCGAAGGTCAGGTCGATTTGCGGCTTGACTTGAATCTGGTTGATCCCCGGCATCTGGTATTCGACCGGGTCTTCGACAGTCAGAATTTTGACGTCCGGCTTGTTGACGCGATCGAGCGCCGTATAAAGCGTGGTCGTTTTACCGGAGCCGGTCGGCCCGGTCACCAGCAGAATCCCGTTCGGCTGCATCAGCGCCGACAAAAAACGCTCCAGCGTTTTTTCGGTGAAACCGAGTTTGTGAAAATCGAGCGCGACGCCGCCTTTGTCGAGAATACGCATCACCACCGACTCGCCGTGCATCGTCGGCACCGTCGAAACCCGCAAGTCGATGTCTTTGCCCTGCGAGCGCAAACGGATACGACCGTCCTGCGGCAAGCGCCGCTCGGCGATGTCGAGGTTGGCGATGATTTTGACGCGCGAAATGACCGCTGCCGACAAGCGTTTCGGCGGCGATTCGATTTCATGCAGTACGCCGTCGATCCGGTAACGAACGATCAGCCGATCTTCAAACGGCTCGATGTGGATGTCGGACGCGCGCATCGACAGCGCGTTGGTGATGATCAGCGACACCAGCCGGATCACCGGCGCTTCCGACGCCAGGTCTTTCAACTGCTGCACGTCGGCGTTCAATCCGAATTCGTCGGTCTCGATCCCGATGTCGCCGACGATCTGTCCGACCGCCGAACGACCCGCGCCGTACAAGCGTTCGAGCGCCGCTTCGATTTCCGACGGCAACGCCACTTGCGGCACGATGCGCTTGCCGGTCGCCATCGTGAACGCTTCGATGGTGAAGGTGTCGCTCGGATCGACCATCGCCAGCGTCAATTCTTCTTCGTCCTCGTGCAACGGCAAAACTTTGGACTCGCGCAAAAAACGCGGCGAAACCCGCTCTTCGAGAATCGGCAATTCCGGGAAGCTGTCGGTGCGCACCAGCGGCACGTTGTAAATCTGCGCCAGCGCTTCAGCGACATCGATCGGCGCCACCAACCCCAGCGTGATCAGCAGGTTGGCAAATTTTTCGTTCGGGGTGTCCTGATACAAACGCTGAGCGCGCTCCAGCGCCAGCGCGTCGAGCTTGCCGCGCGCCATCAACGCTTCGCCCAGCAACTTCTGCGGCGATTTCGCTTCCGGCGCAGGCGGCGGCGGCGTTTGCAGCGATTCCGGCAGCGATTCCGGCAGCGATTCCGGTAGCGGTTCAGCCTCCGGTTCCGGCACCCATACAGGCGCCACTTCTTGTTCCGGCTCAGGCTCCCAAGCCGATTCTGCTTCTTGCGGCAGTTCCGATTCCGGTGCTTGCGGCAGCGTCGTCTCCGGATTCTCGATGAAATCCGAAAACGCCTGCTGCGAAGGGGACGATATCAAAGCGTTGGTGGCTCCCTTGTTGGCATCCACGTTAATACCCTAAGAAAAGGTCTTGTAATTTTCGATCATAGCACGAAGCCCTGTTTGCTATGTATCGTTATTTCACCGGCAATGATGAAGCACCTCGCGGCAACACCGCCGCGAAAAACGTGAGGGGTTGTAACATTCCATTTTGCTTGCTTTTTCATCACTCCCGAATCGCCGCAAAAACTTTCCTTGCCGCCGACACGGTGGCTTTTATGTCGTCCGGCTGGTGCGCCGCCGATACAAATCCCGCCTCGAATGCCGACGGCGCGAAGTAAAAGCCCTCGTCCAGCATGCCGTGAAAGAAGCGGTTGAAACGTTCGACATCGCAGGCCATCACTTCCGCATAGCTGCCGGGAACCTGATCGGCGAAATAAAGCCCGAACATGCCGCCTTCCGAGGTCGCTGAAAACGCTACGCCTGCCTCTTTCGCCGCCTCCTGCAATCCCTGCGTCAACGCCCAGGCGGCCGCCGCGAGTTTGTCGTAGAACCCGCGCGCATCGGTCAACGCCAGCGTCGCCAACCCCGCCGCCACCGCCACCGGATTGCCGGACAGCGTTCCGGCCTGATACACCGACCCCAGCGGCGCAAGACATTCCATGATCGCCCGCCTGCCACCGAACGCCGCCACCGGCATACCGCCGCCGATCACCTTGCCCAGCGTCGTCATGTCGGGCGTGATGCCGTAAAGCCCTTGCGCGCTGCCGGCGTGAACGCGGAAACCGGTCATCACCTCGTCGAAAATCAACACCGCACCATAGCGGTCGCACAGCACCCGCAAGCCTTCGAGAAAACCGACTTTCGGCTTGACCATGTTCATGTTGCCCGCGATCGGCTCGACGATCACGGCGGCAATCGCGTCGGGCGCTTCGTGGAACGCCGCCGTCACGGCGGCAAGATCGTTGTACGGCAGCACCATCGTGTCCTGCGCGATCGACGGCGGCACCCCCGCCGACGACGGCTGCCCGAAGGTCAGCATCCCCGACCCGGCTTTCACCAGCAGTCCGTCACTGTGACCGTGGTAACAGCCCTCGAATTTGATGATTTTGGCGCGCTTCGTGAAACCGCGCGCCAACCGCAGCGCCGACATCGTCGCCTCGGTGCCCGACGACACCAATCGCACCATGTCCATCGACGGCAAGCGGCGGCACAGATATTCGGCCAGTTCGGTTTCGATTTCGGTCGGCGCGCCGAACGACAAGCCGTCGCGCGCTTTGTCGCTGATGGCGCGCAACACGTCAGGATGCGCGTGACCGACGATCAGCGGCCCCCATGAACCGACGTAATCGACGTATTTGCGACCATCGGCATCCCACAGATAAGGCCCTTCGCCGCGCGCGATGAACGGCGGCACCCCGCCGACCGAACGGAATGCCCGCACCGGCGAATTGACGCCGCCGGGAATGATTTTTTGCGCGCGCTCGAATAGCGTTTCATTGTGAGACATGATGATTCCTTTACCGTTTTATCGCTGACAACATACCATTTCAAACTTGCTCGTCCTGCTTACCCCCCCCCTCTCCCGCTTGCGGGAGAGGGTGCCCGAAGGGCGGGAGAGGGCAGCCCACTCTGCCC